>JAGRNE010000390.1 GCA_020440915.1 Leptospiraceae bacterium | reverse complement strand
CCATTCATGGCTGCATCGCTCAATGGCAGCATTCTTCTGCTCGATGTGTCCGTCAAAATCCCTCTTCTCGAATCGCACTCTATCGTAGGACTTTGCGATCGCTTCTGTGCCATCGGTGCTGTGCGAGTCCAGTATTAGGATTTCATCCGCCACGGGTAGGCATGATTCAATACAGGCTCGAATATTGCTTTCTTCGTTGAAGGTGATGATGGCGGCGGAGAGCTTTTTCATTTTAGGCCAAATAATGCGAGATCATTGTTAACAGGGGTGACGGTCTTGATCAGTCCATTGTTACTCCATGCTCCGGGCTGCTACTTGTCCCTGTACTCTGGTTTGCGTTTTTCCTGAATAGAATCCATGGCTTCGCGAAAGTCTTCCGTAAGATAGTTTTCTGCCTGACTCTGGGCTTCGTACTTTAGAGTCTCCGACAGGTTTGAATTTCGGTACAGACCCTGCTTCAGAGCTCGCACCGCCCGTGGAGCGGCGCTGGCTATTTCACGCGCTACTTCCAGAGTCCGATCCAGAACCTCGTCCGGAGAATGTAGTCCATGGCAAAGTCCAATTCGCAGGGCCTCTTCGCCGCTAATCTGTCGTCCGGTGAACAATAATTCCTGGGCCCTATGCAGGCCGACCACCGAGCGCGCAAGGAAGCTAGAACCCATCCCTGGATGAATACCAATGCGAACGAAGTTAAAAGCGTATTTACCCTCCGGCACAAAATAGCGGAGATCGCAGGCCAGTGCCAGGGCCAGACTGGCCCCGATGGCATGACCATTTACGGCCGCCAGAACCGGAAAAGGCATGTTGCGGACCTCGAGAAAGAGCTGATAGAAGGATTCCATGAAGTCTTCGTTGTCCTTCCGCGTTTTCTCCATAAATGAACGGAGCAGCTTCAGGTCGCCCCCGCTAGAGAACAGGCCGTTCTTGCCAGTAATGATCAGAGCTCTGGGCATGGGATCCATGGCGGCCAGACGGTGCAATTCTCGGTGAAAGCTCAGACCCATCTCCAGGGTCATGGAGTTCTTTGTGTCCGGGTTGTTCAGATAAAGAACAGCAATCTGCCCTCCATCCATGGTTTCCAGGGATATGGATTCACTCATAAGCCGTTTTTTCTCCTGTCGGAAAACATGCCGCCCAAAATTTCGGGGCTCGGTCCATCGGGATGGGTGCGGTAGCGGACCTTTCAGGCCCAATGCGCCGCTCCCTCTGACGGTTCAATGCCTAGGGCTCCTCCATGTCTGGAGTTTCTTCCATAGTAGAATGCATGTGTTCTGTGGGATCCGGTTTCTTGCGCAGAATCATGAACAATGTTGTTCCAAACAGCGCCGTAACAAAACCCACGGAAAGTGTCATTACTATCCAGCCGCCTACTGTCATAGATCCTCCTTTTCCTGCTTTTTCCACCGGCGCAGGGCAGCCGAAATCAGTACAAGGAAAAACAGGGATAGAACAATGAGAAATGTTACCGTCAACTGCATGGTAACGTCCTTTTCCAGGGCTTCCATCTTTTTTGGGAGTTCCTGCTGCACCCAGAGCACAAACACTCCAATCAGAAAAGCCGGAGAAACATATCGCCAGATCCATCCCACCCAGCGAGGCAGCTTCATGTAGGAACCGCGGTTGGCTTCATCGATGGCTTTTTCGGCGCCAAATACCCAGGCGCCTACCAGCACCTGAAGCAGAGCCAGCAGATAGATGGCAAAGGTGCCGACCCAGAAATCCATATATCCCAGGCCCCGGTTTCCATCGCTGAAGAATGCTACAAAGCCCGTTCCAAGCAAGGTAATCAGCCCCAGAAAGGTTACCGAAGTCTTGCGTTCCAGTCCCAGACCTTCCTCGAAGAAGGCAATGGCAGGCTGCAGCATGGAAAGAGAACTGGTTATGGCTGCCAGAAAGAGCAAAAAGAACCAGACAAAGCCAAAGAAATTACCCACCGGCATGGCCTGAAATACCTGGGGCAGGGTCTCGAATCCCAGGGCAAAGGTGGAATCGCTGATTCCGGCCGGCCCCAGAAAGATGAAAGCTGCAGGAATGGTAATCAATCCGCCCAGCGCCACTTCGGCGAAGATGTTACCGGAAGCGGATGTAGTACCGGAGAGTACTACATCTTCATTTCTACGCACATAGCTGGAGTAGGTAATGATCACTCCAAATCCAACGGATAAAGAGAAGAATACCTGACCCGCAGCCTCCATCCACATTTCCGCGTTCAGAAGTGATTCCATAAAGGTCTTATTTCTGGGTTCCGGA
>JAGRNE010000038.1 GCA_020440915.1 Leptospiraceae bacterium | reverse complement strand
TCCGATAATGCTTTCGCGAAAAGGAATCCTCTGCTCCTATCATGTCGGTTGCTCTCTGTTCTGCTGAGGCCCTCGTACGCTTATCGAATGGACGTTACTTCCTCAAATTCGTCAAAATTTTTTCGGGTCCGTCGAAAAAGAAAGTGATGACCGGACTTCCGGGAAACCCCGGGAATGAGTAAAAAGTATGTCTGCACTCTACCCGCAGAAACCTGACTCCGGAGTTCGAACCCGAGGCTTCGGACCTCGGACTTCGGACCTCGGATCGCTGTCCTCAGATGCCTGAACCCGGGCTTCTGCCTACGTTGGAAATAGGCCAATGAATTATTCTTGATTCGCTGATCCGCCAGGGCAGAAAAACGAGATGCGAATCCCGGAAAACAAGAAATCGGCAACCATCGGTTCGGTAACGCTAACCTACCTTCATCAGAATCCTCCGGAGCTGCAGAAATCCGGCGGAGGCGCCCTCCATTCGGCGACCCTGACCGAAATCCCTCTAGTCCTATTGCATGGATGGCCCGAAGGTTCGCATAGCTGGCAAGGTGTTGTGGACTCGCTTCTTGCTACCGGTTTCTCTCGTTCCATCCTCTGTGTGGATCTAAAAGGCCTGGGACACAGTTCTCGATCCCTGGACTGGAAAACCTATAAGAAGCAAACCATGGCCTCCGAAGTTAAGGAGCTTCTTGATCAACTGCAAATCCCGAGCTTTGATCTGGTGGGTCATGACTGGGGTGGCGTGGTGGCCCAGGAAATGGCCATTCAGTGGCCGGAGAAAGTAAGGAAGCTGGTAATCAGTAATATTTCGCTCATTACACACCTGGATGGACTGCGAAAGGGAAGGGAGGCGAAGCAGGGTATCTTTGACGTGGACTGGTACCAGAGCTTTCAGCAAACCGATCTTCCGGCAAAGCTGGTTCCTGGAAACGAAGAGGCATTCTTAAGATACTTCTTGCGTTCTCCCGAAAGCGTTCCTGCCATTCCAGAGGAGTCTATTCAGCAGAGCATCGACTGCTACAGAATCCAGGGTACGCCCGCTGCCGCATCGTACTGGTACAGGACCCTTCCTTACGATACTCGGCGATGGCTTACTCTGCGAAAGCATCGATTCGAAATGCCAACATTGCTTCTTTACGGAAATAAAGATCCAGTGATTAACATGGATTATGTGCATGGATTCGAAGTCCCATTTCCGCGCGGCTCTCTTGTGGAATTGGATGCCGGGCATTTCTGTCATGAAGAAAGACCGCAGGAGTTTGCAGCGGAGCTACTTGGCTTTTTGCAGAGCTAGTTTCCTTCTGCCAGAGATGAGCGAAGACCGTCCGATTAGAACCGGGCTGCAAACGTTGAAAAGAGCGGGCCAACCGAAAACGGTGTTCCGATGCCGAACGCCAATACCGACCTCGTAGATTACTTCGTTGCCTGCAAGAAAGGAACGATGATGTCTTCTACCTTTGTATTGGGATCCGAGAGATCCAGATCGGAGCGGATCAACGATTGATGGGGTCTGCCATTCAGAGAAACAAGACAACGAGCGAAGACCGGAGCTGCGCCGGATGACTGGCCTGCGCCAAATCTCCTGGACAGGTACTGCCCGAATTGGAGAATCATGTCGGGCTGGGTGGACATCATCAGTTCCTGGTACGGGGTGAGTATTTCGGAAGGATCCAGAGTTAGCTGACGGTCACCTTGAAGTATTGTGAATTCGCAGAGTCCGGATTTCTGCATGACCATGACCTGCCAGGAGAAGCGAAATCCGTACTCATTCCATGTGGTTTTGCCCGGATAGAAGAAGCGGCGAGCCGGAGCGACGATCTGGAAAATAAAGAAGCCCAGAAGAAATGCTAGAAGAAACCCTCGCCCGAAAGCCGAGCTCCTGATATCTTTTCTCTTGCTCCATGGCCAGTTCCGTCTCAATGTATGGAACGTCGCGGGCGGCTCCCGGACAGCTTTTTTCTCTGCCACTGTGAAATCGTCTTCCTCTCCGCGCACTCCGACGAAGCGCCCCAGGACCTTACCATAGAAGCCATCCGGCAATGCCAATAGCGGTCCCAGAAAGATTGTGTTGGCGGCTATCATTATCCAGGGAAACATTCCGATGCGAAACAGAAGGGCCGTGGTAACGTGAAACAGGATCACCGCAGCAAAGGCAATCTTTGCGCTTCGTTTCCAGAAGAGAAAGAAAGGAATCAGCCCATCAAAGAGTAGTCCTCCCCAGGCAAAGAACCAGGCCACGGCAGGAATGGAGAGCCAATGCCCGGCGGGCAGGGAGTCCACTCTTGCGGGGAGCCAGATGCGTAGCGGCATGGCATCGAAAAGCCAGTCGGATCGCATTTTGGCGAGCGCAGCATAGAAATAGACGATAGCGATGAGAACCTGGATCGAAATCAGCGCAAGTCGAGGGATTACCATCGACTCCAAACCTGTAGGTCCTGCAATGAGCATTTTGTCGAAATGTGCAACCTCTGCACCGCTTTCCATAGAAGTCGGCCCGCGCAGTCTCTGCGGAGGCGGCAAGAAAGCCAGTAGTCCGGTAAGAAGAAAAACCAGGTAGTAGTGATTCAAATAGATTGTCTTATCCAGGGAATGGAAGTAGAAGAAAAGCAAGGCGTAAAGAAGCGATGCAATGCGATACCGATAGCCAATTGCCACCGACAGCCCCAGAAGACACAAAAATCCAAAAACCACATACATTCCCGGCCAGGGCAGAGGTCCGTACCAGGAAGTATCAATGAAAGAAAAGAAGAATTGTGGCCGATAAAAGTATTCCTGTATCCAACCATGCAGGAAATAGCGAAGCGGGAGAAAGAACAGAATCAGGCCCCATAGTGCGCGAAATAGCAGGAAAGGCCGTGCGTCCACAGTAGACCACAGATAATCCGATGCTCGATTCGCTGTCATCGCCACTGCCCGATTCTTGCCGGTATCACCAGCTTCGCCGGGTTCCCATGGTGCCCCGGGACCAGATTCTTTACTCCATTTACTGCAAGATCGACGAGCGTCGCTCCAGAGCTATTGTCAGTCCCCATCGTTTGTTCCTACTCCGGGTGAGGCCCCGGTAGAAGATACCAGATCCGTGGCCAGAAGAATGCGGAGGTTTCGCACTTCGTTGTGCAACGACGTTACCGAGGCCGGGTTTCCTGCAATGGCCGCTCTAAGGGTGCCGCTAGCGTTTCGAATTTCGCTCACTCGCTCGAGAACCTTTTCGATCTGATTCTTTATGTCTTCGTTCAGATCCGGATTCTGAGCAGCCACAAGGTCGTCCAGGCCTGCGGCCCTTTCCTCGGGATCCTCGGAGCCAGTGTAGATCAGGCGCAATGCAAGAACGGATGCTTCAATAGCTTCCAGAGATGCATTGCTATATGGATACTCCACGGAATCGGGATGGGTGGTGCCCCCGGACTTTGCGCTGAGACCGGCCGGGAAGCCTATCTTTGTGTCCTGCAGATTCTCGGAAATGGTAAGCAGGGCGGAAATAATGGCCGAAATAGCATCCAGTTGTCGGGAATAGACATTGCTGCCGGCTCCTGCCCGGGCAATTTGACGTCCGAAGTTCTGGCCGGCCGGATCCCAGTTATTGTAGAGCTGGCCGGCAGTATTTACCAGATCGCCGCAGGCCGCCACCAGATACTGTAGGCGACGGCCAGTGAGCGCTGCGCTAACGTTGGAGAGAGAAGAATTCCCGGATCCATCGTCGAATATCAGATACTCTATAGCGGTAATACCTCGAACGCCCACTCCCTGATTGCCCACACTTGTTGTGGAAATTGTGGAAGCTCCTGCGATGATGCTGTCGACGCTGGTGGCGCAGTCCGAAGTCCGGTTACATACGGAATAGCCGCGCATTCCAGGATCAAGGTTGGCATCCAGAAATAGGGAACCGGAGGGTCCGAAGTACACCCCTTCCACTTCTTTGATCTTTTTGGCCGTCGCAAGCCATCTATCGCGCAGAACCTGCAAATTCGCAGTGCCTGGACTTGCCTGAAATGTCGTCGCTGCCTGCTCCAAGGATACCGAGGCGTTTAAGACATCCAGATACGCGGCCGGTATCAATTTTTGGCCTATGTTTTCCAGAATTTCCTGGTTGCTAGACTCTCCCGCAGCCACCAGAGTTTGTGCCAGGTTCACATTATCCGGACCGCAACCCAGAGAAAACAGCGACAGGCAGGCAATCAACAGGGCCATGGCCCGCATTGGAGCAGCGCTCTTGATTTCCATCCTTTCTGCCTCCTGTGCAGCAGCGCTCTCCATTCGAAGCGACCTTATCGCCTTGAAATTCCCTGGCTTAGCCGAGCACATCAGTGGAACGTCGATTGTTGCTGGAACCGTCATTACAAGGACTCCAGAAATCGAATCAGCGCTTCTCTATCTGTTTGCGGAAGGTTCTTGAAGGCATCCCGTGCAGTGGCGGCTTCGCCTCCGTGCCAGAGAATCGCCTCTTTAAGGCTTCGCGCTCTTCCATCGTGAAGGAAATAGGTATGCTCGTTGACGCGTTCTACCAGTCCAATGCCCCAGAGCGGTGGCGTTCGCCATTCCTGGCCGCTGGCAAGAAAATCCGATCGATTGTCCGCCAGGTCCGGTCCCATGTCGTGCAGCAGCAAATCGGTGTAGGGGCGAATGGTCTGGTTAGAAACCTCCGGGAAGCCTGGAAGATTGCCGGTCTGAACTTCCGGTACATGGCAGGATGTGCACCCCACCTGCGCAAACAATCGCTTTCCTTCCACTACTTCTGCATCGGTCCAGTCTCTGCGACCTGGAACGGCGATAAGGTGATCATAGATGGAGACCAGATTGGTGTTTGATAGAGAAACCTCATGTGGATTGCCAGAGTTGCCGGATGGGCTGGCGGCGCAGTTGGTTTGTCCGCTGGCGCAGTTTTCAGATGTAAAAAGAGCGCTGGTAATTCCCATGTCGCCTCGAAAGGCTCCCTGGTTTTGCTGATTCAGGTTGGGCTCATTGGCTTTCCACCCAAAGCGACCAAGAGCTACGCTTGCAGTTGCATGGTCATAAACATAGTTGGCCCGGCCAGATATCCCATCGCCGTCCGCGTCGGAAGGGTCGGTTCTCGCAAGTATGGTGGCCTCAGGTATGGCTTCCAACAGTCCCAGGCCGAATACGGCGGGCGCCACACGAGGCGAAACCTTTACGTCTGCGGGTGTACCAAAATTCCAGCTGATATTGTAGTTTGGACTGCGAAGTGAGTATGGTTCTCCATCCGGGAAAGTCCCTGGATTTTCTGTATAGCTGATGGGTGTACTTACAGTACCTTCTGCAGATACCCCCGTGATGGCCTTGTCCTGCAACTGGGTGCCGTAGGAGTCCAGGGCCAGAGGTCCTCCGGTGACAGGATCGGTTCCCGATTTGCTCAAACGAAAGAGCATGCTGTTGAAGGCCGTTTCCGATCCTTCTGGTGGTCGGCCCCGGCCGTCCCGAACATGGCATCCGCGACAGCTGCTGCGATTAAAGACCGGGCCCAGTCCGTCAAAAGCTGCGGCAGGCGCTTGAACCCAGCCACGATTAAAAATTGCATTTCCATCCTGGAATTGAATAAGTCGACTAATGTCGTTTACGATGTTTGCGGCGGGCAGATCGAAGGCGTTCACCGTACTGTCAAAGCGAGTTGTCTCGCCTCCGGAGTACTCTTCGCCCAGAATTGTGGCCGGCCCCCCTCCAGCCAGAGCTGCCAGAAGAAGCGTCGCAGTATTGTCTTCAGGTTCCGACGTGAGCCCAAGTTGCGCGCACTGAGCCAAAAGCATTACAGAAGCCAGCGCTACCAGCCACATTCGATGCGGGCGGTTGAAATTGAATCCTTGAGTCATCGGGTCTTTGTACATCGTGCTTCTTCCTTTTCTTTTCCTCTGAAAAGGCCCGCCGAAGCGGGCCCCGAGGGTATTTCAGGGACTCACAGTAATGGAATAACCCATACGATTCCCCAGTTGAGTAAACAGGCTTCCCAGCCCCACAATAGTCTCCCGGGCTGAAGAAAGGTTTGTCAATACTGCCGCTTCGTCCGAGCTCCGGGACGGATTGATAACGCGATCAAATCTCCAGCTCTGATTGGGATCGAAGGCGTTTCTTCCTGTGGTCGCTCCGGAAACAAGCGAGCCGTACAGAGAATCCAGGGAGCTAATCAGGTTTCCAATACCAGGTCCGCTTGTACTGCCCGATCGACCAGAGTAGGCGCCGGTGATTACGTTGAGCACTCCCTGGGCATCGTAGTAGAAGTCATCCTTGGTAAGGTCGCTGAAACAAGAATGCTCATCTTCGTTTTGCGAGCCGGAGGTCAATCCTTTGAGCCTTTCTCCGCCCCATTCGGTCTGCGAAAAAGTGGCCAGGCCCGTAATGACGCTCTTTAGAACTGTATCCTGATTCGCTTCTACCAGGAAGAAGGTGTTGCGATAATTGCTGCTGATGGAAGGATCCCACTGATCCGTTAGCAGGGAAAGGTCGTTTACCAATCTCTGAGTTGATACCTGCAGAAATAGGCTTCGTTTCGCATTCTGGCTGCCGGTGCCAGCTGTGGTGAACTCGGTATGGGACCGCTGTCCGGCTATAGTGTTATACTCGTCGGAATTCTCGGTTCCTCCGCTGTTGTCCACACCCCAGAGCATGAATTCTATGGCATGCCAACCAATGGTTACATGGGTTTCATCTCCTCCGGAGCCATTTCTACTTAGCAGGTTGGAGGTAGAAATGGTTTGACCTCCGGAAATAAAGTCCGACTTTAGATTCGCTTCATCTAACGGCCAGGCATTGAGAAGTCCTTCCGCTTCTTCTCCATCGATTGTGAAAACTGAAGTGTTGTCGATGGGTCCGTCGGAGAATCGAAAGGCTTCTGTTAGCAGGTAAACCTGCCTTGCCTGCCGGTATTTTTCTTGCAGAGCTGTAAGATCGGCTGCTGTGGGAGACGCTTTGGCGGCAAAGGTATCCACCATTGTCTTGAATTCCTGCGCTTCTGTCAGTGCATCCTTGTACGTGTAGTAGGCAAGGTTTGCGTAGTTCTGGACGACAGCTGACTTCTCTGCTGGCGCAGAGAGCACTGCTAGCGCAGCAAACGCTTGCTGGGTGCTGTCGTCGCTTTCTTCTTCCAGTCCCAGGATGGAACATCCTGCTGACAGAAAGGCGATGGTCGTCGCAGCCAACAGATTCTTTAATGCTGTTTTCATGGTCTTTCTCTCCTTGGTTTTATTTTTTTCGAATCATCAGAATATGAAGGACACTCCCAGATTGAACTGGTCTATTTTGTTGTTTGCGCTGTTGAATCGCTCCTGATCCGAATAGGAATTTGTGCGAGAAAGGCGCTGCTCGTAGTCGGCTTTAATCGCTACCTGCGAGTGCGGAAAGTACGCGATGCCATAGGTTAGAATGCGACGATCGTTGCTTCTGTCCGAAACTCCCTTAACTCCGTAGAGCTCTTTTGTGGGGTCTGCGCTCTCGATGATACCCAGATCCCTGTTTCCCCGATCCAATTGTGCAGTGGTCTGGCATATCTGGTTGGGAATGGCCGAACAGATGGCATCGTCTATGTCTTCTGTGCCGAAGGCGTAGCGACGAACGGTGTCTTTCTGGGTGTTTACGTACTCGTTTCGCACGAATACATACATGGATTGCCTGGTCTCGAAGAAGGACAGGACGTCGAAGGCCAATTCAATGTAGGCTCCCTCCACAGTTTTTCCAATGTTCTGCCCGGTGGCGCGATTGGCCGCCCTGGTATCCGATTCATTCATCCATCCTCGGGCAAAAAGGCCGCGGAAAGAAAATGGACCTTCCTCATAGCGAAAATGAGCCTCCGCCAGATTCACGCGGACTGTAGCGGGACTACCATTTCTGAGGTCTTCTTCGTAAAGCCCCAGAAGAGTGCCAGTATCTGTAGTACTGGAGCCCGGCGTAAGGGTAATGCGGGAATTAAAGTCTGCGGACGGCACCTCGTTCTGTCCCGAACCGCCCGTGTAAAACGTTCCGCCAACAATTAAACCCTGGATTCCCTGGTATTCCAGGTTACCCACGAAGGCCAGATCGTCGGCCCTGGAATTGGAGCCGCTGGTCCGGCCCTTTCGGATCCAGGACGAAGAAGTGAAGTTGATGGCCCTTGTGCCGGTAAGAATGCCCGTGCGATAGGCAAATTGGCCGTCCAGGATTTCGCCATGGAGCACTGCCCCCATTTCGCGCCAGGTGGAAGGGATAATGGCGGTTTCTGTCTCCGGGCGATCCACCGAATAAAAAGTAGTGGGCTCGTGCAAAAAGTTGGTGATACCTATGGGGACCAGGTTCAGCCCCAGGGAAAGCTGCAGGGCCCGATCAAATTCAAAGTCGATGTAGGCGAATTCCACAATGGCCTCGCCCCCGCTGCCGGAAGAATCCACGCCAGCATGTTCGTACTCCAGTTCTGTATTCAGTACAATCCAATCATTGAATCGGTAGCCCGCATAGAGAACCAGGCGCTTGAGGTCAGCAGAGTCGCTGAGCCGGTTGGAGCGATTGTCCGTGTAGCTGAGTTCGCCATAGCCTCCCCAGGAAAGACCGGGCTCCGCAAAATAGACCTGGGATGCTGCCGGGCCCATGCCGCCGTAACTTTCGTAGCGATTGACGGCCTTTTGAAGCTTTTGTCGTTCCAGCTCCTCTTCCAGGATCTCCACCCGCTGTTCCAGGGCAGGCTTTCGGGTCCTGGCGGGCTCCTCGGCTTTCTGCTCAGTCTCATTTGATGTGTTGGCGCCATTCTCCCGGGGGTTTTCTGCATGGATAGGGCCAGATACGGGCAGAAGCCCAGATAGCAGGAAAAGGAGGATCGTCGCGGTAAGTAGGCCAGCTGTGCTTTGAGCAAAGAAAGAGGACCGGCCGCCGGCCCGGCTTGGTCGGGACGCCGAACAGACGTAATAGCGATTGAGAATGGTTCTCATTGTCATAATGGCCATTGCTCGAAGGGCATGGCCAGGCTGCAAGTAGAATCAGATATAATGTCTGAGCAAAACGAATCTTCCGGAATCAGAGCCCCCCTCAGGAGGTGGCCCGGAGGGAAGAGCGAGAGGCGCATGGGTGCCGGGAGCTCTGGGTGCGGGGGGAGGCACCAGGATTCTGGCCGGGCCAGGGACCGGGCAATTCGCGAGCCCGGCCCGTTTGGAGAAGGGTATTACTTAGCGGCTTCTTGTAGAGTCGTAAGCAATTCCGGGTTTTCTGCCTTCACGAAGACGGCCGGGATGCCAATGGGTGCATCTACCGTCTTTCGCAGTCCTTCCTTGCCCGCTTCAAAAGCTTCGCCAGTAAAAATGTGAATCCACTTGCCTTCGGGAAAGTACACTTCTTTAGTAGTGTCGCCCTCATTGACCACCGGCGCCATCAGAATATCTGCGCCCAGCAGAAACTCCTGATAGTCGATGTTATATGTATTGGGGTCCTCAGGATAGTGAAAGAAGAGAGGGCGGACGATCGGCCAGCCCAGGGTTTCCGCTTCCTGGAAGAGTTGCTTTCTATAATCGAAAAGCGCCGCATAGATGCGCGCAAACTTCGCAAAGTGTTTGAGAGTTTCCTCATCGCTGTCGAATTGATGGTTCTCTTCCGGCCGATTTCCTTCATGTGTGCGAAAGACGGCATTAAATGCGGACAGTTCGGTCCATCGCAGGAATAGTTCTTTGGAACGATGGTAATCCTTGATGGGATTATTGATCGTAGTGTATCCGCCGATGTCGGAGTGGTTCAGACTGTATCCGGAAAGCCCACTGGTTAACAGTCCTGTTACTGCCGTCTTTATTCCATCATGCTCATCCCAGCTCACCAGTTGATCGCCGAGCCAGAAAAGGGTGGTGAACTCAGGACTTCTTGTGAAGCCGCTGCGGGAAAAGAAGACAATGTCTTCGCGGCCCGCTTCCTGTATGGCTTCCCGATTTATGCGGGCCCAGACTTCCGGGTACCGATTATGATACGTTTCCGGCGATTCGCCGGAGTAGAGAACGGCGTCGAAAGGCAGGGCTTCGCCAAAATCCGCCATCCAACCTGCAGAGCCCACTGCGATGAGCTCGTCTTTGATTACTTGCTTGATCCATGCCACGGCTTCAGGATTGGTGAGGTCCACCAGGCCTGCATGGAAATCGGTATTCAGAATCAAATAAGGTTCGCCTTCGGAATTCTTGATTAAATAGCCATTGTCTTTGGCTTCTTTGAACAGGTTTCGCCGCAGATTCTCTTTGAGACCGTCGATCTCCGCAATGAATGGGTTTATATAGGTAAGGACGCGAATATCCTGCTTTTCCAGATCCTGGACCATTTCGTCCCAACCTGGATAGCGGTCCTTGTCCAGTTCCCAGTTCCACCAGAGCTGCTTGCCAAAGTTCGTCTTTCGCTGGCCGACCCAGTCCTGCAGCCAGAAGGCGGAAATGGGAGCATTATTCTTCTGCAGTTCAGCCAGCTTCTGCCTGACTTTTTCCGTGCCTCCCTGCATTCCAATGATCGCGCCGCGATGGAACCAGTCCGGAAGGGCTTTCATACGCCCGGTGTATTCTGTGGTAGCCGAGACTAGTTCGCCGGGGTTTTTGCCGTAATGGACTTCGCCAACGAGTCTGGGCGACGCTACCTCGATGACCGTGTAGTTGTCTTCGCGCATATCGAATACAGAATACTCGTAATTCATTAGCATAAGGGAGCGCATCTTGCTGGTTATATAATGAGGCACCCCAGCATAGCTTGTATGCCAGTCGCCGCCGGCTCCCGCAGTAATGTTTGCCCCGGTGGTGATGGGCTCTGCTCCCCGTCCAATGCCCTGTTCTTGAACCAGAATCGGCAGTCTACGACCTTTCATGTTGAAATAGGTGAACTGCTCGCCAAAACCAAAGTAGCCTTCTTCTTCCGAGGAGGCCAGGAATAGAAAGGAACGGTTGGATTTCTCGAATGCCTGCACCTCGATCAACATGCGATTTTCGGTGGCGGGGATGAATCGCATCTGGTAGGCAATTCGACTTTCGTCGGGACAGAGGAAGCTTCCGCGAATCAATATCATGCTGGGATTCTTCTTTTCATTTATGGAATCCACAATCTGGTCGGTGCAGGTATCCAGAAATTCCTCTTCTACTTTAAAGGAGCCCCGGGACTCATGGATGGCCATTCTTGCGCTTCCGGTGCCGGCCAGGGATTTCCCAGGTACCGAAGCCATAACAATATGGTCGGGATCTGCAAGGTTTCTTACAATCAGTTGCGGCTTACCTTCTGCATCCTTCACTTCAAAAGTGAAATCGTCTGCCGTATAAGTGGTCCCCGGCTTTAATCCTTCTCCTGAAATTGCGCCCGGTTTGATGTGCGGGTTGGGATCTCGCAGCCAGAAGTACAGTCCTCCCAGCAACAGAATACCGGCCAAAGCCAGAGCGATAGCCTTCTTGTTCTTCTTGATCATTTCTCCCATTTCTTCCCCCGCAGAACTGAATTCCCGTTTGGTCCCAGGAATGCCAGAATCAAAGACAACGGTGCCAGGCTGTCAAACAGGTTTACAGGGTTTTCCCGGCACCGGCATTGGATGTATGCCAGACAGCAGCATTCATTTTCAATCTGGAGGCCCGCTCCATGCCCGGCATCGGCAGGCTGTATTGCTGGATCGGGACAAGACTCTGAACGAAGATCCAGGATACCTGAACGATCCGGAGCTGGTGGCCTTGTTGCCCGGTGTTGTCCAGGGTCTTCAAAAGCTTCAGGCTGCCGGTTTTCTATTAATCATTCTAAGCAATCAATCAGGACTGGGGCGGGGCAAGATCAGCCCCGAGCAACTATTTGCAGTAAATCAGCGATTGCTGGAATTGCTTCAGCGAGAGTTCATTCGCATTGAACGAATCTATTACTGTCCTCATACCGACGACGACGGCTGCAATTGCAGAAAGCCAGCGCCTGGTCTGGTTCAGGCTGCGCTGGAGGATTTTCAGTTGGAGCCGCAGAATTGCTGGATTGCCGGCGATCGATTCCGGGACCTGAAATGCGCCGAAGGGGCGGGCATTCCGGGATTACTTGTGGGCGAAGAGGAGATTCCTGTGGGAGCTCCTTTACCGTTGGAAGCCCCGGCAAATCTGATCTTCCACGGCCAAGATCTACACGCTGCAGCGGACCATATTCTCAAGCATCGCAGCCATCTCTAAATCGAAAGCTTCCTTTAATCGGTTCGGCTTGGTCGGCTATCTCAGAGCTATAGTATTTCGCCTGAAAGTGCGGAAGTAGGTCCATTTTTCTCTTGCCAGTTAAAACAATCTTTTATTTCCTATCGGAAAGATAGGAATTCGGCTTTTCCGGATTCTGGCAAACGAGGCAAACATGGCAACTTCAGCAAATTCTGTATTTCAGCCCCATTTTCCAACACAATTGGATGAAAACTCCGTCCGCTCCACAGCCTTTTTTGTCTTTCTCACTGCGGTCATTGGCATTCTGATGCAGCACTGGCTGGTGCTACTTTTCCTGGCCTATGAATTTCTGGGACGCCTGGTGTATGGTCCCGGGATTTCCTTGCAGTCCTTTCTGGCCCGTCAGCTCATCGTAAGACCCTTTCTGAAGGGGCCGCGGCCCACTCCTGGAAGTCCCAAGCGCTTCGCGCAGTTCGTGGGAACTGTCTTTTCCGTGGGCGCACTGATTGCCCTGGTAACGGGCCACATCCTACTATCTCAGTCCCTTCTGGGCATTCTAGTCTTCTTCTCTTTTCTTGAATTCAGCGTGGGATTCTGCGCCGCCTGCTTTATGTTTGCTCAGGCCATTCGGCTGGGATGGGTGAGCGCCGAGCATTGCGAAGCCTGTGTTGTGCGCTACGACATCCCCCGCGGATTCGATCCTGGCATCTGAGCCCGGAATTCTGCTTTACCGAGAGCCCAGGTAGCCATTTATCGTTGAGTGCCCGTAGATCTTTTGCGGGCTTTTCGAATCGGATCCCCGATTCTAACTCTGGAGGAATACTATGGCACTGGTGCCCATGCGATTGCTGCTGGATCATGCGGCGGAAAACGGTTACGGAATACCTGCATTTAATGTGAATAACCTGGAGCAGGTTCTGGCAATTATGAATGCTGCGCAGGACACGGATAGTCCTGTGATTTTGCAGGTGAGCCGCGGAGCCAGATCCTATGCAGGCGAGAATTTCGTGCGACACCTGATTCTGGCCGCCGAAGAAACCTGGCCTAACATTCCTGTTTCTTTGCATCAGGATCATGGAAACAGTCCCGCTACCTGCTATTCTGCCATTCGCATTGGCTTCACCAGCGTAATGATGGATGGATCGCTGAAAGAAGACGCCAAAACTCCTTCCGATTTCGATTACAATGTTGATGTGACCCGGGAAGTAACTCGGGTTGCCCATAGTCTGGGTGTCAGTGTAGAAGGCGAGCTGGGTTGTCTGGGATCCCTGGAAACTCTGACCGGCGACAAAGAGGACGGTCATGGCTTCGAAGGCACTCTCAGCAGGGAGCAATTGCTTACGGATCCGTCCGAGGCGGAGGAATTCGTGAAGAAGACCGGCGTCGATGCCCTGGCTGTAGCCATCGGAACCAGCCATGGCGCTTACAAGTTTCAGCAGAAGCCCACAGGCGAAGTACTGGTGATCAAGCGTATCCAGGAGATCAATGCGAAATTGCCCAACACGCATCTGGTAATGCATGGAAGTTCTTCGGTACCGGAAGAACTTCGCAAGAAGATCAATGAATTTGGCGGCAAGATTCCGGAAACCTACGGCGTTCCTGTAGAAGAGATTCAAAAAGGCATTAAGTCTGGCGTTCGCAAGGTAAACATCGACACCGATCTGCGTCTGGCCTGGACCGCTGCCGTTCGCGAAATGATGGCTCAGGACCCTGCCGAATTTGATCCCCGCAAGTTTCTGAAGCCTGCTATCAAGGCCATGCAGGAAGTCTGCGCTGCCCGCTTTGAGAGTTTCTGGACTGCCGGCAATGCCAGCAAGATCAAGCCTGTTACGCTCACCGACTTCGCCAAAAAATACTCCGCCGCCTGAGCAACGCTGAACGGCTGCCTCCGGACCCGCCTGTTGCAGTCCGCCCGATGCCAGGTCCTCGCAAGCCCTGGCATCGCTCCTCGCTATCGAATTTGAAGATTTCTGCGGCGGCCCGGTGGTATTATGTCTGTTTTCAATACCATTTCTCCCGGGCCGTGCGATCTAGCTTCTAAATGTGGCCAATGTAGCGCTATTTCGGTTCGCTAATTGCTAACGTCATGTGTTGCAGCTCCTGAAGCAAAGTCCCTTGACGGAAAATCAGTAAAAATAAACATCTATTTATGAGGGAGATGATTCGCAATATTTTCTGGGCTCTGGTTGCGTGCTCTCTTCTCTGGAATTGTACAGGCAAACCTTCCGAGCCTCTTACCTGGGCAGCTCTTGGTCTGGCAGGTTCGGATCCAGCCACCGAAGACTCGGCCGGGCCTGGAACCTTTGCTCCTGGAGAAACAGAAAATCCCACACCCACCGCCTCCAGCGACGGACTGGTAGCATGCCTCTCTGAAAACGACGCACTTTTTGTATCTTTCGATTCCGGCTCTGATTCCAATGCCGGCCTTTCCAGTTCTGCAGCAGTGAAAACGCTCAGTCATGCCTTGAGTCTGGCCACTTCCGGCCAGACTCTCTGTATTCAGAATCGATCTGGCGGCGCTGCCTACGACGAGACGTCGGCCACCCTGGATGTTCCGTCAGGCGTTAGCCTTGTGGGTGGTTTTGACAGTGCATGGGAGCATACGTCTACACCTGCAAGAATCGATGGTCATCGCATTGCTCTGCGCTATCTCAATCTCAATGGCGATGCGGAACTCAACTCCCTGGATATTCGAGCTGCCGATCCTTCCTCCGCAAGCCAGGATAGCATGGGCCTGCGCATTGTCTATGGAACGGCGAAGCTCAGTATTATCGATGCGCGGATTGTTTCCGGAGACATCAATGCAACAGCCATCGAAGGCGATCCGGCAGGTTCCAGCTACGGAATCTATGCATTTGAGCTTGCCAATCTTGAAATCGAAGATTCGGAGATAGAGTCCGGACGCGGGGGGAACGGAGGCGACGGCGCTGAAGGCGACGAAGGTGCGGATGGCGATCCGGGCGACCCCGGCGGAGCCATAGTCGATTGCACCAGTAATGGCTCCGGCGCTCCCGGAGGAGCAGGGGGACTGCATCCAACTCTGGTTTCACTTAACGGTAGTAAGGGCGGCGATGGAGGACAGACGTCCGGCGGCGGCAGCGGCGGCGACGATGGGGACGGCGACTGCGCAGGTAGCGGATCTGCGAGGGCGGATGGTCCAGCGAAGGGTGGAGATGCAACCTGCAATGGAGATGCGGGCGATGCCGGTGATTCTGCCGAGGACCCTGTAAGCGGTCCCGGAGCTATGGATGATTTCTTTCAACCCGTATCCGGGATTGACGGAGATGATGGCGAACACGGGGCTCCCGGCAGTGGTGGCGGTGGCGGCGGCGCTCATGTTTGTTTCTGGTGCGATGATACGCCTGGCAACGGCGGCGGAGGCGGTGGGGCTGCAGGCTCCAGTGGCGAAGGCGGAAAAGCCGGTAGTGGTGGCGGAGGCAGTTTCGCTCTCTATGCAAAGAATACCAATGTCACCCTTCGCAACACATCCTTAACTTCCCGTCGTGGAGGTAACGGTGGTGGCGGAGGAAACGGTGGCCCCGGTGGTTCTGGCGGAGATGGCGGGATCGGACTGGATCCCTGCCCCGGTCGAGGAGGGGCAGGCGGAAACGGTGGTTCCGGAGGCGATGGTGGAGATGGCGGCGATGCCAGCGGAGGTAGCGGTGGCCCGTCCATCCCTCTGGTGCTTGTAAACGGCTCTTTGTCCCTGGACACGGCTATGCTGGACGCGGGCGATGGCGGCAATGGAGGAAGCTCCCGAAATGGAAGATCCGGCGATGGCGGTCATAGCTATGCAATCTTCGTTTCCGATCCGGGCCTGCTACCGGACACCAGCGGTTCTACTTTGTCTTACGGTACGGCAGGGCTGCCAGGAAGTATTAGCGGCACCGGCCCTGCAGGAAGCTCTGGAACGACGGCCAGCCAGGGAAATCCTTGAGGCAGTAGAAATCGGCCGTATATTGGAGCGGTGGCGCCCTGGGCGGCAAAAGAATTAGACAGACTGAACAAAACGGCAGTTCATGGCGTCTAAACCCGGGTTTAACTGCGCCTCATGAAGCTCTCCTCTTACTCCCCCGGCGTTTTGCTGGTTTTTTTCTTCTTTCTGCCTTTTTCCCTTCTGGCTGACCGGGTGGTCCTGCGCAACGGTCAGATTCTCAACGGCCAGATCATCAATCAGAACCAGACAGCAGTTGTGATCCGCACCCGCAACGGTGTGCAGACTGTCGCCAAGGCACAGATTGCAAGGATTCAGTACGGCGACTTTCCCGATCCCGAAGAGGAAAGACAGAAGCAAGAAGAGGAGCGCCGAAAACAGGAAGAGCAAAAGAGGGAGCAAGAAAGACGAGAGGAACAGTTACGCCGGCAAGAAGAGCTACGAAAACAGCGGGAAGAACTCCGACGTGAAGAGCAAGAAAAGCGGGAGAACGCCGATGATGCCGGGGATCCAATGGAAAAGGAAAACCGGGGAAAATGGTATTCTTTCCTGGCGCCTTCCAACCTTTCGCAGCTCTACTGGGATCCTGGCTTGACGGAGCAGAAGATAAAAGTGGGGCTGGGCATTGGTACGGTTCGCAACAACTGGATGGGGGATCGGTTGATTCGAAGCTACCTTCAGACCGACTTTTTATTCAGCCGACAGAATGCGTTTCAGCAGAAGGACATAGAAGCCCGCAATGGCTGGCATCTGACCGGCGATCTGGAATACAGCATTAATCGTTATTTTATCCAATTCCAGGCATCGGTATCGCGGCAGCAAGGCGAGGCGCCTTTTGTAATCGCCGGCCCGCAACGAGACATTACCATCGATCAGGTCACATACAACTTTGGAAACATGTCTGAATTCGGAAACGTGCGAAATGACCGCATGCGCTGGGAAGACCAGGAGCTTCATGTGGGCTATCGCATTCTCTATGGAGGATTGCTGGATCTGGACTTAATGCTTGGAATGCATCGCAGCGTTACTCTGGCGGACCTGGATCAGAACTCCCTGGCCCTGTTCGATGAAAATCCAGATCGTCAATTTAAGTTTCGGATTTTTCGCGCCTCTTCGGAGATGCAGGGGCTTTCGGCAGGCCTTCGCGGCATCTATCGTCTGTCCGAAGCCTCCTATCTGCCGAAGTCCAGCTACTCCTTCCTTTTCCCGGACCTGGAATGGTCGCTCTTCTACCGCCAGCTGTCCGGCACGCTGGGAACTTCCCAGGTCCGAACCGGAATTTCGATTCTTTACGGTGCCCGCGGGCAGGACTCGGAGCTGGCCGTGGATTATCGCGGAACCGGCATGCAAGGAGCGATGGGCCTTGTATTCAAGATGCCCTGGAGTTTATCGTTGCATATTGGCGGCGAAGGATCGTCCATATTGATGAAATCGAAAGAGTACTACAATAGAACGTCCGACAATGACCTGGCGGGTCTGATTCGCGCCCAGATCTTCCCATTCTTGATTCCCGGACAGTTCACGACGCGGGATATTCGCCGGTCGACCTACCTTCGACTACAATGGGAGTATGCATTCTGATGGAACCAAAAGATAAATCCCATACCAATCCGAGAGTTGCATCCATCCTGTTTGCATTTTTCTTTCTTTATTCGGTGGGCTGCTCCGGGCTTAAGCAGCCTGCCTCGGGCGATGGCGATCTGATATCCCTGGGCTTCTTGCTGGAGCCGGCAGGCGACTGCGCTTTCGGTCGAGAGCAGGCTGCCAACGATTTTCGCGCGGAGGTCTTTCCCATGCCAGCCGCCGGATGCAATGCCCGGTTCTATCATGGCAATACCTATCAGGATTATGTGAATCGTGAACGAAGATATCTGCAGAAAGCCCAGGAGTTTCTGCAAATCAATGCTCCCTCCGACTGTGCAGCGAGGATCACAGCATTTCAGGGCTTCATCGATGCTCCGGCCACCTACCCTTTGATTCTGGACACAGCAACGCTATCTGCTAGCCCTTCGTATACTGTTGTGGACGGAAAGGTAGAAACTCGAAATACCATTATTGCTACTCTGACGGCGCAAGGGTTGAGCGCCCAGGACGCGGCCATTATCGCCGACAATACCTATGTGCCCAGCTACACCGAGCATGTGGAAAGCTACCCTATTGTCCTGGCAGTCCTGCTTACGGATCAGGCTATGGATAACGTCTGTCTAAATGCAGTGAAGCAACAGGCTCATGCCCGGGTACCGGATTGGATCGCAGATGAAAAGATGGATACAGTGACGCAAGCAAGCCTTTCCACCTCCACGGTGCTACGTCTTTTTCTGGGGAAGTGCTTTTTTGGAACTGCCAACGATGGGAACCCTATAAAGTGCGCCACTCTTTGACAAAGATTCGTGAAGTCTGTTGCACCTCACAGTCTCGCATAGGAACCGTTCTCTAACTCTCCGACCGGCAAAACGGCCAGAGCGGTCCCTGCTTCAGGAGTGCGAACTCCAATGGTTGCCCGATTGCTCTAACTCGGTACCATTTCGCTCCATTTTAAGCTGACAGGCCTCCCGGTTTTTTCAGCGTGCACCTATGATTGGCCCTGCCGTGAGTTCTCCCAGCTTCTGTAAGAATGAAACACTGGTTTCCGAGCTTCTGGAATCCTTTCCCGAAGCCCATCTGAATCGGGAAGGTCATATCCTGAAAGGCGATGAGCTTGCAGAATTCCTGCAGGGCTACGAAGCCATCATCGTAGGCACCGATCCATTAGACGAAGCGGTTATTTCGCAGCTGTCCGAACTAAAGTTTGTTTCTAAATACGGCGTTGGTCTGGACAACGTAGAT
>JAGRNE010000389.1 GCA_020440915.1 Leptospiraceae bacterium | reverse complement strand
GGCTCATTCCCTTTTTCTTTCCCCAGGCTTCCGGGATCATCATCATCATTGCATGGGGCAATGATCGGCCGGCAATATACAGCAGTTCCAGGACTGTATCGAAAGTGGCGGAATCGCTTTGGCCTTCCATAATGATGGGCAGCATTCGCCGCAGATCCTTCCCGTAGTACGGGCTTTCCATGACCATCTGGCGGGCCGCCATCCAGTTGATATTTCCGCGAAGAGTGTTGATCTCTCCGTTATGAGCAATCATACGGAAAGGGTGAGCCAGGTCCCAGGTCGGGAAGGTATTGGTAGAAAAGCGCATGTGGATCATGGCCAGCGCCGATTCCATGTCCTGAGCCTGCAGATCCGGATAAAACTCCGGCAGCTGCTCCGAAAGGAGCATTCCTTTGTAGTTTACGGTACGACTGGAAAAGGAAGCCACGTAGTACTGACTGCGATCCAGTTTGTGCTCGGCTCGCACGCGTCGGTCGATGACGCGGCGAATTAGATACAGTCTTCGCTCGAAGTCATCGTTTTCGCTCATATCCGGGCTGGCCTGGATGAAGCATTGCTTAAACACCGGCATAGTGGCCCGAGCGCCTTCGCCGCAATGCTCTTCGTTGATGGGTACTTCGCGCCAGCCCAGAAAGGTCTGACCTTCATCCATCACCACTTTTTCGATGATGTTTTCAACGGCTTTGCGAACGGTGCGATTCTGCGGAAGGTAGGTAAAACCTATGGCGTACTGACCTTCCGGGGGGAGAATAATGTCACATTCTTCTTTGGCCACGCGACGGAAGAATTTGTCGGGAATCTGCATAAGCAGACCGGCCCCATCTCCGGTCTGAGGATCTGCGCCCACAGCGCCGCGATGCGCCAGGTTGCATACAACCTGCAGGCCCATGTCTACAACCTTTCTGGATTTGATTCCCTTGATATCGGCGACGAAGCCCACGCCACAGGCATCGCGCGCCATGTCCGGGTCATAGAGTCCGCTTTTTTGCGGTATAAAATTCCGGTTGCCTGCATTTTCCATCATATTACTATCCTACAAACAGGGAACATTCCCATCCGGACCAGAGTCCGGAAACGTCCGTTTCCTGTAAATGTACTAAATGAGAGGCCTGCCGACCTTGCTTTCCCAAAGCCTCCAACCGTCTCAAACAACACCAAAAAGCCGAAGCCTGGTTGCATCTATGCTCATCAGGCTGCCCTTCTTCTTTGCATTTTGCGTCGGACCATTGCTTGCCCAGCCCTCGTCCAAAATGAGCGAAGATGACTGGAGCATATCGGCCCTGGGTCAGTCTCTGGAACTACCTGGCTACGATCTCTTTTCGGTGAAGATAGAGAATGAATCAGACGCGGACCGAAGCGTCCTGGGCCTGATCCATCTTGCCAGCCGTTCCGATTCAGGAAACCCGCAAAAGACGGCCAGTTGCCAGTTTTTTGCCTCCGTACCTGCAGGCAAGTCTGTTGAGATCCAGGTACCCTGTGAATGGGAATCCGAAAAGAGCGGCCAGGCAGATATGATCCGCCTGGAAATTGAGAAGACTTACCCTTTCCTGCTGGAAAGTGCCGGGCAGTGAGGATGCGCTCTTTTTCGTGGGCTCGTTTTTCGGAATACAGAAAATGCCAGCTACAGTCGGAGCCAATCCCTGAATTCTTCCAATGTGCTGCACGGCTGGCCGCAGAAGGCTAATCGAGCCGGATTCAGCACTTCGTCTTCTGAGCAGCCGCCGAAGGAACCTCGGCGGCCACTGATCAAGCACCCGGCCTGGCGGGCCTGACTCGATACTCCGCCCTACTTCTGAATGCGATCCGGCGTTACCCATTCATCCCAGGAATCGCTCCATCCGGTGTAATGAATAAAATACTCCGAGCAATCCGCTTTTGTCTTGAGGATCTGGGCTTCGTACCATTTGCCCTTCCATTGCACCTTCACAGCCTGCCCCACATCGTAGTCGCACTCGGCGGTGTTCACAGGCCTGGCTTCCGCGTCGCTTCCAGGCATTGCTGGCACTGCAAAGCTGGCGAAGGGAAGGGCCATTGCACAGAAAAGAATAGTAAGATTAATCTTTCGCATGATTGGTTTCATAACCAATTAATGAAAGTTCTTCAGGGAAAATGCAAATGATTTTCACTTCGACCGAACAAACTCCAGGGGCCCTACCGGGCATTCCGGGATGTTGGCTTCTTGCGAAATATCGCGCCCCGGATTGGGAAACCGCAAGGTTCCGGTTTCTTCCTGGAAATAGAAAGGCCGGGATTCAAAGAGCCAGGGCGTTGCGGATAG
>JAGRNE010000388.1 GCA_020440915.1 Leptospiraceae bacterium | reverse complement strand
TTCCCGTTTCGAAGATTTGCTGCTTGGGCTCCAGATCTTCCATGTCCGGAGCTTTAGCATGGATGGGCCTACGCTCTTTGACCTGAACCTCAGGTCCTTCATCTACTACGTCGCCCAGAACATTGAAGATTCGACCCAGGGTAGGCTCTCCCACAGGCACAGAAATGGGCGCTCCAGTATCGGTTACTTCCTGGCCGCGGACCAGACCGTCAGTTGAGGACAGAGCCACCACACGGACTTGATTTCCGCCCAGGTGTTGCTGAACCTCACCGATGAGCTTTTCCTGCTTTCCTTCTACTTCTACGCTCATTTCCAGAGCGTTGTAGATTTCCGGAATTGTACCATCCGGAAATTCCACGTCGATTACAGATCCAATTACCTGGACGATTTTTCCTTTGTTTTCTGTAGCAGTAGCCATATGTACCTCGCCGAATTCCTTAATGAAATAGGTCTTTTATTTTATGCGATTGCATCCGCACCGGATACAATCTCCGCCAGCTCCTGAGTAATGCTGGCCTGTCGTTTTCTGTTGTATAGTTGCGTCAGAGACTTGTTCATATCGCCCGCTGCATCGTTGGCTGCCTTCATGGCCACCCGGCGATAGATCTGCTCTGCAGTTACCGCTTCCAGAATGGATCGAAACAGTACCGTTTGAACCAGATGCGGCAGTAACTTCTCAATGATGGTTTCCGGATCCGGCTGAAAGATCATATTCTGCCGGTAACCTTCTTCTTTCTTTTCTGCTGACTCTTCTTTGGTCTTTCCAGAAGGATGCAGGGTTGGACGCTCTGTGGAGCTTTCCTGCCCTATGGGTAGCATTTGCTTCACTTCGGGAAGCTGGGTGGCCGAGTTATAATAGACAGTGGAAATCACTTCTACCGCATCGCATCCGCCGGAAGCGAACCGATCCATCAGATATTTGCCCAGACGGTGCGACTGGTCCAGGGAAAATGCATCGTCAATGTCCAGATACGTCTGAGCCACCGGCACCTTGATAAAGCGAAAATAGGAGGCGCCCTTCTTTCCGATTACCTGCACTTCCACTTCTTTGCCCTGGTTTTGCAGTTCCAGGATTCTAAAGCGAGCCAGCTTCAAAACGTTAGAGTTATAGCCGCCGCACAAACCGCGGTTGGCAGTAACTACAAGAAGCAGGTACTTTTTCGGATTGTCCTTTCTATCCACCAGAGGCGATTCTACGGTGCCGGCCAGATGCTCCAGGCCAGCCAGGATCTCTTCCATCTTTTCGCCGTACGGCTTGGCTCCCTGCACACGATTCATCATGCGACGGGATTTGGCCGCTGCCACCATTTCCATGGTATGGGTGATCTTTTTGATGTTCTTTACAGAACTGATCCTCTTCTTAATTTCCTTTGTGCCTGCCATGGTGCCTCGCTAACGCTTTCTTTCCAGCCTGCTCCGCGCTCCCTGCTTATTACTCGCCTTTCTGATGACGAATGTCCGCTGCTTTGCCGGCCAGGAAGGATTCAGCAAAATCCTTGATGGTGGCTTCCAGGCCCTTTTCGTCTTCGATGGTTTTCTTCTCTCGAATGCCTTTTACCAGCTCGGCATGCGCATCGTGCAGATAGCTGATCAACGCTGATTCGAATTCTTTGGCGCGATTCAGAGGAATCTTGTCCATGAGCCCCCTTGTTACGGCGAAGATGGAAAGCACCTGGTTTTCTACAGGCCATGGAGCGGATTCGCCCTGCTTCAGAACTTCCATCACCCTGTAGCCTCGGTCCAGCTGCGCCTGAGTGGCCGCATCCATGTCGGTTCCGAGCTGCGCAAAAGCTTCCAGGGCCTTGAACGCCGCCTGGTCCAGTCGCAGTTTACCGGCCACAGATTTCATGGCCTTGATTTGAGCAGAACCACCTACCCGGCTTACAGAGATACCTACGTCTACGGCAGGTCGCTGACCGGAGGCGAACAAACCCGGTTGCAGATAGATCTGACCATCGGTAATGGAAATTACGTTGGTTGGGATAAAAGCCGAAACCTCTCCTTCCTGGGTTTCGATAATGGGTAGGGCTGTGAGGGAACCTCCGCCGTACTTCTCGCTCATCTTCGCTGCTCGCTCCAGCAGACGGCTATGCAGGTAAAATACATCGCCTGGATAGGCCTCGCGTCCGGGAGGACGACGGAGCAGCAGAGACATCTGACGATAGGCATTGGCCTGCTTGGTCAGGTCATCGTATACTGCCAGGGTATGACGGCCTTTTTCATACATGAAGTACTCGGCCATGGAGGCTCCTGCATAAGGAGCGAGATACTGCAGAGGAG
>JAGRNE010000387.1 GCA_020440915.1 Leptospiraceae bacterium | reverse complement strand
TGGAACAATGCGGACTCTGTGCTTGTTTCGTTCGGGCTAAGACTGCGATTCCATGGGAGAAGTGCCCGGCGGGCTTCTGGGAGTAGCTGATGGCGTTTATCTCACCCAGAGTTCGACTTATGGCTTACCGCCCCTTTGATAAGGAGCCAGTGGAGGTGCCTCTGGATCCGATTACAAAGATCAGCTCTAACCGGGGCTTCGGTCCCGGATCAATCAGTCTGACCTTTACTCGTGGCGTGGCCCCGGGAGAAATCCGGAAGGTCATGGATCTCCTGACGGACCAGACCGTGGTCCAACTCCAGGTGAAGCGCAAGCCGGGGGATGAATGGAGACAATTAAACCTCTGCCATGTCAGTTCCGCGTCGACAACCATTCATGCGAAGGGTGAAGAATCTTGGAGTCCGGAACTGGTTACACTGGATGGAAAGCTCCAGAACCAGGTCTATTTCATTTCGTTACCCAACGGAGCAAAGAAGCTCACTCCGGAGGAGGCTGCGGGCTTGCCGGAGGGGTCATTCCCCAGGGCTTTAATGCAGTTCGGAGAGTCCTTCAAGGGTGGAGTAAAGTCGCTGAAGCGCCTGATTGAGAACTTCTGGGATGAGATTATAGTAACGCTCATGAACCCGGAGCAGTATGGCACACGGACCGTGGTTTTCGGAGGGAAACGGCTTGCAGGTCCGGTCGGTTCCGACGATGCGCTGTCGACTTTGAAAGTGTTTTCTACTCCCTCCTACACCGAGCAGTTCATCTCATTCTTTAGCTTCCTGAATCAGATATCCATTGGAAATAGCCCCAATTTCTACCAGATCATCTCAAGTCTGGCCACCGCCCCGCTGTATGAGTGGTTTTTCGATCCACTCCAGGGGAACGGGGTGCTCGACGAGGAAACAAAGTACACGGTCAAGAATTCGCAGGGGCTATTTGTCTTCCGCAAGACCCCTTTTTTCGATATGTTCGACCAGTCCGGCAAATGGATCGAGCCGGCGGAAACAATTACGGACATCCACCAGTTGAATTACGGCCACAAAGACTCGGACATATACACCGGTGTGCATGTTGGGCTGACGGCCTTTGATCTCGGGGCCAATGCAATCGTTTTCAAACCGAAATGGTCCGGGCTCCTGGGGGCTACCCATGGCCATCGTCCACTCCAGATAAAGATGGATGGCATCAAACCGGGCGATATGGAACCGGATCAAATTACAGACGCACTCTCGAAGATCCAGGACAGGCTATTTGCAATATTCTGCGACAGTGAAGTGCCACGCCGCAATGCCAGCGTCTCGGCGAACTGTACTTTCGATTTTTTCCGGGTGGGACAACCCTACAAAATAGAAACTCCGAAATCCGCAAAGAAGGATTACGGCTCCTATGGCTATGTAACCCAGGTCAAGGACACATTCAGCATTCAGGAAGCCGAAGCCTCCAGTAATGTATCCCTGAAATGGATTGATCGCCTATCCGGAATTCCTTCCGAGTCTTGACCGATTCCAGAGTTGGAGGGCACTCTAACGGATGCCATACATCGGGCCATATATCCCGGAGGACTACGAGATAGAAGAAATGTTTGCTCAGCTTACCCTTGCCAGAGGGGAAGTCTCATACAATGCAACAAACGTTGCCGTTGGAGACGCCCTGCCTAATGATTCGGTTATTGTTGCCTTATGTGTCCGCGTAGAAACGCCCTGGGACGTGCCCGCCAGCATGACAATCGGCAATAACAGCGATTCAAACCTCTATGCCGACGCGGATTCAATCGA
The DNA here is from genome assembly GCA_020440915.1 of Leptospiraceae bacterium. Taxonomy (GTDB): domain Bacteria; phylum Spirochaetota; class Leptospiria; order Leptospirales; family Leptonemataceae; genus UBA3465. Next base: position 524 of record JAGRNE010000387.1, on the reverse strand, counting down.
CCTGAATCAAGAGGGGCTCTACATGATCGATGTTTACGGGATTACCCTTGGCACATCAACAATCAACGCTTACATAAACGCTCCTGGTGCAGTAATCGGTAAGGCTACTGTCTTTGCCGTGGTACGCGTCGGATAATCCGGGATCTTGCCCGATAGTAAAAAACCAGCCCAAATGCAGGCATGGAATTTACCCATCCCTGCCATATTATCAAAGCCGAAGAGAATTCCGGACGGCTGAAAGTTCTGATTCGAGCCTCCACTGAAGGAGAAGACCGGCACGGCGAGCGTGTCCTAAAGAGCGCGTTTGCAGACCCGGATATGCAACGGTCTTTTTCCAGGGAGGGCTACTACGACTACAACCACATAACAGATATTCTGGACAAACAGATGAAAGGTGTCTCCGGCACCGAACTTGTGGAGCTGCAGAAGGCAAAAGCAAGGGCAATCATTGGATATCCGGATCCCGACAAGTCGTTGTTTGTCGGGGATGATGGCGTTTATTCCCAGGGGTATCTATTCGCGGA
>JAGRNE010000386.1 GCA_020440915.1 Leptospiraceae bacterium | reverse complement strand
GCCTTCCTTCGTGGCTGGGCCATGTTCTTCGTTTCCGAGACGGCATCTATCGTCGCTGTGGCACTTGTGTTCTCCGCCTACAGTCTGGGCCTGCTGGATCAACTTCGACCGGAGTTGCTGGCAGGCGCAGACCCTTTTCAGTCCCTGATGCTTCGCGGTAGCATCGCATTTCTCCTGATCTGGCTTCTGACTCTCGCTAACTGCTTTGGCGTTTTTCTTAGCGGCCTGATCCAGGACATCTTTAGCGTTGTGAAGATCGGGGCCCTCCTTCTGATTGCGGCGGCCTGCTTTGGCTCTTCCCCGGATTGGTCACACTTTGGATTGGAAGTCATAACTCCTCCAGATGCAAACGCTCCTGAGGCCGGAAGTCTGGCCGCGCTTTTTGCAGCCCTTCGCTACAGCTTCTTCGCCTACAGCGGATGGGAAGGCGCAACCTACGTTGCCGAAGAGGTCAAGGAGCCTGAAAAGAATCTGCCACGGTCCCTGTTTCTGGGCATTGGTGCGGTGATGGCGCTCTACCTTCTTGTGAACACCGCGTATCTGGTGCAGCTTTCGCCCCAGGACATGGTGGAAAATCGTGCCGTGGCGGTGGCGGCCATGACCCGAGCCATTGGCGTTGTCGGTGGAATTCTGGTGGCGCTTGCAATCATGATATCGACGTTTGGGAATGTGTCTTCTCAAGTTCTGGTAAAAAGCCGCACATGGCATGCCATGGCCCGTGACGGCCTGTTCTTCAGGTTCCTTTCGCCTCTCAGCCCTGCGTATCGCAGTCCCAATCGCGCCCTTGTCTTTCAGGGAGTCTGGGCCAGTTGCTTGCTGGGCATGGCAGTGGCCGGAGAACTGCTGAAACCCCATCCGCAAGATAACAACCTCTACGAAGCCCTCATCGACTTCTTTTCCTTTACAAGCACAGTATTCAATATCCTCACACTGGCTGCCGTGGCTGTTTTGAGAAATAAGCTCCCGGATCTGGCCCGTCCCTTTCGCGTACCCTCCCTGCCGGTCGTTCTGGGCATCGTAATGCTGGTCCAGGGGGCATTCCTGGTTTATACTCTGATCGATAAACCCATTCATTCCCTGGCCGGCGTGGGGCTGACTCTTACCGGTCTGATCTACTGGTATTTCTTCGTGGAGCCGGAAAAGAGAAAGCCCGTAAGTCACGATCGAATTCTGGCGGAGCTGGAGAAAAATGATTGAGCTTTCTGATGGGAATAGGCTTACTCATTTCATGAGTTCGGTTTGGAAGTTCCTGGCTTTCGGGTCCATTTTCGCGCTGCTAGCGCTCTCGGTAACCGGTCCGTTGTCCGCCGATGGATGCTACATTTGTTCGCCTGGAAGTTCCGAGGCCTGCAAGCATTACTGTCGCTATCGGGGCGACGATGACTGGGAGAACCGAAAGAAATGCCAGAATGCAGGATGCGACATCGCAGGCACCGCCAGCTGTCCTTCTGGCGGCAATTATCAGGTCTGCTATGTCATGGATACATTGCACCTTCTGGCCATGCGATATGGTATCCTGTTGAATTCTGTGTCGCCCTGAAGCGCCGCATGGATCTAAAGCGCACGCTCCAGGGCTTCTTTCCGCCCCGACCCGCCTCAGGCCGGTAAGCCCTCCGAATCCAGGGAGAGGTTTTGCATTCGTTCCTGTCTTTCTTTATGCTGCTTCACATGGGTCTTCAGATCGAAATACATCTTTAGAATTACGAAAACGGACAGAAAGAGAAGGCCAGCCCACTTCTGGCTAACGAGAGCCATGAATGAAGTGTACAGAAAAGCGCCTGCGATAATAGTGATATGCATTACGAAGATGCGCGGATAGGGTAACATCATGAGCTTACTATCTTCGATGCCACGGTACTCCTTTTTCCATACATCGTGTACCAGATAGGAGTTGAAGTGCCCCAGAAAAATCATGGCAAGAATCGTTAATTGAAAAGGTTCTGCCACTTCCAGCGTTCCGCTACTGGCGTAGGCCTCTTTCGAGAAACCGGTCCATTCTAGCAGAGTATCCTCGAAATTCGGCTGCTGACCCCTTATCAACAAAGCGGGGAGGACCACCAGAAAAACAAGGTGACCCGCATTGAAACCGTTGAAGTGAACCATAAAGAAAAGGGCCAGGAAAACAAGGGAGACCATGCGAATGGGATTCTTAATGTCTGGCGCCGGCGAAACGGCAGATGTAATGAATCGCAAGAAGTGCACGATACCAATGCTTACGCTTTCGAACCAGAACAGAAACATGATCTGCCATACATCCCAGCCAAATAGAATGGTTCCTGCAACGATCAA
>JAGRNE010000385.1 GCA_020440915.1 Leptospiraceae bacterium | reverse complement strand
CATACAGCTTGTTCAGGCGGGCCAGGTCAATGGCCTGGATAGCAAGCTCGATAGCGAGCTGGACGGCACCTGGGAACATTGCTGGTACGTGCGGTTTACAGATCCCGGCTCCCTGGAGCCGAATCTGGACTCCGGTTGGAAGCCAGCAACGGTTCCGGGCTATCTAACAGATATCGAAGGATACAATCAGGACGTGGATGAAATCTGGTATCTGAAGGAGTTTCGCATCCAGGGAGAGCTGAGCCATTCCCTGTCCCTTCGCCTGGGCCGGATCGATGACCGGGATCGAGTGTATCTGAACGGCGCCCTGATCGGTAGTTCAGGGCAGTGGGATTCCAGCGTGGCATCTGCCTATGATCGGATTCGAATCTACGAAATCCCGGCCGGCCTGCTACATAAAGACCGGCCCAATACCATCCTTGTTCATGTGCAGGGGTATTTTCCCGGTATCAACGGAATGGTGCGGGGAAGGACAGAAATCGGCCCTTCCAGCGAACTGGCACGGACTCTGAGAGACGAAGACTACGGAGAGCTGATTTTCCTTACTGGCTATTTTACTGCAGGCAGTTACTTCCTGTTCCTGTTTCTGAGACGAAGGCAGAATCGGGAGAATCTACTTTTCGCACTGTTCATCTATGGCTTTGTTCTGAGACAGTTGATTCGCACCGAGCTGCGATTCGAAACCGACATTTCCTTTCTAACGTTCAAGAGACTGGAATTCGTTTTGACCTATCTTCTATTTGTGGTCTTCCTGTATTTCGTTCGAACCTATTTTGACTATCGTAAGAATCTGACGACCACAATCAGCGATGCCCTTTCCGCGGCAATTTCCGGTATTATGGTCATTCTCTCCGTACACGTTCTGTTTTCGGACGACATGCGGAACTGGTGGACTCTCCAGAAATATGTGGGGCAGCCACTATGGCTGGTCATGCTTTTGCAGGTGATCTTTCTACAGATACGCGCGGCCCGTCAGGAAAACCGGGATGCCCTGTACATGCTGGGCGGAATGTTCTTTGTTATGATCGGTTTCTTTTCCGATCTGGCTGTAAGCAATGGATACCTCAATATTCCGCCTTTATTCTCATATTTCTTCGCCGCTTTTATCTTTTCTCTGGCATTGATTCTGGCCAACAGATTCGTTCGCCTTTATCGCACAGTAGAAGATTTGAACAAGAATCTGGAGAGGAAGGTACAGGACAGAACCGAGAGGCCAGTGTCAGCGGAAGTTGTCGCCTCTACGTATTCTTAAACTACCGCGTTCAGGCGGCCTTCTGCTGTCGACTCCTTCTTCCATGCGCTGGATTCAGCGAAACAAGTTCGGGACGGTCCCACTTCCTCGGCTTGCGCGACCAGCGCTCCGGGTGCTCCGCATGCGCGGCCGCGTAGGTTGCCCGCCGAACATCCAGGACATCGTGGTCCCTGCCGTGCCGGCGCTGCATCGGCGTCACGTACCCGATGGCCGAGTGACGGTGATGGTTGTTGTACCAATCGACGAACTCCGCGACCCATGCCCGGGCATCATCGATGGTCTTGAATGCGCGGGGGTAACCAGGGCGATACTTCAGGGTCCTGAACATCGACTCGGAGTACGGATTGTCATCGCACACGCCGGGACGGGAGTAGCTCGGGCGGCCCCAAGATCCAAGCGCCGATAGAAACTCCCACGAGATCATCGGGGCGCCGTTATCCTGATGCACGACGAGTTCGCCCGCACGAACGTCTGCACGCATGCACGTTTCATTCAAAAGATCCGCCGCGTGAGAACCGAGTTCATCTGCGTGTATCTCCCAGCCCACGACGCTGCGATCCCAAATGTCGATGATCAGATACAGGCGGAAGAAGACTCCGCGAACGAGCGAGCGTAAGGGCGTGATGTCCCAGCTCCAGACCTGGTTGGGTCCCGTGGCGACGTGCTCCTTCGGCTTCGCCGCCGGGGGGCGGGAGGTCTCGCGGGGCTCGAGCTGCTGCTCCTCGCGGAGGACCCGGTAGAAGGTCGACTCGGAGGCGACGTACTCGCCCTTGTCGGCCAGCGCCGGCACGATCTGCTTGGGTGACAGGTCGCGGTGCTCGGGAGCGTTGGCGATCTCGAGTACCCGAGCGCGCTCCCCGTCGGACAGCCTGTTCGACGGGCTCTGGAGAGGGCCGGCGCGGCGGTCGTCGCCGACGTCCTGGGCTCGCCAGCGCTGCACGGTGCGCGGGTCGATGCCGAGGAGGTCGCAGGCCCGCTCCAGGCGAGCCCCGGCGGCGACGGCCTCGTCGAGGTGTTGGAGGGTTACTTGCCGTTCTT
>JAGRNE010000384.1 GCA_020440915.1 Leptospiraceae bacterium | reverse complement strand
CACAGGATTACTCCCACTAGTACCTGAAACTAGCGCGTCTACCAGTTCCGCCACCTGGGCAAGGTCGGTTCGGACAAAATCCGTTTCGTTCCGCTCATGGCAACTAAAATAATGATTTGATCGGTCCTGCCGGAATCGGCAAACGTTCATGTATGGATAGAAGCACGGTCCTTCTGCTGGCCTCATGCTGGCTATTTTCCGGGGCAATGGTGGCTTTCCTGTGGTCGGTTTCTGGCTTGCTGCGGCGCGGACGTCGGGCCTGGCTTTCGGCTTACTTTGTTCTTGCATGCGGCCTCTGGTTACTGGGCGGATTTCGCATGGTCGCCCTGAAGTCTGAACCCACCGATTTGCTCTCCGTTCTTCTTATTCCAGTGGTCTGGTCCATTGGTCCGACCGTTTATATCTGGTTTCGTCAAAACGTTGTAGGCCAGCCCGGCTCTACCTCTCAATGGATACACTTTCTCTGGATCTTACCGGCAACCATCATAGCTTTCTGGCTTTTTGACGGATCCTCCGCTAGCGGAAGAATAGAATCCCTTCTGTTGAATACAAGCTTTCTGGGGGGAAAGCTACTGATCATGATATACCTCCTGATCCCGGTCTATTCCATGCTCTGGATTCTGGAAAAGGATCTTCGCATTCGGTATCGACCCATGATTGGTCTATTTCTGGTGGCTTTTCTGGCTTTACTTCTGGGAGCCCTGGGAAGCATTTCCGGCCTGGAAATTCTTCGGCTCATCAGCGCTCTTTCCCTGCCTGGGATCATCATGGGAGGATTCATGCTCGGTATCCATCGTCCAGGATTGATTCATTCCCTGCGCGACGATTTCAAAGCTCATCGGTACCGAAAATCTCGTCTGGATGCTCTGGATATACCTCACATACTATCGCAGATGGAGCTACTGATGAAAGAGGAAAAGCCGTACCTGGACGAGGACTTCACCCTGTCTTCGCTGGCCCGGGAAATGGATCTGACCATTCATCAGGTCTCGGAAATCCTGAATGCTAGATTGAACTGCAGCTTCTCCGACTACATAAACGGATTCCGGGTGCGAGAGTCTCTGCCTATGCTCAAAGAAGAGGGGGACCGGACCGTGCTTTCCATAGCCCTGGCGGTAGGCTTCAATTCCAGAAGCGCCTTCCACCGCTCCTTTAAGAAGTTCCAGGGTACCACACCCCTGGCCTACCGAAGAAAGCTCCAGTAATTGCGCTCAAAGGCTCAATGTAGTGCGGGGGGCTTTCTGCGCGCTGGCAAATTATAACTTGCTACTGTCGGATTATCATTCGGGGCGATTTTCCTGGCTCTCTAAACTATGATTCTATTCGAAAAAATGTCGAACCGCTCCGGATCGCCAATCGGCGCCGGACTGCTTCGAGCCTTTATCCAAGGAGAGAATCATGAAAGAGCTAAACAACATAGGAGAGATGTTTCTGGAAACGTCGCGGAAGAATGCGTCTCGTCCCGCCTTTGCGCGAAAGAAGGGAAAAGAATACGAAACAATCAGCTATGATCGATGGATGAAAGAGGCCAGGGAATTGGCCGCAGGACTGATGAATCTGGGAGTCCAGAAAGGCGATCGCATTGGCCTATTCGCCGATAACCGCTACGAATGGGTGTTGATGAGCGCCGCCATTACTCTGGCCGGGGCTGCGGATGTTCCCCGGGGCACCGACATCACTCATGATGAAATGAAGTACATTGCAGAGCATTCGGGCATGAAGGTTGTGGTCGTGGAGAATCGCTACACTCTGGATAAGCTACGCAATGCAGGTCTGGATCTGTCCCGGTTTCAGATTATCTGTTTGAGCAGCGGAGTGGCCGAGGAAAAGGACGGGCTGTTCTCCATGGAGTCCGTCCAAAAAATGGGTCAGGATTATGGCAGCCGATTCCCGAAGGCGTTGCAGGAGAGGATGCAATCGCTCAAGCCAAAGGATCTTTATTCCCTGATCTACACCAGCGGTACCACCGGAAGTCCTAAAGGAGTGATGTTAAGCCATGCGAATTTGCTCTCGCAGATCCGAGGATTGCCCTTTACCATCGATCCCACCGAAAGGATTCTATCGATACTTCCGGTCTGGCATATTTTCGAGCGAACGTTCGAGTTGATGACTATTGCCTGTGGAGCCTGCACCTACTATTCGTCGGTTCGTAGCCTTCGGGAGGATCTCGCTGCGGTGCGACCCACCTTTATGGCTTCTGCTCCCCGGCTCTGGGAAAGCATCTACTCTGGTATCCTGGCCAACGTTGCAAAAGCCTCGACATTGCGAAAAGCCCTGTTTCGTGCAGCGCTGTTTTT
>JAGRNE010000383.1 GCA_020440915.1 Leptospiraceae bacterium | reverse complement strand
TGATCCGGCTCTTCAAATGCGTTATCCAGAAGAGGCGAGTCCGGCTCCGGCTTGTCCTCCGAAAAAAAGAAGGTCTCTTCCGGACTCTTTCTTTCCCCATCCTTGTTGTCCGCGGAATCCTCGGACCGGAGCGAACCGGGCATAGAAAGCACAACAAGTAGAAGCAGCGATAGTATGGAGATGAGTCGTTTTAACATGATCTGAAGTAAATTCCCATTCAAAAGTACTGGCCCGAGGCAGGGCTATTGCTTTTCTATCCTACCATCGGCAAAATCCGAAGAAACTGTAACAGGACCTTTTCCATATTAATGAAAGAACATCTACCCGTCAGCTACAGCAAGGACCATTTATTCATAGAAGACGTATCCGTTGCAGATCTGGTTCAAGCATATGGAACTCCGCTCTATGCCTACTCCGCCAGCTACTTTGAGTCCCGGCTGGATCTCTATAATCGCGGTCGAGAAGGTCTGGAGGAGCAAATCCAGTTCTGTTACGGAATGAAAGCCAGCTCCAACCTGGAACTGCTCCGACTGGTGGCCGCTCGCAACTGGGGCGCGGACATCGTGAGCGGTGGGGAACTGTTTCGCTGTCAAAAGGCGGGCATCGATCCGGGCAAAATCGTGTTCTCCGGTGTTGGGAAGACCGAAAGCGAAATCGCATACGCCCTGGAAGCAGGAATTCATCTTTTTAGCGTGGAAAGTCCCTCGGAGCTAAGGACGATATCCCGCATCGCCACCCAGAAAGGAACTATTGCTCCCGTTGGAATTCGAATTAATCCGGACGTTGATCCAGGAACTCATCCCTACATTTCCACTGGCCTGAAGGAAAACAAGTTTGGCATCGGCCATAGCCATGCCCTGGAGATATATAGAGAGGCAGCCTCATTGCCGGGCATCCGAATCAAAGCGGCTGGATTTCATATTGGTTCGCAGCTGCTTGATTTCAGCTCCTACGAAGAAGCGGCCGGCCGCCTTCTTGCACTGGTGCACGAAATAGAGGATCTGGGAATTTCCATCGACGAAATCGATGTGGGCGGAGGGCTCGGTATCGACTATCTGCAGAATCACGATTTGAACGAGCCTCTGGATACTCCGGATCCAGCCGCCTTCGTACGCCAGATGTGGCATTGGATTAACGAAAGCGACGCCAATCGAAGCAGAAAGTTAAGAAGAATAACCTTTGAACCAGGTCGCAGCGTGGCCGGCAATGCTGGATTCTTGATTACCCGGGTCCTCTATCGTAAAAGGAATGAAGACCGACAATTCTTTATATGCGACGCCGCCATGAACGACCTTCTGAGGCCCTCGCTGTATCAGGCTTACCACAGAGTAATTCCAGAAAATGCCAGCCGTTCGGACACCTTCGGCGACCTGGTGGGACCGGTTTGCGAGTCCGGGGACTTTCTGGCAAAAGGAAGGAATCTGCCGGACCTCCAGGAAGGCGATGTTGCGGTCCTGGCCTCCGCAGGGGCCTATGGTTTCATTATGGGATCCAATTATAACAGCCGTCCAAGATCCGCGGAGGTGCTGATACGAGGGAACTCGCATAAGCTTATCCGAAAAAGGGAAACCTACGAACAGATCATAGAAAACGAGCTCATCCGCGATTAGCCGATCTCTACAGCACATTCAATGGTCGGTCCAATCCCCGATGAGTTTCCATCGGCCGGAAATTGATTCAGGTGAAGGGGCGAAATAAATCGCGACCCTGGCTTTAAGGCGAACTCAGGCAGCGATTGAGAAATCCTTGACCGAAATTCACCGAGTGTTATCGGGCTGCGCCCAAACCGGTGTCTGGGCCAAAAACACGAACCGCGCTCCCGCTAGTTTTGTATCCGAAATATCCGCCGTTGCACCGGACGACCAGGACAGAATAGTTCCAGTTCGTAGGTACCCGGAGTCGGGGCGATGAATTTCCGCAGATGACCGTTGCCTGGTATGGCGGCACGTTTACCGTTGAGCGCAAATTCGCAGGTTTCTTCTGCGCGAATTTCCAGCAATACCGACTGACTTTGTAGCGGTCGATGCGGGTCCAGAACGTAGATCTGATCGGGTAGAGGACGGATGATACCCCTGGAATCATTGACTCGGTGATCACCGTCGCAGGGCGGCGGTAAGACGTCGTGGGGCAAAAAGGGCTCGGTCCAGTGCGGGCAATGGGGGCCGGCCAGTCTGCCGGTCCGTTTACAAATGCTGGCGTATTTCCAGTGAACGGGATACACAAACCTGGAGTCTGAATTCTCGTACAGCATTCGCATCACCTGATGCATGATGCGGCCCGCCCCCCGGGCTCCGGAAA
>JAGRNE010000382.1 GCA_020440915.1 Leptospiraceae bacterium | reverse complement strand
GACAAATAGCTGACGGTGGCTTCATCCCCTTCAGCCGATGTCGGTATGGGCTGCAGGCAACGATGAAATAGGCAGGGATCAATGCGCGAATACGCAATCCAGAAATGCTTCTGGATTCGGCCTTGTGGCTCATGATTCGCATCCAGGAGGCAAAGTGAAAAAATATTCCATGAGTTGACCTTCCGCATGGAGGGGCATTCCCTGTCGCAAAGGGATTGGCTAGTCCCTTTCGTAGCTCAGCCTTTATGCAGTCCCTCAGAACCAGGCTTCAACTTCTGTTTGCTCTTGCGCATCGGGACTATGTTGTACAATTTGCCGGAGCCGGACTGGGTATCGGTTGGCTCTTTATCCAATACCTGTTTCAGATCGCTCTTTTTTATTTGATCTTTGGCGTGGTGCTGGGCGGCGGCGTGGACGATTCCCTGGGTGTGGAAAGCAAACGGCTTACCGGTCCCGGCTTCCTCAACTATTTGCTTGGCGCCATGACACTGTGGCTTCCGCTCTCGGAGATGATTTTGCGTTCCGGTTCCATTCTTTCCGAGAATCGATCGCTAATACGCCGAACGCCCGGGGCTATGGATGCCATGTCCTGGATTCCGCTGGCCCAGGCCTGCTTTCATTTTACCATCCTTTCGACGCCCGCCTATCTGGTGGCCTGGCTTTCGGACCCTGCCGGCGGCCTGCACTTCCTTTTTCCTCTGGCGTATGTAAGCGGACTGCTTTTCCTCCTCATCTGTTTTCCACTTTGCCTCTATCTTCAACGGATCTCGGTACTCTTGAAGGATCTTTCGCCCATTCTTCGTCTAGGGCTGCAGATCCTCTTCTGGTCTACGCCCATGGTGTATGTCGTTATGAATCCGGATGTGCTGACCATTATGAGCTTTAATCCGCTTTTCTGTATGGTGGATGTGCAACGTTATCTCACATACGGCATGCCACTGCAGAGCCATGCTTTCCTGCCCGGTCTTCTTATTCTTGTACCGTTGAGCTTAATTGCCGGTATGCTTTCCAGGATACGCTTGAAGGAGGTCTGTGCGGATTTCCTTTAACCGTCCTCTCTCTATGGCTGAACTGAGAATCAAAGATCTACAGAAGGAATATCCCATCTTCGCATCCTTATCCGATCGCTTGAAGACGGCTTTGAGTCTGGGTTTGCTTCTGCCCTCAGGACGACATCGGGCTCTGCAAAAGCTAAACCTTCGCCTTTCCACATCTGAGGGCGGCCGCATTGTTGGCCTGGTGGGGCCCAATGGCGCCGGCAAGTCCACGCTGCTCCGCGTTCTTTCCGGAGTCACCCGACCCAGCTCCGGGACCGTTTCCTTTTCAGGCAGTATTCGCAGCATCCTGGAACTGGGAGTGGGCTTCAGCGCCGAATTGACCGCCAGGCAGAATATCGAGCACAATGGAGTCCTCTGGAATCTCAGTCGCAAGATGCTGAAGCGGAGAACCGCGGAAATCCTGGAATTCGCGGGCCTCGCCGACTATGCCGATCAGCCTTTGAAGACCTATTCCACCGGTATGCAGATGCGCCTGGCCTTCTCGGTGGCTACTCTGGAACCCAGCGATCTGTTGCTGGTAGACGAGGCTCTTGCTGTGGGCGATGCCAGCTTTCAGCAGAAATGCCTGGACCGATTCAGACGCTACAGAGATGCAGGATCGTTGATTCTTATCGTCAGTCATGATATGAATCTCTTGAAGAGCGTATGCGATGAGATGATTCTTCTGGATGGAGGCTCTATTCGCAGCCAGGGGTCTCCTTCAGATGTGGCCCGGGATTACATGGATGTGGTGGGGAGAGCGAACGGAGAAGTTCTGGAAAACACCGCCAGTGATGGAAATCTGAAAACTTCCATTCGAATTCTGGATGCCCACGGAAATCCAGTAAACCGATTTCACAGCGGCGATGAAGCCATACTCAGCATTCGCCTGGAATCGAAGATATATCTTGCAGACCTTACCTGTGGCATCCACATAAATACGGCTACGGGCAACCTGGCATTTGGAACGAATAGCTATTTGCTCAATCGCCCATTTTCTCTGGACTCAAATCCCCTGGAAATCCGATACCGACTTCAGATGAACCTGGGACCCGGCAAATACACCGTCGGCTATTCGATACATCGAGGAAAAAGCCATGCCAGCGACTGCTTTTTCTGGAGTCATGTAAGCGCCTCTTTCGAAGTGGAAGCTCCCTCCGATGCACTCTTCGAAGGGCAGAGCAATCTGGAGCCTGAAATTGAAATCGTCCCTTTACAGGACTGAACTGCGCGATGCAGCTTTTGTCTATCCGACCATCGGCCA
>JAGRNE010000381.1 GCA_020440915.1 Leptospiraceae bacterium | reverse complement strand
TGCCTGATGGCCAGGAAGGGGAAGGCGCTGCATCCATGTCCCATTTATCTTCCTGGCTGCGAATGATTTCCTGGCGGCGCTCGGGGCTCAAAAATGGATTGTCCAGATCCTCGGATCCCACAGGAGCCCCCAGGGCCAGAAGTACAACAATAAGCAGTATGTTCTTTCTCATCCCATACTTCTATCGCCCGGAAAGGAAAAAACTTAACGGGCCCTGCGCCTATCGAAGGGCCCTGTGGAGCGAAGGTTACCTTCAGGCGCTGGCGGTTTCCCGGGCGCAGGCAGCTTCGGTTTTGACTCCTGCCTTTTCCAGAATTGAAGCCATCAGGCACCATCGGGTAATGCCGCTCTGAAACAGATTGAGGCCTACAAATGCGGTGAAGAAGAGCCAGTAAGAATGATGAAAAATAGGGCTGGCCTCGACCCCCAGAGAAAGGGAAATCAGTACAAAGAGTCCTGCTACAATTCGAACAATTCGTTCTACGGTCATAATTTATTCCTCCAATACCCGCTGGTTGTTATCCTAAATACCATAGGGGGGTATCCTATGTAGCAGGATAATAATCCGGCCGAAGGAGGCAAGAGCTTTTTGCGGGCTTCATTGTGGGCCGACCTTTTCGGCCAGGGCCTCGGGACTCAGATCTATATCCAACCCCAGAACCGGGGCCACATGGATGATATTGTTTATGTTCCAGAGAATGTCCGGCACTGTCCTTTCACCGCTATCGTATTCCATAATGCGGCGAGGCCTTACTGTCATGGAGTCCCCACTCATGGAGAACCAGCGAGAGGCTCTCCTGGAAAGAAATCGGCCAAACCGATCCTTTCTGAATTCCGGGTCTCCGAGCCGCGGATCTACAATGTAATCCGCTTTCAGGATTGCATCGCAAAGCGCTTCGAAGCGCTTCTGCACGTTGGCTTTAGAAATGGTCTTACTCTCTTGTAGCTCGATGATGGTGGCTGCGGCCAGAAGACCGGAGGCCGTAATAGTGGTGCTACTCTGCAGCAGTTGGCGTCCCCGGGACATAAATGGCTTGAAGTCTTCTCTGGACCTGGGAGGCTCCATGGGTTCATTTGTATAGAGGAAGGCATCAATTTTTCCCAGAGCATCCGGGCAGAGCTCATCGTAGGAAAGAGAGATGTACACAATAGGCCTGGACTTCCTATGCGATGCGTAGGCGGCCAGGTCCAGCAATTCGCTGATTCGCCCATCATGACAGTACCTGCCTTCGGGTAAGATTACGAAGGATCGATTCTTTTCATCCATATCCTTCTGAACCTGAAGCACCGATTTCGCCGTCTGCTTTCGAGTGTATTTCTGAAAATCCTGATAGCTCATGCCGGTTACATGAGGGCCTGCAAAGGAGGGATGTTTGTAGGCCTCTTCACTCCGGGGAACGTCGGCCCCATCGCGATACACCGGGTAGGCGTTCAGATCGCGAAAGAGGCCGCGAAAGAAGCGGGCCATAATCCTTGTACCAATACCCAGCGGCCAGCCCAGATACTTGCTCTTCAGAAATCCAGGAACTATATCCTGATAGGGAAAGATTCCATGAAAAAGTCCGCCCTGCGCTACAAGGGTAACATTATGAAATCTATCTACATCGCGGCCCACCATGTACTGTACCAGGGCCATTACATCCTGGATCTTCTTATGAGCAAAGCAGTAGATGGGGGCCGGGCCGTTGATATCGGGAATGTTATCGTAATGGGCTACGAAGCAATTCTCCAGCATTCGCGGATAGTAGCTAACGGAATGCAGCAGTTTGGCGCGGCGGGGAACGTTCGGGCCGCAGAGTTCTGCAATCCTATCATAGTTCTTTTTAACGTTTTGCTCGGCCTGTGCTCGAACGGCAACAAAAGGGGATAGATCCATTGACTTGCAAGTCAATCCTTGGGCCCCAGGACATCAATTGATTTTCTGCCAGAACTCTTTTTCTCCGATTTGTCCGCGGATCATCGCCGAGATAGTCTTTCGCACATGATCCGGAAAAGCGCCCCAGTATTTCTCCACCCAGTCCGGGGAGGCGGCTTTGAGTTCCTTGAGCTCCCGGTCTTTCATCCGGCCCACCGAATAATCAATAAATTGCCGCACCATGGTCAGCAGTACATCCCGGGGCACATCAGATCCTCCGTCCGCCGGAGCGTTGGGATCGGGCACGAAGTGATCCACCAGGGCATCCAGATGCTCTTCCGGGATTGTGGGCTCATGGGTTTTGATCATGTTTCTGACCAGCCGGCGGGACATTCCCGGTATATCCAGATCGATGGAGGCCTGGAGCTGATCGGCGTACTTCTTTGCTATGGATTGGATATCCA
>JAGRNE010000380.1 GCA_020440915.1 Leptospiraceae bacterium | reverse complement strand
CGGGCTGGCATGGGCACTTTGCTAGGCGCCAGAGTCTCGCCGGGACCAATTCCATTCATTACGAGTTTCGCCAGGTGAGTCTCGGACGCCGGCTGATGCAGCCACTGCGCATCGGTGAGATCGGGGCCAACGCCACCTTTCATATCGCCGCCATGGCAGGCAACACAAACATTTCCGTAGGTTTCTTTTCCTGCCTCAATGGCAGCTGCATCTCGAACAGGAATGATGTCGATGCTGGGCACAACATAGCGCTGCCCCATTTCATCCCGAACAGAAACGGCTGCCGGCTGGTTCAGAAAACCCTGAGAAAAAATGGCAGACAGAACACCGGCCGCCAGGGCTCCCCAGAAAAGGAAGTTCACCCAGCCCGGTATAGCTTTGCTGTTTTTATTATCACTCATAACTCTTGCCGATTCCTTGTAACTTTACCCTAACTCATTACTGGTAGAACTCGCCTTCATATCCGGTCTGGCGACTTCCCAGAAAGTTCAAATACTCCACCAGCGCTTCTCCCCGGCTCTTTCCTTCCAGCCGCGGAAAGGCAGAACGCTGATACGGATCGTTCATAGGCAGGCCAAAATTCATGAGCCATCGCACCTTCCAGGACATGGCCAGCGGGTTCAGGTCGTACTGATCGAACAAATAGGAATAGCTGTGATTGCCGGTCTTCATGTCGAACTGGGGATTCTTTGGATTTGCAAACGGATTGCTCTGAAGAAGGCTGGTTAGAGCCGCTTTATCCAGCTTGATTCCCACATGACTCAAATCCGGTCCAATGCGACGGGAGCCGCGCACCGAAGGGGAAAAAAACAGGTCGGCCTGAGCCGCAGGAGCCGGAAAATAGCCCAGCTTCTCCACATCGCTGAAGCGCATGATTTCCCAGGCTTCAGCCCGCATCCCCTGGGTGTGGCAGTACTGACAGCCTTCCTGGTAGTAGACTTCCTGTCCTTTGAGCACCAGAATGTCTTCCGGGGCTTGAGTGTATTGATGCTTACCGTGTAGATCCGGCGTGCCAAAAGGAAGGACCACACTTGCCCCGAAAGCTAGCAATCCGGCCAGGATAGTTGTTACAACGGTTGATGATACTGTGTTGAACGGAGATTTCATAGTTCGTATTTCCTTACGTCAATGCGCTCAATGGGATCCAGTCGAAGGCGCAACCGGGGCTTCGGTGACCAGAGAAGGCTTGCTGTAGGTTGCAGACTTCCCGGACAGCCCGGCAAAAACAGCCAGAATGCCGGATACCAGTCCAATGGCTGTCATGGCCAGACCGGTGAGAACAAGGCTATAGGCGGAGAGCAAATAGCTGAACAGTGCATCCTGGCCAACGCCTTCTTCCAGACTACCGGCAAAGAGCACTTCTGCCCACGCCGGGTGGGCCAGGGATTTTTCGGCGCCTTCGCCGGTCATGGCGGATGCAGCATGCGCTTGCAGCCATCCCTGGGTGAGGGAGCCCAGGAGAAATAGAATGATACCGGAGTAGAGGAAGAAATTGCCAAAGGACTTCAGTCCCGAAGGAGTGCTGGCCTGCTTCCAGTGACCAAGAAGCAAATAGGCGGAGCCCAGAATCATCGGCAGAGCAGCTGTGGAGGCCAGGGAGTAGAGGTCCTGATTGCTCCAGGCAGTGTACTCAAAGTTGGAACCAATGAGAGGAATCTGCAGCAGGAAGCGAATTACCAGGTAGCTTCCGATCAGCATCAATCCCCAGCGCAGCGCTTTTCCATCTTGATCGGACTGGACAATTTTACCGCTACGAGACAGGGAATAGTGGATGTTGGCCACTCCCCCAAGCAACGATATCGTTAGAGCCAGAGCGGCTCCAGTTCCAATGCTCTGAAGCACCTGCGCGTCTGCAGTCCCCCAGAGGGCGGATCCACCGGCCACGGGAACCAGAACGGCACCGGCCAGAATCTGAAAGTGCGCTGTGGCTTCGCTGAAGACCGGAAGTCCATAATGCTTTTCCAGCCAGTAGTAACCCATGGTAAAAAGAGGGAAAAGGATGAAAAAGGTCAGCACCGCGTTGCGATACATCTGGGATACGATAGCATCTTGCGCGCCCGATGTTGGGGCGGTAGTAACAAGAAGGCCGTTGGGCATTCCAAAATTACCCAGGAAATAGAATACCATCATTCCAGCGATGGTGGCGCCTGCGAACTTCTCGTAGACTTTTACATCTTCTTTGCCCCAGAGAGCAATCAATAGAAGAACCAGAAATACGGTAAAAACCAGCATCATCAGATTGTCTGCGACCCAGTTCATTTCGCCGTATTCGCGACCGGTATTGAGTCCAAAGAAGATAGTTGCAACGCCAAACAGCAGGGCAACCTGATGCGCTCCCAGGGC
>JAGRNE010000037.1 GCA_020440915.1 Leptospiraceae bacterium | reverse complement strand
CACCTGGAATAGATGCTCTGGAAGACCGGCTTCGGCGAAGACCTCAGCGACCTTAAATGCACATCCGGTAACGTTAGAAGCGTGTTTGAGGATAACTGGATTCCCGGCGCAAAGAGCGGGAACCGCTGCCCGAAATACCTGCCAGAAGGGAAAGTTCCAGGGCATAATGGCCAGTAACGGACCCAGGGGATCGTAGCGAACGTAGCTGCTTTTGCTTTCGGTGGCTATTTGCCTGGGTCGCAGAAGCGTTTCGGCGTTTTCTGCGTAATATCTGCATAAAACTGCGCACTTTTCGACTTCGGCCACTGCCTGGCTAACTGGCTTTCCCATTTCTCGACAAATTAGCAGCCCGAACTCTGCAGACCTGGATTCTAGAAGATCCGCAGCTTTGCCTACCGCCGTCAGAATCTGTGGGTAAGGAGTTGGCTGCCCATGGTAGAGGGAATAGAACAGATCATAGGACCGATCCAGCATGGCGTCTATTTCCTTTTCAGAGTGAGCCTCGTACTCGGCGATAGACTCTCCGTTCGCTGGATTAATGGATTGCAGGGGCATTTTTTTCTCCTGGGACGGGAATGCTGGATTGGGCTTACCTGTAAAGGTATTACAAAGGTACCGGTAATTCCGGTCTTCGGCAACAGTGCGGTCAGGGAGGCCAGCACGGAAGAGCTTAGCCGAGGAGCATCCGGAGACTCCAATTTTCCTCCCGTCTTTGCCGATATTGGATAAAAATGGGCTGTAACTTTGAGCTTCCTCTGTTATTCTGGGGGCGCTGTTAACAACAGACTGAGAGGGAGAGAATCTCATGCTGCATACCTACTACTCCGTAGCTGCACTTAATTTCGTGGCCTTTGCGGCCTTCTTTACAGTATTTCTATTTTCCGTTCCGCGGAAGTCCAGGGCCACATGGAATCTGGCTATCGCCTTTCTCTTCTATACGAGTATGGGCGTTGCCTACTTCTTCTCGGCCGCTTACGACGATCCAACGCTTGCCTTTCATCGATGGCAAACGGTGCTGGGCACCTTCTTTGGATGCCTCTTTCTGGCTTTATTCTTCCTCTCTTTTCCTAAGCCAGTACGCGGATGGATTTACTGGCTCTTTCTGGGAATCGGCTCGGTACTGAGCATCCTGCTTACTGCCAATTTCGCATGGCAGACTCTGGAATCGGAAAGAATCTTTCACTTCGAAGGACATTACTGGGACTTCGCCGCCGAGAAGGCCTCACTCTTTGTGGCGATCTGGATTCTGGGTTATATTATCCTGTATACCATTCCTGCCGTGTATCGCATGATACGCGAAAAGGGATTGGCGCGCATCGGAGTCATTGGAACATTCGCGGGTTTTGTAATTGCGGTGATCGTACCTGCTCTTGCCAATGCGCTGAGCCGCGATGGGGCTATCGACCGTGGAGTGTTTCAAACTCTCTGGGTACTGCTGGGCGTCCTGGGCCTGTTCTGGATCCTCATCGTCTTTGTCTCTACCTCCGGAGAAAAAACCAACCTCCTTTCACGCATTTTTGCCATCAGTCTGGCCACCACCCTTCTGGCCATCCAGGCAATTAGTTATCCCGTCTTCCAGGAAAAGGAGAAGGATTTTGATAAGATTTACTACGAAAGAGCTCAGCGAATTCTAAGCGAAGAAGACCAGCGACCCCCGGAATTGCTATATATTAGCCATTACGATTCTGGAAGCCGCAACATCAGTATCGATTTCACAGCCCTTGATGAGCGGCCGGTACAGAGCGCATGGGGCCAGGAGTATCTAAATGCAGCTTTTCGTAGAAGCCTCCTGGAAGCGAAGGATCGAGAAGGTTTTCTTCGCCGCGCCTATCTGGAGGAATTTCAAAAGGGCTATATGGCTTTGCTCATGCGACAACCGGAAAGGCCCTTGGACGAACTCTGGTCGGCAACAGTCACCGACCGAGCATACTTCAAGTCCAAGATTCGCAAACTTCCGGATGAAGATTTCCGTGCAAAGGTACTGCCTCTGCTGGCAAAGGACCAGGGCGCCATCGAGCCTCTGGCAAGCGTAATTGAACAATCGGTGCAGCGTTCCAAGCTTGAAGGAGCCGAGCTTAAAGAACTGGCGCTTTCCTATCTAACGCCCATGTACGGTAAGGGAGAGCGGATCTATCGGCGGCTGGATAATGGACAGCGGGTGATCGCCTACCTGGTGTACCGGGCTGGGGGCATCCACGAAGTTGCCTTTGATTATCTGAGCTATCGACATTTTATGCATCCGAGGGCGAATAGCTTTATCATTGTGATTCTATCCATCCTTGCTGTGGTGATCATTGGATACCCTTTATTCTTCTATACGGCCCTTCTCAAGCCGTTGCATTCTTTGCTAAGCGGCGTTCGCAGGGTAAACGAGGGCGATCTGGACGTGGAACTCCGGGTCGGTGTGGAAGATGAACTGGGCTTTCTAGCGCGTAGCTTCAACGATATGGTGCGATCCATTCGCGGGGCCCGGAAGGAGTTGAGAGACTACGCCGACAAGCTTGAAGAGAAGGTTCAGGAGCGCACAAAGGAGCTCGAAGAAACTCTGAAGTCCGTGCGAGAACTAAAACACCAGCAGGACGGGGATTACTTTCTTACTTCGCTTCTGATCAAACCCCTGGGAACCAATACCGTTCCGGAAGGACCTGTATCGGTGGACTTCATTCTGAAGCAAAAGAAAGCGTTCGAATTCAAGCACTGGAAAGAGAGGATCGGGGGCGACCTCTGCGGCGCTCATCGGATCTATCTTCAGGGCCGGCCCTTCACTTTCTTTTTTAACGTAGATGCCATGGGAAAATCCATGCAAGGTGCCAGCGGCGCCCTGGTGCTTGGCTCGGTGATGGAATCTATTATCGAGCGTACCAGGATGTCCCCGGTGGAAAGAGATCGCTTTCCGGAGAAATGGCTGAAGAATACCTTCATCGAACTGCATACTGTATTCGAAAGCTTTGAAGGGTCCATGCTGATCTCCGGCATTTTTGGCCTCGTGGATGAAGGGAGCGGTCTGGTGTATTTCATAAATGCGGAGCATCCAACTGCGGTGCTATACCGGAACAAAGGGGCCTCCTTTGTGGAAGAAAAGAACTACTATCGAAAACTGGGCACCACCGGAGTTGAGGGCGGTATCCATCTGGAAACGCTTCAGCTACAGGCTGGCGATGTACTGTTCGTTGGTTCCGATGGAAAAGATGACATCGTGCTGGGCGAAAAGGATGGCCACCGAATCATCAACGAGGATGAAACCAAATTCCTGAAACATGTGGAGAAAGGCGAAGGAGATCTGGAGGCCATTTTTCATCTGATTCAGAATACCGGCGAACTAATGGATGACTTTTCGCTGCTTCGACTGGGATATCGCGAAGAAGACTGGCCTGCCAAAGCCGCGGTACTGTCCGGAGAAAATAAAGAGAAGTATCTGAAGGCCAGGGATCTGGAGCAGTCCGGGGATTTGCAGGGAGCTCTGGAATTGCTGGAAACTGTGGCCTCCGATGCCCCCGACCTGGATCCTCTTTATCGCAAGATGGCCTCTCTGGCCACCCGATTGGGGCAGTACTGGAAGGCTGCTATCTACTCCGAGCGGTACGCGCTGCTTCGCCCGGAAGACGAAGAGATGATTTTTGCCTCTGCAAGCTTCTATCGAAAAGCTGGCGAATTTGAGAAGGCTGCGGATTTCGCAGAACGATTGCGTCTGCGGAAACCGGAGGATCCCCATGTGCACCTGTTTCTGGCCGACATCTACATGCGCCTGAAAAACCTGGGAAGGGCCCAGCGAATGCTGGAAACCGCGGAGCGGCTGGACCCGGGCGGAGAGCGAAACGAAAAGATTCGCGAAAAGCTTCAGGAGCTCAAAGCTTCTGCGGGGTAAGAAGCGGCCGATTACCACCCAGGGAGAGGGCCTTATCCAAGCCTCGCTCTAGCTTCTACCCGATTGGCGATCTTTCTTGCCGGCACCACGGGCATTCGGTAAAAGGGGACATGACGGTAGCCCCTCATGCGAATGCAAAGCGAATGGTTCTACCGTCGAGGATTGGCAGGAGTCACCCGGGAAGGTGGGCTCTGCCGCTGTCCGTTGGGTTTGCTCTATGTGTGGTGTACCTCTGGACCGCGCCCCACACGGTCCAGACCCTGGATTCTGGTGAAATGGTAGCGCGAGCTCTGGGGCCGAGCCTTATTCATCCGCCGGGCTTCCCGTTGTACATGTGGCTCTATCATTTCTGGTTATTGCCGTTCCCTGCTGCACAATCGTTCTATGCCGCGGCTTTACTGACACTACTTTGCTCTTCTCTGTCTGCCGTTTTGCTCACAGATCTTCTCACTCGGAGCAGCGCCTGGCACTTCAGGATACTGTGTGCTATGGGAATTTTAGCTCTGTATACATCTCCTCTCTTCTGGAAATATAGCCTTCTACCCGATGCCTTCGCATTGAACAATTTGCTGGTTGTTGCATTGCTTTGGGCGGCAGGTCAGACTGAGACCAGAAAACGAGACTACGCCGTATTCTTCCTGTTTGCGCTGGGATGTGCCAATCATCAAATCTTCGTCCTTCTTCTACCATTACCGGTCATCTACTGCATTCTTGGGATGCACAGATCTTCGGTCTGGATCGGGGGAATACTGGGAGTCATAACTCTAGTTGCTTTCTATGGAAGTCTGTTCCTTATTCGCTTCGATTCCTCAGTATCTTACGCAGCGCTGGAGAGCTTTTCAGATTTCTGGCATCATTTCCTGCGAAAGGATTATGGAGGGATGCAACTGACCGCGAAGTCAACCTGGGATACGGGCGTTGCTTACCGAATCTTCTTCTGGCATCAGCTGGAGCTGTTCTGGCCCATACTCTTCGTTCTTTCCGCCGCGACTCTGTTTCAGTCCTACCGGACTTTTTCCGGTTTTGTGCGAAGCCATCGAACTGAGAATATGCAGAATGCTCCGGCCTTCATTCGGAGATATCTGCTTCCGATTTCGGTCTTACTTGCGGTGCTTCTATTTGTGGTCGCTTTTCTATCGCGCTCCAACATTGACCCGTACGGGATTCGCTACGAAGTGTTTGGTCGATTCCTATTGCTGCCTTCCCTGCTAATCGCATTTCTTTTGTTCTTCTTTATGGGGGTAATATATGATCGGGCGGGGCTCTGGAAGCAGGCAATGAGTTTTCTGATTGTTCTTCATGCCGTGCAGGTCTTCCTCTGGGTGTATTTTTTCTTTCCGGCAATTAATATGTCAAGAGACACTGTAATTGAAGATTTCGGTGTCAATGTGCTGGAACATGCGATTCAGACTGCAGGGCCTGAAAAGAGACCGGTAGTTCTTTACCAGGGTAGCGATACCATTCACGGCGCCCTCCTGTACCTCAAGGTGACGAGACCCGAGTATAGTGACGTGCTCGCAATAAATCCGTTACATCTGCGACTGGAGCGTTACCGCAAGGAAAAGACCGGGAACCTGCTATTGCCTCCTTTGCCCGCCGACTACTCGACGTTAGAGGTAAGTGCATTTGCCGATGGTTACCTACCGGCTCTTGTGCTGGCAAACGAAAACACACATAGCTTTTTTCATTATGATTTGCCCACATTCGCCAGGGGAGCCTCTCGAGAGCTATCGCTCTTTCATACTCCGGCAGGGCAGGCTCTGAGAAGCTCGCCTCCAGGCGCAACCTTCTGCGTTCATTGTCCTCCAATTCAGGCTAATGCTTCTCCGGGCGATCCAGAAACAACAGGGTATCAGGTGCAACACCAGGTGTTCTTCCAGTATGCCCGCTTTTATCTTCTCCGAGGTCTCAAATCCCCGGATTCGGGAAGGGAAGACATTCGGGCTGCTTTTAGAATTGCGCCCTATTATGCGCCGGCAAGACAGGCATACTGCCAGTTCTTCAGCGATCGGATTTGCTCGGAAACGATGCCGGATTTCAAAAAGTATCTCCTGCAGAACCCCTTTGTTCTCTTTCCGGCATTCGCCTCATCCCGAGAAATGGAAAGATCGCATTCTCAGCTTTGATGACAGTGATTGCAACGCCGTGGGAGATTAATTTCAGAAATGTGGCCGCGTATCATTCCTCAACAACGATTACCGAGTCAGTGCCTGCCGAAACAACGGTGTAGTGCTTGTCCACGGCGAACAGATCCGGTCCGGCACAGGGAGGATCGTCATGGTGATAGTAGGAATTCGCCGCATAGCAATTATAGGCGCTGAAAGCGAGCTCATCGGCGGAAATAATGGACCCTACCCCTGTAGAACAGCTACCATCTGCGTAGAGCCTATGATTTGTAGCAGAAGAGAATCTTCCATTGTTTGCGAATCGAACAGCGGACTGACCGGCGCACATGGCCGAATCATCTACTTCAGCAAATAACACTTTGCCATCCGTTACTGTATCGTAGGCTTCTATCAGTAGATACTTCTTATTCGCTTCAATCGTCAGAGCTGGACTACAGGGACTGCCAACGAAGGAGCTGTAATACGTTCCTGTGGGAAGTTCGATATACTCTGTTGAGGAAGAGGTTGATAGATTGCGCGTCAGAACTGGATCTCCGCACAGTGGGGTTGAAGAGATAACCACATTCCCTGCGCTTGAGATGTTCACAATCTTAAGCGAGCCCTTTTCACCGCTGCTATTGCCGGACTGGGCCTCGGATGCACCACCCGCCAGAAGAAGGGCACTTAGAGAGTCATCGCTATTGCTATCTTGATTACAGCTGGCCAGAAGTGCCGCTAGAAGCAGGGGGGCCAGATAGATGATTCCCAAAAATCGCATGGGGAGGATTGTACTTTAGATTTGAGAAATATAAATACCTGGATTTGGTTATTTCTGTTCCTTTCGCGTTCGGACGCCCGGGATTCCAACTTCATCGCTGGAAGATTCCTCAGAAACGCCGGCTACTCCATAATCTGTGCGTAAGTAGCGCGGCGGGCACAGCCAGAATTAAGCAGATGATGGCTTTGCCGTATTCATCGAGCAGCAAATAGCCAGGAACCAGCATACCTGCAAGAATGGCGACGTTTCCGGAGAACCAGAGGGAAGCGTCGTTCCAGAATTCCTTTTTTGCGCCAGAAACATTGGGCCAGAATCCAGTGGGTTGGATTCGCTTCTGAAATTCGTCCAGAACGGCGGAAGGTGTGGGAGGCGTCCACAGGGTGATCGTAATGCATATGATCGCCGAACCCAGAGCCGTGAATACAAGACCGTACTCGGCCCGCAGTTCTCCCCATCCCAGGGCATCCTGCAAGAACGGGTAGGTGGTATACATCAAAATCGTGAGTAGCAGCGAAGCCACCATACCGGAGATCTCAGTATAGGCGTTGGCTCTCCACCAGACCCAGCGAAGTAGTTGCGGCAGACCCATGCCAGCAGCCAGAGCAATAAGGAACTTCCAGGCTTCCTCGATGCTACCGATCTGAGAAGCAACCAGAAGAGAGATGGCAGCCACAAGAAAGACGGCCCATCGGCTGGCGCGTACCTGTTTCCTTTGCGACGCTTCTGGACGAACAAAGCGAAGATAGATGTCATTTACCAGATAGGAACCGGCCCAGTTGATGTGAGTGTCCACAGTGCTCATGAAGGCCGCCATAAGGCCCGCGAAAACGAAGCCCAGCAGTCCTGCAGGCAGGGCATACTTCATCAGCACCGGATATCCCATTTCCGGATCTACACAGACCAGCCTGGCATCGGCCGGTTGAATGTCAGCCACACCTTTTGAAAGCTCGGCGCACCTTGCCGTCAGCGCATCACCGCTGAGTCCTGAGTCATGCACAGCCAGCGGAAAGATGGCCAGCGTGGCCAGACCCACCAAAACCCAGGGCCATGTGCGAAGCATGAAGTTGGCGAATACAAACCACATGGAACCTCTGGTGGCGTCCTCTGGAGTGCGGGCTGTATTCATCCTTTGAGCCAGGTAGCCGGAACCGTCGGAAAAGTACTGACTCCACCATTGAACCAGGAAGTACACAGCAAAGAGTCCCAGTGTCATGGTGCTCAGATCCGGCATGATCGAAAGCTTTTGCGATCCGCCCGCGGCGTATCCTTCCTGGATGGACTCGACTATTTGATCCATTCCTCCGGCATAATCCACTGCCAGATAGGCGAAGATAAAGGATCCTGTCATGGCCATCGCAAATTGCAGTAGATCGGTAACGATAACGCCGCGAATGCCACCCAGTATAGAATACAGAACAACTCCAGCAAAGAGGGCAACCAGGGTCATAGTATGATTTAGATTGGCCGTAGCATGGAAGCCTTCCACACCAAAGAGAAGAAAAGATGGCCAGTAATGCAGCAAGAAGTCGTACATACTTGCAGGAAGGATTTCATTCCAGTGAAGAAATGGCGTTGTGATCTTTGCCATGGCGCGAAAGACCCAGCCCAGGATAATGCTATTCATTACAAGGCTCATGTAACCGGCTTTAAACAGTCGGAGCTGCGCTCCCGGCGCTCCGTACCTAAGTTCTATGAACTCAATGTCAGTGAGAACCTCGGACTTTCTCCATTTGCGCGCGAAGAACACTGCGCCGGCCATGTAAGTTAAGGCCCAGCTCCACCAGAACCAGTTTCCGGCAATTCCCTGCTTCACGGTGATACCTGTAATAGCCAGAGGAGTATCGGCGGCGAACGTTGTTGCAACCATGGAAGTGCCCAACCACCACCAGGGAAGATTGCGGTTGGCCAGGAAGTAGGACTCCATGCTGGAGGAGGCTTTCTTGCTCAGCGCCAGACCGGCCACCAGGGCAAGAATGAGGTACAGAGACAGGATCAGCCAATCCAGGGGAGCAAACATTTTTTCAGATGACGGAGGACCAGGACAAAGGGCAATTGATTTTCGTGTCCCGCGCTCTCCGTGCCGATCTTATGCTTCTTCTATGTGCCCTTTTCTGGGGAGGCACATTTGTAGCCATTGAGCTTGCCGTAAAGCAGATGCCTCCGTACCTGCTGGTGGCGCTACGATTCCTGGGAGCGGCCGCAGTATTTTTGCCGTTTTATATAGTCTTGAAAGTCCTGGAAAGCAGGCAGAGCAGGACAGGCGGAGCAGGGAGCCGGAGCTGGTGGAAAGGTATGCTAGCCGGGCTCTTTCTTGGGCTGATTTCCTTTGCTGGCTACGGGTTGCAGACCCAGGGGCTGGTCTATACGACGCCGGCCCGTTCCGCCTTCATTACCCAGCTTCTGGTTCTGTTCACGTTTCCCATGCAGATTTTCTTTCTACGCCGCAAGGTCATAGCCAGCGCCTATGCAGGTCTGACGCTGGTTCTTCTGGGCGCCTACTTCCTTCTTGGATCCCCGGCCGGAGGCGCCTGGAATACTGGCGACTGGCTTACCATAGGCTGCGCCTTTTCCTTTGCACTTTTGATCGTAATGCTGGATGTGCTGGCACGGAGATTCTCGGTGGCTGATCTTACTTTCTACCAGATTCTGGGAACCGGTTTGATGGCTGCCCTGGCCTCCCGGCTCGGTCTTGATAACGCCTATCTTTCAGCGAGTCCGAACACCGCTTCCCTTTTGTCCGAAGGGAACGGCGGAGACTTCCTTCAGTCCCTGATGCAGATGCACTGGCAGTCCCAACTATTGCTTAGCCTGCTTTATCTGGCTATTCCCGCCACCATCGGAACGGTTTTGATTCAGGTTCGCTTTCAAAAGGAGACTTCGCCGGCCAGGGCTTCGCTGCTCTATGCCATGGAGCCTGTATTCGCCGGCATCTTCGCTTTTTTGATTCTTGGACAGTTTCTGGGATGGGCCGAAAGCCTGGGCGCACTGCTCATTGTGCTGGGAGTGATCGTCTCAGAAGCCTTTTCGACGAAAAAGCAGAATGATCAGAAAGCCGCAAACCAGTTCAAGAGCGCCCAGAAACGATAGCTGGAACACCGTTTGTCCGTGCTCTTCCCATCGACCTTCCAGGGACAATAGAATCATTCGCGAAAGTTCCCAGATACCGTCCTGTAGTCGCTCAATCCAACCTGCGAAGATTGGCGAACCCAGAAAAAAGAAAATTAGAAGCAAATGCAGGAAATAGGCGCCCATGATGAGAGCTCTTTTTCCGGGTCTGCGAAAGAGCAGCATTGCAGCGGCAAAGTACAGACCGGCCGAAGCCAGAAAAGCCTGAAGTAGTACAGCCAGGCCTCTATAGGTGGCGGATCGACCCATTGAGGCAAGGCTCTGGTTGATGGAACTTTCCCAGACCGGCACGCTTCTTCGCAGATGATTCTGAAAGGCGCCGAAACTGGCGTTGCTTTCCGGAAAGAGACGGCCGTTCCAGCTCATCAGGATGGCCGAACCGGACAATATCCACCCCAGGGAAAAATCGGATGAATTCAATGCCGCCTGCAATCCAGACAGAGTGCGATCCAGCATGGGAATAGCAGACAACGCCAGGGCAGAAAGGAAAAGGTAGCCAAGAATCTTTCCTGTTCGCATTCGAATGTAAGAGAAAAGCATGGAAGGAATGCTCTGTTTGAGCGCATTTCTTACTCCCTTCGCATCTATTTTTACGTTCAGGAATTTTCCGCCATTGCGCTTCACTGCGATGGACATTAGCAGAGGATGTTTCTTTACCTCTTCCGGGTGCAGATCGGCCAGCAAAGAAGCCGTCCAGGCTGGATAGATACGCATGGGTGAATCGGGGTAGACCGTCCCGGCAACCAGTCGCAGTACCATTCCCTTGATCCAGCCGTAAGGGTTTCGCATTCTGTAGTCCACTCCCTGAATGGCAAAATGGCGTTTACCCATGCCCTTTTCTTCCTGGATGAACCGATCCAGAAGAGGCAGGCATAGCGAAGGATCCAGGGTGCCCCTGGAAAAATCTACAATCACCTTCCGGCCGCGGCTAAACGCGAGGCCCGATCGCAGGCTGCAGTAGGGTCCTGCCGGCCGATAGTGATCCACTTTACGAATTGCATCTGCCCGGAGATCCAGCGGTGGAGGGTCCAGCCTTGAATCCTCTACGTAAACAAGTTGAGCATCGTCAAACTTCTTCTCTCTAAGGAAATTGTCCCAACCAATAAGCATTCTGGAGGCGGCGCTGCGATCTTCGGGCATGAGCATGACTACGCTGAGCCCTGTTTTCCCGGAAAGGGACTGGGAAAACTTCTTCTGTAGAATGACAAACAGGCCCTGTCCACCGCGAAAGGAGAGGGCCGGAAAGGTGGCCAATCGGGCGCTCTGAAAGATTCGCCTCCACCAGGAGGCGGCCACCGGCAGTCCTTCTTTCGTATAGCGAATCTTCTGACCGGCACGAATTGCGCTGGAAAAGAGAACTCGAAAACCCATCCCTTCGCAGGCCTGGCCCAGGCCTTTTGTGGTCCAATGCTCTCTGGACAGCAGAAGCACTGCAATACCGCCCGGAGCCAGGGTTTCCAGCTGCCCGGTGAGTTGTCTTGAGTCTCTGGGAGAATCTTCTCCGTCGATGTAGATTCCGTCCAGGCTGGAAGAAGGGGCCAGGTCCATGGGAATGGGACTGGTTCTATCCGGAAATAATGCTGCCAGTTCTGGCCGGGAAGGCGGTATACCCACTCGTTCTGTCCAGGGCGGTAGAAACCGGGCAATGATGCTCTTGGTAATGGATTTTTCCAGACTCATAGGATAGACTTAAGGATTTTGCAGCCAGTGGATGTAGCGAGCAATGTTTTCTATATGTTCGGCAGGGATGTTCTGATAGCCCTGCATACCTGTTCGGCCTCCTTCCACTCCGAATTCAATGGAGTTTCGAATTTCCGGCACCGTCGCTCCATGGCGGTACTGTTCGGGCTGACTGAGGTTGGGTATATCGAACCTGCCCGAGGAGTTAAGCGGTCCATCTCCGCCACCCTGTAGACCATGGCAGCCGTGGCAGTTGTTCAGGACGAATTGGTCAAAGCCGCTCCTGTGGAGTTCAGGCACCGATTGTCTTGCCTGCTGAATCTTCGGATTGGCAAGAGGGTCGGAGCAGTCCAGGATCAATAGGAAAGCAGGGACGGACAGTAGCGCTGCAGAAATCGCGGTGGTCCGGCTCTGGACCTGCTCAGGCAAAAGAGAAAGCAGAAATCGGATGCATCCTTTCATGAACCCACAATCAGGGTATGCGGGTTTTCGATAAAGCCTTTAAGCGTTTGCAGGAAGCGAGCGCCTTCGGCTCCATCCACTACCCTGTGGTCGCAGCTAAGAGTCATGGTAATGGTCTTTTCGATGACTATCTGTCCTTCTCTTGCGGCGGGTTTTTCCTCAATTCCGCCCACAGCCAGAAGAGCCGCTTCCGGTTCATTGATGATGGCAGAGAATTCTTTGATTCCAAACATTCCCAGGTTGGAGATTGTAAACGTTCCGTTGGTGAATTCCTCGGGCTTGAGCTTCCGGGACCGGGCCCTGGAAACCAGATCAGACGTCTTTTTCGAGAGTTGCATCAGGGAGATTTGATCTGCATGTCGCACATAGGGAGTGATCAAACCTCCTTCTACGGCCACCGCAACGCCAATGTCTATGCGTCCATGTTCCAGAACGTGGTTTTCCCTCCAGGAACTGTTTACCACAGGATGCCTGGCAAGGCTCAACGCCACAGCGCGGGTAATCAGATCATTGAGCGAAAATTTGTGCGCTTCTTCGCCTTCCTGAACCATATTTTGAAGATCCCGGTTTAAAGACTCTCGCAGATTCAATATCGCATCCGCCCGGTATTCCACAGTAAGATAAAAATGAGGAATATTGTTCTTTGCATCGTGCAATCGGGAGGCGATGACCTTTCGCATATTGGAAAGCTCGATCTTTCTGTCCGGACGCGCCTCAATTCCGGGACCGGAGGAAGCGGCGCTTTTTTGAAAGCGATTGACATCTTCTTCTGTTACGGAACCGCCCCGTCCGGTAGCTTCGATGAGGGACAGATCCACGCCCTTTTCGCGCGCAATCTTGCGGGCCAGGGGCGTCGCTCGGACGCCAGCCTTGCTCTTTTTGTAAAGTATGCGATGCCCGGGTAGCGCAATGAGTCCATTCTGGGCCGGAGCGTCCAGTACAGGTTTTTCCGGGGAGCTCACCCTGACATTGGCGGAAGGACGGGTGGATGTTTTTCGACCGCCTGTTTCATCTGTCGCTGCTCCACTCGTATCTCCCCTGGAGGCGTTGCCTTCTTTCTTGCCGGCGCTGTTCTCGTTGCTTTGTTCGGCGCCGTTCTGGGCTGAGTCCTGGTAAGCCGCTTGCTGCGATGGCCCGGAAGACTGATCGGAAGTGGAGGGCGAGCTTTCGCTTTGCGATGTCTCGTTGTCTTCCGATGATCCCTGTCCGCCTCTGTCCCGGGCCTCTTTTAGTTTCTTTTTTGCCTGCTCCAGTAGATCGGAAATCTCCTCTCCCATTTCGCCCAGTACGCCCAGGGGAGCGCCTACGGGTAGTTTGTCGCCTTCTTCGGCCAGGGTGGCCAGTAGAATCCCTGAGTCCAGAGCCTCCATTTCCATCACTGCTTTGTCTGTTTCCACCTCTGCGATGACGTCTCCGGGATCTATAGAGTCCCCTTTGTTCACGGTCCACCGCACAAAGTTGCCTTCGCTCATGGTGGGAGATAGTTGCGTTAGTTCGATAAGTTTGGCCATAATACTACCTGCTCGGTGCCGGATCCTATTCGCTCCTGCCGGTTCAGGACATCAATTCCTCTACCGCTGCCATGATTCTTGCTGGATTCGGAAGGCTGGCAGCCTCAAGGTTCTTCGCATAGGGCATGGGAACATCTTCCTGGCTAACCCTGAGCACCGGAGACTGCAAATCGTAGAAACAGTTGCGCTGAATAAGGTCGGATACGTAGGAGCCTACGGAAGCCCGTGGCCAGGCTTCTTCGATGATTAATGCTCGGCCGGTTTTTCGCACGGTTTCGTAGATGGCAGATTCGTCCATGGGGCGTAGACTTCTTAAGTCCAGAATCTCCGGATCGTAGCCCGCCTTTTGAATCTCATCCATGGCTTCCAGGGCAAAGTGATAGCCCCGGGACCAGCAAATGATGCTGAAGTCTTTTCCTTCCTTTTTTAGATCGGCCAGGCCCAGCGGAATCAGGAATTCTTCCTCCGGTACTTCGCCTGTGGTGTTATACAGTACCTCTCCTTCGATAAATACAACAGGATTGTTGTCGCGAATGGAGGTCTTCAGTAAGCCCAGGGCATCGTATGGAGTGGCAGGCATGACTACCTTTAGCCCGGGACAATGCACATACAGAGATTCCAGAGCCTGGGAATGCTGGGCCGCTAGCATTCCTCCCGCCCCTCCCGGGCCGCGAAAGGTAACCGGGATGGAGAATTGACCGCCGCTCATGTAGAGTAGCTTGGCTGCATTGTTGTAGAGCTGGTCAAAAGCGACCAGGGAGAAGTTCCATGTCATGAATTCAATAATAGGTCGCAAGCCGCACATGGCCGCGCCGATCCCGACGCCGGCAAAGCCTTGCTCCGAAATGGGCGTGTCCACTACTCGTTCTTCGCCGAACTCCTTGAGCAGGCCCTGGGTGGCCTTGTAAGCGCCTTCATAGTGGCCTACTTCTTCGCCCATCAAAAAGACATCTTTGTCTCTCTGCATTTCTTCGAAGAGCGCTCTTCGAATGGCCTCTCTATAGCTTATCTTAACGTTTCCCATGTTTTGGCCTTTCTTCTTTGGTAATTGCGATTTCTCTGCCGAACTGGTTCTGGCCCAGGTGCAGGCCACACGATTGTCTGTATTTACCTGGCAGGCAATCGTCCGGGATTTTTTCCGTGGCTATTGCCCTGTTGCGAGTGATGCCTTCTGCCAATCCTTCAATACTTTGTTTCATCCCTGTGCCCAACCCTGTATCTGCTTCATGGTACATAGACATCGGAATATAAATCGGAGGGAGGAGGTGCTTCCGAATCCTCTGCAAACTGCATGGATTGCTCTAGCTTGTTGTTGACCTCGGATTCGATGCGGGCCAGGTCCTTTTCTGGTACTCCACTCTCTGTCAGCGTATCATAGGCTCTGCGCAAAGGGTCCATCTTCTTGTAGGTTTCCAGTTCATCTTTTGTCCTGTATTTTGCGGGATCGGACATACTGTGACCGCGAAAGCGATAGGTGCTGATTTCCAGAAGAGCGGGACCTTCGCCGGCTCGGGCCGCATCCACATACTTCTTTACTTTTTGTTCTACATCCAGAACATCCCCGCCGTGAAAATGATCCCTTGGCATGTCGTAGGCTACGGCGCGTATGCTTACATCTGCCACCGAAAGGGAACGATACTCCGGGGTTCCCATGCTATAATGATTGTTTTCGCATATGAAGATTACAGGAAGATTCCATAGACTCGCCAGGTTTAAGCCTTCATGGAAAGCTCCGATGTTTGCGGCTCCTTCTCCGAAAAAGCATATGCAAACCTGGTCTTTTTTTCTGTAGCGAATAGACCAACCAATGCCGGATGCCAGGGCAACGTGACCGCCCACAATTCCATGCCCGCCCATGAAATTCTTTTCTTTGCTGAAGAAGTGCATGGAGCCGCCCTTTCCCTGGACAATTCCGGTCTTCTTTCCCAGCAATTCGGCCAAAAGCGCCGCAGGATCCAGGCCTCTTTGAAGGGCATGGCCATGATCTCTGTATGTGCTCACCACATAGTCATCGGCCCTCAATGCATTGAGAGCTCCGACGCCCACGGCTTCCTGGCCAATGTAAAGATGACAGAATCCGCCAAACTTTCCCTGCGCATAGGCCCTGGCGGCCGTCTCTTCGAAACGACGGATTAGTAGCATTTCGCCGTACATCTTGGTTAGAAGGTCCCGGTCGTTGCCTTCGACCTTTTTGATAGGCATTTCTTCAGGTAGGGGGATGGAATGTTCACGGGGTCTCACGGTACAATTTAGAGCATCCGACCGTGCCGCGGGCAAGCGGATTTTTACTGTAGACTCGGCTGATTGTTTTCGATCAGTGAATAAGCCAGGCTTTTTGCACCGCGCAAAGTGTTCATGTATTTGAATTCCTTTACAGGTAGGGTGCGGTGTCGAAAGCTTAGAATCAGGCAGGTTCTTATGTATTCATGGTTGCTTCGCAAAACTTTTCTGACTTTCGGCAAAAACGGAGTTTCGGCCCCTTCACATGCTTCCGAATACCGAAAAAGCCTGTGGGGGCCGGTATTCCTGATAGCGCTTGGTGTGGCCTGCGGACCGGCAGAATCCGGGCCTGCGAGCCAGACGGTTCCTGACAATCAACTCTACGGCAATACACCGGCTCATCTATATTTGTCTGGCCAGTTCGATCCTTATAGCCATCCTGATTTTCTGAGCCTGGAGAAAGCGGGCATTCCCGCTTCGCGAAAGGGCATGGTGTTGCGAAAAGAAACCGCGGAAGCTATCAAGCGAATGCTGGTGCGTTTTAAGAAGGATAATCCGGATATTCAGTTCTGGGTGCAGAGCGCTACGCGTCCTTTTTATTCTCAGAAAGGAATCTGGGAAGCCAAATGGAATGGGGAACGAAAAGTAAATGGGAAAGATCTCAGGACAATAAAGGATCCTTTGGACCGGGCAAGAACCATTCTGGAATACTCCAGCATGCCCGGCACCTCCCGACATCACTGGGGCACTGATTTTGACATCAATAGCCTCAATCCTGCGTACTATAAGAGCGGAGTGGGTAAGCGAATCTACGAATGGATGCTGGCCAATGCTCCGGACTTCGGCTTCTGCCTGGTCTATACGGAAGGTCGCAATGGAGGTTATCACTGGGAACCCTGGCACTGGTCCTACCGACCTCTTGCCGCTCCCATGCTACGGGATTGGAATCGACTCTACGAAGAGAAGAAGATCAAGACCAGCTTCTCCGGCTCGGACAGCGCCTTTCACCTTGCGCCAGAGTACGTAAACACCATCGGCGCAGCCTGCAAATAGAGCGAAGGCGCTTCCGGCCTGCTATTCAGATCGCTTTCTCTTGATAGCGGCGGCCACGTCAGCCCGGACCTTCGACATGTTCAGATGCGTACCGGGACAATGGGTGTTTTGCAGTTCTCCATGACCTACAATTCGCTCTGGAGGTATATTGTACTTCATGGATAGATTGGTAAGTAGATTGATCAACGCTTCGTACTGCAAGGGGTGGACGTCGTGCTTATCGAAGTTGCCCACCAGAGCCACTGCAATTCCCAGATAGTTGATATACGATATACGGGTGCTATAGTTGAGCGTTCGTTTTTCCCATAGGCTGCTTACTTCGATCTGACCGATGGAAGTATTCATGCTTCCATTGTTGATCAGGAAATGATAAGCAATGTCCGGCCAGCCATGCTTCTTTTTATGAAGGGCCCGGTAGTACTCCATATTGCCGGAATCGCCGGCCGTATGGTGGACCACAATGAAGCGCCATCGCATCTCTCTCCACATGTAATCGCCCAATAGATAGAGCAGAAAGATGGCTATGGCCAGGATGACGTATTTCAAATATCTTCCGGATCCGCCACTGGAGGAGGTTTGCGCACCAGGCAAACCGGGTCCTGCAGGCCTATGCTTCTGTCCTCGAAGTTGCTGGAATGTTCGATCGCCGGGATTCATCGAAGGATGGTAGATGGCCGGAACGGATTCCGGGTATCTGCACTATGTTTTCCGCACTGCAGTGGGAATTCAAATAGATTCCGGTTGATCGGAGGAGCAAAGATGATCCAAAAGCAGGGATTGCCACTGCGAGGCCGGGGCAGGCTTTAAGAGCAAAGCGCTCCATAAGCCCGTCCCCGAACTGCAACAGTCCTGGAGTCCTCTATCTAGATTCTGGCCAGGACTGAGCGGCGATCCAGATAGATCTGAGTCAGACGCACAGCTCCCAGTAGCATTCCAGAATAGATCAGATCGCCTGCAAGGGTGTTCCAGAAGAAAGGAATGGCATTTACATAGCAAAGAATCATTCCTTCCAGGCTAAGGGTGTACATACCGCTGAAAGCCCACACCGCAAAATTGGAAATGGCGAAGAAGGCCAGGGAAGATCCGACGCTGGCAAGAGGCAGGCCCAGAAAGAAGCTGCGATTCTCCTTTGCGGAGCGAAGAATCCCTCCTGCAAGCACGGCCACCATCAATCCCCCATAAACGGCCAGTCGCATTTCTATGCTTTCGATTCCGATGATCAGGTCGCTTAGAAGCATAGCGGTCATGACAATGGTAAGACCATACTTTCGGCTGGCGAAAAGGTAACCGCCCAGCATTCCCAGGGCAGCGATGGGCGCAAAATTGTCCGGATGGGGAGCCATTCGTCCCACTACGGCAAAAGCGATCATACCGAGAATCAGTCCGGCCTTAAGCAAGTTTTCCTTGGTCAATGTTTGTTTCATACGTTTCTCCTTTTATATGCGATTATTTCGATTCTGTTTCCGGTTCGCCGGAACGGCTGGTTTCATCCTGCCCGGCTCCATTTGCGCAGCTCTTTCGCTGTTCGTAGCTCAGATAACACCATCGTACGGAGTCGCCGGGATTTACTTCCGTGGCGCCCACGCCCTGGTTTGCCAGCTTACCATTTACGGCATAGATCCAATAATTGCTCTTCTCATCTTCGCCGGAGGGCTTTATGCCTTGAATGGAGTTGATAAATGCCTTTTCGCCTTCCCCTGAATAGGTGAATTTCAGCCCACTTTTCTGGGCCTCCTGCATAAGGGCCAGCACGGTTCCACCGGAGAATTCGATATTCTCCGCATATGGATCCCTATCGGAGGAGGGCATTTCCACTTCCAGCCGTACCGTCTTCGTATTCGAATTTTCTGTCGTTTTTTCTGCGGCCGGACCGCAGGCCAGGGCCAGAAAAGCCAGGGCCAGAATGCTACTTTTGATTTTCATAGTGCTTCTC
Organism: Leptospiraceae bacterium; assembly: GCA_020440915.1. Taxonomy (GTDB): domain Bacteria; phylum Spirochaetota; class Leptospiria; order Leptospirales; family Leptonemataceae; genus UBA3465. The sequence continues at coordinate 699 of JAGRNE010000037.1, read as the reverse complement.
CACTCTCTATTTTTTCCTCTTTCTTTCTGCTCTAATTGCATTGCCGGGTTGCGCCCTGCGCCTGGTCCGATGTCATTTTCGCTATCATTCTTGCCTGTGGCGAAGCAGTCCTCACACGTCCCGGGTGTTTCCGGACCTCCATGGAAAGGCTACAGATCCAGCCGCCCGCCAGGCAATTCTCTATCGATCAGCCACGCTCCTGGCCACCACCCCATCGATATCGCCCTGCTGATCAAAGGAGTCAGGATTGGCAGGAAAGGTAGTGGAGTTCCTGGAATTTGCGGTGGTCAGTCTAACATAGACAAAGCCGCCGCTTCGAAGGGAGTCCCGTAGTGTTGCATTGCAGCCATTACCGGTGGAACCGAAGTTAACGCTGGCAAGATCGAATCCATCGCCTCCTCCACTCAGATGGGTGCCGTACTCGTCCGTAGTTGTGCTAAACAAATCGATGGCGCTCAATGTATTGCTATCGCTTTGTTTGAATAGCACCGGGGTGATACCGGCCACATCCGTATAGTTAGCCGGATTCTGCACATTGGCACGGGTACCGTCCGCTCCGGAATAGCCAGGGCTCCAGCCGCACCAGTTGCTACCGTCTTCCGAAACCTCTACAATTACCGCTTCAATAAAGTACCTGCTCGGAGCGGATACAAGAAATGCATTTTCATATACCACAAAGTCGATGCCGGCACCATTCAG
>JAGRNE010000379.1 GCA_020440915.1 Leptospiraceae bacterium | reverse complement strand
CACTTCAACTGTATCCCCGCGAACGCGGAAGTTACCGCGGCTAAAGTCCAGATCATTTCTCTGATACTGTATATGAAGCAGCTGTCGGATTACGTCATTTCTTTCGATGTTCAGCCCTTTTTCCAGCAAGACGAGACTGTGTCGGTACTCCTCCGGCGAACCGAGACCGTAGATGCAAGACACGGAGGAGACTATGATGACGTCGTTTCGTTCCAGCAAAGAGGAAGTGGCCCGGAGTCTCAGGCGGTCAATCTCATCGTTGATAGAAGAATCCTTCTCGATATAGGTATCCGAAGAAGGCACGTAGGCTTCCGGTTGATAGTAATCGTAGTACGATACGAAATACTCCACCGCATTCTCTGGAAAGAATTCTCGGAACTCTCGATACAGCTGAGCGGCCAGCGTCTTGTTATGGGTGAGCACAAGAGCAGGTTTCTGTAAATTCTCCAGAAAGCCGGCCATGGTATAGGTCTTGCCGGAACCTGTAACTCCGACCAGACAGAGTTGCTTTTGGCCATGGGAGGCCGCTTCGGTTAGTTCTTTGATTGCGCGGGGCTGATCGCCGGCGGCACCGTATTCGGAAACCAGCCTGAATTTTCTGTCGGAAGCCATTAGCCGACCCTTTTTCGGGCCGTGAACACGGCAAGGTTTTCCGCATCCTTGATTTCAATGTCCAGCTCATCAAAGAGTTTGGACATGACCATCATTCCGCGCATCAGCGTGAGCGAACTGTTGTACTTTCCGGCTTCAATGTCGCGCTCTATTTGCACTTCGCGAATACCGTTGCGAATCTCTATGCGAAATTCGCCGGCCTCGATTGAATACCGAATATCGATGGGATTCTGGTCATTATACTTCACAGCGTTTTCCATCGCCTCGGTAGTGGCGATGGACATATCCACGATGATGTTCTCCTCGACGCTATGTAGGCGCAAGAAGGTCTCCAGGCGAGATCGCACCATCTGGATGGGGGACTCCTTAAGAAATCCTGAAACGCGATAGCTTGTAACCGGGATGGCTCGGGAAACGTCGGCCAGAACGAATTCTTCGGATATGCTTTCGTGCTTTTCCAGCAAACCGGACTCGGCCATTTTATTGAGCGCTTCCAGGGTTTCGTCCGGGCTGGATGCCAGGTTGTAGTCAAAGCGAAGCCACGCAGAAAAGTCTTTGTGGTTTCCCCAGCAGCCGGATTGAACGAGCTCTCGTAATGCGTTGACCACTGCCGGATTCGCCATTCTACTCTCTTTTCCCAGAGCGTCGAAAAAGGGCAAGAAAAAGATTTCCGGTGAAGATAAAGGCCGCCCCCAGAACTCCGGAGAGTCCGGGCACCTCCTGAAGCAAGAAAAAGCCCGCAACCAGCGCGATAGGGATTCGCAGGCTAGAGACTATGCTACCGGCCGTGGCTGACAGGTACTGGTAGGATCTTGTCAGAAGCCATTGGCCGGCTACACCCAGACTTGCGGATGCGAAAACGTAGCCTGCTGAAGCTGTTAATAATTGGTCCACGTTGTTCAGTGCCAGCGGGAAGCTTGCCAGACTTCCCACAGCGAACATCCATAGAAGAATTTCCTCGGCACGGGCTTGCATTGCGGCTCCCCGTAGCGACAGGATGGCTACGGCTGCCAGCAGACCGGAACCAATGCCCCAGAGATCCGACCGTGAGATGGAGCCGGTGTCGTAGACCGGATAAAAAACATAAAGCGCAATTCCTGAAAGACTGAAGGCAAGTACAGCAATCATCTTTCCGTCCGGAATCTCCTTCAGCGCCGGAATGGCAAGCAAGGCCACAAAGGCCGGATAAGTCATATTCAGTACATTTGCAGTGGCAGCTTCCCCGGTAGCTACGCTCTCATAAAAAAAGAGCAATGCGAGAGTATTGAAGATCGCTCGCAAATATACCGGTACAGGGACTTTCCATCGAAAAGGAAGCGAAGCTTTGCGAAACAGGTATAGAGCAAAGAAAAAGCCCAGGACATACCTTACAAAAGCAAAGAGTTGAGAGCTCAATGCCTCATTGTGCATCGCTCCCAGGCGAACGAAAAAGGTGGCAAAATAGAAACTGAGGGCACTTCCAGCGTTGAGTAGAATTCCGTAGAGATGTCTTCGATGGTAAATGGATTGACTCATGATCGCTCCGAAACGAACAGGAAGAATCATGGCGATTCTGAAGGTAAGCATTTTTCAAAAGAATCTCACCGAAGGCCTGAACCTATCGCTACACAAGAAGCTTGCTTCCCTGAAATCGGATTTTCTGGTTTTTCCGGAATACTTTGCAGTGGATGGTTCAATCCGGGACCACAAGGCGTTAGCGGATCGAACCAAGTTCGCTCTGGACTGGTTGGGTAAGCTCAGTGAGGCCTATAAAGGAG
>JAGRNE010000378.1 GCA_020440915.1 Leptospiraceae bacterium | reverse complement strand
CATGCGGAAGGCAAGACTCGTGTGACTTTTCTTGACGTCGCCGGATGTGATGAAGCCAAAGAGGAACTTGTAGAGATCGTAGACTTCCTGAAAGATCCCAAGAAGTTCCAGACCATTGGGGCAAAAATCCCAAAAGGCGTTCTACTGGTGGGCCCTCCAGGAACAGGTAAGACCCTCATCGCCCGGGCTGTGGCCGGCGAAGCGGGAGTTCCTTTTTACAGCATTTCCGGTTCCGACTTCGTGGAGATGTTTGTGGGCGTGGGCGCAAGCCGGGTAAGGGATCTGTTTGATCAGGCCAAAAAGAACGCTCCCTGTATTGTATTTATCGATGAAATCGATGCTGTAGGCCGCCTGCGAGGCGCAGGATTGGGTGGCGGACACGATGAACGCGAACAGACTCTAAATCAGATGCTGGTGGAGATGGACGGCTTTGAGGAAAACGAAGGCGTAATTGTTATGGCGGCCACCAACCGCGCTGACGTGCTGGACCCTGCCCTGCTCCGACCAGGCCGATTCGACCGTCAGGTAGTTGTGGACGCTCCGGACGTTAAAGGCCGGGAAGCTATACTTCGCATTCATGCAAAGAAAATCCCTCTGACTTCCGATGTATCCCTTTCCAAGATTGCACGAGGTACTCCGGGATTTACCGGTGCCGATCTGGCAAACCTCATTAATGAAGCCGCTCTTCTGGCAGCTCGAAAAGGCAAGAAGCGCGTCACCCAGCATGAAATGGAAGAAGCGAAAGACAAGGTCCTCATGGGACCGGAGCGTCGTAGCTTCTTCATGACTCCGCAGGAAAAAGAGGCAACTGCCTACCATGAGGCGGGTCATGCATTGCTGGGAACACTTCTGCCCTACGCAGATCCGGTTTACAAAGTGACCATCGTCCCACGAGGTCGCGCTCTGGGCGTCACAATGATGCTTCCGGAAAAGGACAAACATTCCGAACCCAGCCGTTACTGGCACGATCGCATTTGCGTGGCCATGGGAGGATTTCTTGCAGAGGAGTTGATCTACGAAGATACTTCTACCGGCGCTTCCGACGACATTCGCGGAGCTACGAACATCGCCCGTCGCATGGTTTGCGAATGGGGGATGTCCGAGAAACTGGGAACCATCAACTATTCGTCCAACGATGATCGTGTCTTCGTAGGAAGAGATATATCTTCCTCCAAGAGCTTTAGCGATGAAACAGCCGCCACCATCGATGCAGAAATTCGCAGGATTGTGGACGATCAGCTGAAAAAGGGACGGGGACTGCTCAAAGAGCACCGTGATAAGCTGGAGCGGATCGCCAAGGAACTCCTGGAAAAGGAAACCATTACCGGCGAAGAGCTCAACGTAATCCTGGGCGATCTCGCTTCCGAGAATCAGCGCAGGCTCAGCCATCCAGATCACGATCACCATGGTGGTCAGGATCTTCCCGGTCTGGACGGCGGCGCCAATCCGGCTCCAGCCACTTGAGAGCGAGTTGCTTTCGAACACGGAATTAAGCCGTCGTTGCCCGGTGTCCGGGCAATGGCTGGCTGGCCCTCCGCTCCATCAAATTGCTGACACCGGCTTCCGGCCAGGGAAAGGCGCGCACTTTTCCCATCCCGGAAAGCGGTTGCATAATATCCTATACATTCTATAATTTCTTATGCAATCCTTCCGGCTTTCTCGGCTTTCCAGTTGTTCAAATTCTTCACGTCCGTGGCGGCTCTCGCCGCTTTCCTGGCTTTCTCGAATTTTACTGTCTGCCTTTCTCTTTCTACCCCTCCTTGAAATGCCCGCAGAAACCAGCGCAGAATTCGAAAAGGCTGACCTCACCAGGATCCTACAGATGATGCAGCGATATCCAGGCAGCTTGCAGGCAGCCGCCGCAGGAGCAGTGGCTGCCCTGGGCGAAGGATGGCAATTGCTTCCGGCCGGCATGGATCTGAATCGCTACCAGCCTGTCGTGGGAAAAACGACGCAGAGGGTTGATCTGCCGGATCAGTCCCTGGCGATTGTACATCTTGAGCGTCCGGATTTTCCTCCAGTCAGCGAGAAGAATCCCTGGTCCGCCATGAAGCCGGACCTGCGCAATCAAAAAGCCGCCGAATTGCAGGCGCTCCGAAAGGAATTCGAGACAAAGAGAAACGACCTACTTTCCAGCAAGCAGTGGGAAGAAGAGGACCTTGAAGATATCATCGAAGGATGCAAAACCCTTTGTGAAGAGCAAGGTTGTCCGGACCTCTATTTTCGGGCGGCCGTCGGCGCTTTGAAAGTGGAGCATTCCGGGAATGAACTGATTTCTCCCGCTACCTGGCAAAGCCTTCGCAAAGATGGGGACGAAAAGGACGGTCCGGCGCCCCGGACCACAGGCCTGGGCTTTCGCACAGAAGGCCACCAGTTCG
>JAGRNE010000377.1 GCA_020440915.1 Leptospiraceae bacterium | reverse complement strand
CGGGCCAATGGATTTCAGGCCGGTCGCTGCAAAAAATCACCTCCGAATCAAACGAAATCCGTTCCCTTGCTGGTGCGAAACGATACCGATCCTATACTCGGTTTCTTCACTGCCACAGGAGAAACAGAATGCGAGTCTATCCTACAATCCTGGCTTCAGGAATCCCTGCCCTTTTGCTATTCTGCCTGCCCGGAGCTCCCACGGTATCGGCCCGCGATGGGGACAATGCCATCCAGGCCCAACATCGCGGAGAATTGCATCTATTCGTGCTTGCCGGCCAATCCAACATGTCCGGCCGCGGAAAGCTTCTGAATCAGCCTGTGGATAGCTCCATATACCTTTTCGGCAACGACGGAAAATGGAAGCTGGCGCGAGAGCCATTGGATTCCTGCGAAAACCAGCTGGATCAAGTTTCCTGCGATCAGGGCGCCGGCACCGGCCCCGGACTGGCTTTTGCTCTGGAGTTGCGAAAGCTGCGACCGGATATGGCAATCGGGTTGATTCCCTGTGCGAAAGGGGCGACAACGATCTTTGAATGGGATCGCCGAATGGCGCCAGATAGTCTCTACGGGAACTGCCTTTTAAGGATTCGAGCCGCCTCGGATATGGGTGCGATCAAGGCCGTGCTCTTTCTGCAAGGGGAATGGGATGCCCTGGGCCCTTCCTACTGGGACAGGCTTCTCTTGCCCAATCATCGATTGCCGGACAAGTTACCCCAACAAAGGGTACGATACCGGGTTTTGGAACCCGGCGAAGACTCCGGGCAAGCCGCTCGGGAAACAGAGCAAAAGCAGCGGTATGAATCCAGCCCCGAGCAGAGCAAGATTATCGTTTCACTGCATTCCGATCCGGTACGCGGATGGAATCGAGCCATGCCGGACATCTGGGGGACCATCTTTGAGGATTTCGTCATCGGACTCAGACATGATCTTGGCAGGCCGGAGCTTACGATACTTCTAGCGCAAATCGGGGACAACCACAATCCGGACGCTTATACTCACTGGAGCATGGTGCAAAGCCAACAAGAGGCCCTTTCTTCGAAGGGCGTCATCATGATTCGCACCCGAGGACTGCCCCTCCGCGACAACGTGCACTTTACAGCGGAATCCAGCATAGAAATTGGAAAGCGGTTCGCCCGTGCTTATCTGGACAAGGAGGGCCCGGATTCCAGGGATTAGCATTCTGCGATTTGCGAATCATTAAATGATCGACCAGGCAGATTCGCAAATGCGCTTTTCCTTGGACCCGGCCCTTCCGGAGTACAACACTGGTAAAGTCTATTCTACAGATTCCAGTGTTCCGAAAATCCTCCAGTCCGCCTTATCGAGCTTCAGCTTGACTTTGTAGACTTTGCCTTCTTCCAGAGGTTCTACTGCATCGGCGCTAGAATCGTCGTAGGTAACAGTCACCTGCTTCTGATAAGGATCTGTGGCCAACAATGTGAGCTCTTTCTTTTCATCGTTCTTCTTTTGCAGCTTCCCTTCCAGCGTGAACGATTCGCCTGTAGCGGCAGGCCCCTTCAGGATGATCATAGCCGGCAGTCCAGCCGCCTCGCCACCGCTTACCGGTTTGCCATCCACAGTAGCCACTTCAATTAGATCGCCACGCATAGTGCCTACGGTATCGCCTGCGGGAACCGAGAACTTGTAGATGTATTTGTTCCTTGGCTCAAGATTGCCAGCCTTCTCTGCCAGGGTTTCCGGAACATAGACGAAGATCGTCTTATTGCTCTTGTCGAACAGCCTTAGATAAGCTCCATCGCTATTGCGTTCCACATTGATTTGCTCCAGCGTAAGAGTGTGGGTTTTTCCCGAACCCTTGGAGACCACTTCCAGGCTTTCTCCTTCCGATGTCAGGTTCGCTCCGCAGAAGCTGAGAACCATCATCAGAGGCAGTAGCCATAGGGAAGAGATACCCCCGAGGGCCATTTTTGTACTTTTTTTTCGCATGTTTTCCTCCGTTGAATCAGGTGCGTCCAGTGCATCCAGCAGTGGGCCCGAAACCGCCGCTGCAATACCGGAACCCTGGACACGGAGCCGAAGGATATGCTCAACTATCAAGGAGTCAACGTTATTGCCGATGAGATCGAATCGCAAAAGGGTTTTTTTGCCCCATACTCTGATGGAAAATGACATTTTCTTGTCGTAACGTTCGGTCAGATCATCTGTTTGACATTGTGGAGCCGGAATCGAACAGCCTGGATCAACTAGCCGCGAACTCCCATCTTCCTATGGATCTTTTGCGGGCCGCCCTGGATTCTATTGCGGCTCATGTTGTTTTGCTCGACCAGGATGGCACGATCGTCTACGTGAATCAAGCCTGGAAGGACTTCGCAATCAGAAATGGCTACACTGGTAGCACCTATTACGTTGGCATAAACTATGTCTCCGTCTGCCCCACAAAACCC
>JAGRNE010000376.1 GCA_020440915.1 Leptospiraceae bacterium | reverse complement strand
TGCGCTGGAAGAACGCTTCCCCAAGTTCTTTGGGGCGCGCGGCCAGTACCCGATGATCGTACTCACAAAACAGGAAAAGGAATCATAAGCACTCATGGACTGGACAAAACAGACAATTCTTGTAACCGGCGGTACCGGTTCATTCGGTAAGGCGTTCATCCGAACAGTTCTCGATCGCTTTCCGGATATTCGGCGTCTGGTCGTGTACTCACGAGATGAATTGAAGCAATTCGAAATGGACCAGGAGATCTCTACACAGGAGTTCGAACAGCTCCGCTACTTCATAGGCGATGTTCGCGACAAGGAACGACTGCAATATGCTCTGGAAGGAATCGATACAGTAATTCATGCTGCAGCCCTGAAACAGGTGCCTGCTGCCGAATACAATCCCTTCGAGGCCGTCAAAACAAACATTATCGGCGCTCAGAATGTAATTGAGGCTTGCATCGAAAAGGGAGTGAAGCGAGTCGTGGCGCTTTCCACAGATAAGGCAGCGGCTCCTATTAATCTTTACGGAGCGACGAAGCTCTGTTCGGACAAGCTATTCACGGCGGCAAATCTCTATGGCGGGCGACGTCAGACTACCTTTTCCGTCGTTCGTTACGGTAATGTGATGGGTAGTCGGGGCTCCGTTATTCCTTTCTTTCTGAAGCATCGCGAAAAAGGTTTCCTGCCTATAACGCATCCGGAAATGACTCGCTTCAGTATTACACTGGAAGCGGGGGTGGAATTAGTGCTCTTCGCACTCGAGAACATGTGGGGTGGAGAGACCTTTGTCCCCAGGATCCCCAGTTACCGGATCCTGGACGTGGCCCGGGCAGTGGCTCCTGAGGCGCGCATTGAGGTTACAGGAGTGCGTCCTGGCGAGAAGATTCATGAAGAAATGATAACCGAAACCGATGCTCTCTCCACTCTCGAATTAAAGGACTACTTTGTGATCCTGCCTTCCTTTACACCTAACTGGGACATCGAAGAGTTCAAGAAGACCTTTAATGCCAGGAGTTGCCCCGCCGGATTTCGCTACGACAGTGGTTCAAACACCGATTGGCTCGGAGTAGAGCAGATCCGGGACTTGATCAAGCAACACCTGGACCCGGAATTCGCAGCTGAATGATACCCTACGGCAAACAGTCGATCCGTGAAGAGGACATTGAGGCAGTCGTGGAAGTCCTGCGTTCGGACTTTCTAACTCAAGGACCAGCAGTACCAGCTTTTGAACGGGCAATGTGCGAATATTGCGGCGCCGGATTCGGAGTCGCGGTCAGTAGCGCAACAGCCGCTTTGCATCTTGCTTACCTTGCTCTTGGACTCCGACCCGGCCTGGAGCTCTGGACATCGCCGATAACATTTGTGGCAACGGCAAATGCAGCCCTGTATTGCGGAGCCAGGGTAGACTTCGTCGACGTTGAGAGCGACAGCGGTCTAATGTCCGTCGACGCGCTGGAAGCGAAGCTAAATGCCCATCGCAATGAAGGTAAGCCCCTGCCGCACATAGTTGCACCAGTGCATCTGGCCGGCCTTTCCTGCGACATGATTGGCATTCATCGCCTGGCGCAGGAGTTCGGATTCCGGGTGGTGGAAGATGCGTCGCATGCGATAGGTGCAACTTTCCAGGACCATCGGGTAGGCTCCTGCACGTATTCGGATATTTCGGTATTTAGCTTTCATCCGGTGAAGATCATGACCACCGGAGAAGGTGGTATGGCCCTGACGAACAGCGCCGAGCTCGCCGACAGCATGTCTCTTCTGCGCAGTCATGGCATCACGCGGCAGTCTGATCAGATGCTATTTCCTTCTGAAGGGGGCTGGTATTACGAGCAGATTGAGCTCGGCTTCAATTACAGGATGACAGATATCCAGGCCGCGTTGGGATTATCTCAGTTATCTCGCGTAAACAACTACGTCGCGCGCAGAAACGAACTGGCCAAAAGGTTCGATTCCGCGCTTGCGAATTTGTCCATCGGTTTACCCGTCCGCTTCAGTGGACGGCGCTCCGCTTTCCATCTTTATTCTATACGCCTTCAGGACGCGGCAAGTCGGAGTGAACTGTTTCATTATCTACGGCAAAACGGGATTGGCGTCCAGGTGCACTATATTCCAGTGGTGCATCAACCTTACTATCGAGATCTGGGCTTCAGGCCCGAAGAGTTTCCCCAATCCATGAAATACTATCACTCTACCATATCGCTTCCTCTTTTTCCGGATCTTCTGGAGGGAGAACAGGATAAGGTCAGTGATCTTGTGAAAGTGGGACTTGGTTTGGCGGGCTCGTCGAATATCTGATTCCACAAATAAGGGCACACAATTTGGCTAGTCCTCCAACAATACTGATCATGGCTGGCGGCCGCGGTAGTCGGATGGGTTCTTTAACCGAGGCGACTCCAAAGCCTCTGGTGGAGGTCTCGGGTAAGACCATTTTGCAACGCAAGTT
>JAGRNE010000375.1 GCA_020440915.1 Leptospiraceae bacterium | reverse complement strand
GATGGGCGGTATTGCCGGGCTGGGGACATTTCTACATTGATCGCCCTCTCTTTGGTACTATCTATAGTGTGGGTACGGTTGCTCTAATGGCAAATGTTTACGAACGTCGAAGGGTTGCGTTGCAAGCTGTGGATATCAACGAGAAGGAAGTGCAGAGAAACTTTATTCTGTCGGTCACTCCGAATCAATTCAGTTTCGCACAAAGGGCTTTCTACGCATATTATGCCAATGGTCGAGCATTCCTGGATTATCAGGCCAAGGTGGATCGTTATCATTACTCCCTGTACGCCCTGGGTGTTTTCTACGGAGCGCAATTGCTGCACATCATCTATAACGGTATCGCATGGGAGAATGGGCTATTGATCGTTCAGGATGAAGCTCGAGAGCCCCGGGTAGGAGAGTGGAGGCCAGAAATCGCCTTGCATTCAGATCAAAGGCCCGGAGCGCCAGATGAACTCACAGCGCAGACATCGGAGGTTCATGTAAGGGCCGGTCTTACCTATTACTTTTAGAGCAAACCGACCAAAACTGGTTTCGCACTTCGGCCATCACTGTGGTTTTTTCGGCCGTCCACTAATCTCCTATGCGCACCCAGGATTTCCAGGCCATGATCGTTCCTCCTGAATTTGAAGGGAAAGTCCAGGAATCATGGACGGAGAAATAGGGGGCAAGGTCCGTCAGAATTCCGCCAGTTGATAGTTTCCAAATCTTTCTCTGGAATCACCCGGGACAAACCTGAATGGCTGCACGAAACGCATGTTCGAATAACAGAATCTCGTTTTCATCCTTAAAGACCGTCAACTGAGCGGCATTGGCTTCGAAAACGTAGGAATACGAACCCGATTTGAACTCATAGGTTTCGTATCGCATGGTGCCTTCAACTTCAAGACTTCCCCCTTCAATGATCAATTCGGGTTTCTGGCTCTGGTTTTTGCCTGCTGGCCAGACCGCATAGCGATAGCCGGTCTTCGTCTCATCGATTCGTATTGTTCTGCGATTATCGCGGGCAATCAAGACCGGCGCGGAATAATGTCTCAGTGACGGATGCAGTGTTTGCTTTTCCGCTTCGATTAGATGAACCTGTAAGCTGGATTCATAGTCGCTCTGGTTATTGATTACATACACATATCCATCATAATCCGCCCAGATATCACCCTGATTTAGCATGATTCCTCGCCAGCCTACGGCGCTCCAATTCCTGGAGACATTCGACTCTGCTATTTTGTCGATCAATCTCTGGTCAAAGACATGGTCGAATCTCTGGACCATTTCGCTGGCATTGCGTACCGGGGGAATGGGATAATGACGCAACAAAGGATAATGAATGAGGCCCGCCATGGTTCGCCTGTCCTTGCGCCGTGCAGCCTGAATCCACTGGTTAATGACTTTCGCATTCTCCTTTGTAATGGTGTACTCAGAAAACTCCTCGGCGATCAGTCCGGCGCCCAACATTAGCAGGGCCAGAATTCCAATGGACAAATGCTGTTTTCTCATGTCTTTCCTGCTTTGTAAAGGTTTGAATTGACGATTCTTGAAAGCCAGTAAATATTCGGCAGATGCACTATAAAAAGGTGGCACTTCCCATAGTAATGGCCGCGCTTCCTGTGGTTTTCGCCTGCCAGCCGGATCCATGGCGTATCCCGGTCAGCCTGGAAATAGAAAGCGAACATTTAACTCCCGAGCAGGCATCGGTGGCGCTTTTTGGCGCTTATGATAGGGAAAGGAGAGAATCAACATGGAACATGAGGAAAAACAGAGAATTCTTTGAGCAGTTCAAGGACCACGAATTTGTAGTCGCTCCGGATCGGGACATTGTTCTCACGACTCAATATCGGGCCGCTGACGTCAGCCAGAAAGACTACGTTTCTTTATTGTATACCACCACCTTTGGCTACATGGAAGAGATCGAAGACAGTCAAGCCTACGGAGTGATCAGCGTTTTCGAGTTCAAGAAGTCGGATTCTACCTGGAAACTGATCCAGCAATCGCACATGGTCCTGGCATTGGCCTACGGACACTATGAAAGCCTCGATGCTGGCTATGAAGTTGGTAAACCGGTTATCGGAAAAAATAACAACGCCTTCGATATTTACACACCCGGTGGTGGAATCGCAGGCGTGTATCATGGGCATTCGCATCTTATTGCCCGGGTTGGGCAGGCCTACAGCATTGTATTTACTTATGCCACCCATGATTCCTATTGTCCTTATTCCTACCATGAAAGCAGCGATCCTATGGAAGCGGAATCATGTAGCGGCATGGAAGCTTCTATTGATATTCTAGAATGCGATCAAGAATTCTGCCCCATAAGACTTACCGTCGAAGGTAGGACGGGTCCGAATCTAGGAGAGGAGGAGTTCGTTCCCGGTATCTACAGGTTTAACGGCAAGGAATACGTTAGATAATCGGTTTCCCCGATAGGCTAAATAATCGA
>JAGRNE010000374.1 GCA_020440915.1 Leptospiraceae bacterium | reverse complement strand
GAATCTTCCGGTGCATCCATCGGGCATTTACCATCGAAATACATTACAGCACATTCTCATCGAAAAGCTCACAGAAAACTCCGAGGAGCCCTACAAAGTCCGGCCCGTTCACAGGCTGGACCGTGAAACATCCGGGTTAATGCTTCTTGCAGAAAGCCAGAGTTGCGCGCGGGAGCTGGCCCGGATGATGCGTCGGGGCGGGCTTGAAAAGGAGTACCTGGTCATTGTCGAAGGGCATTTTCCGGATGCCAGCGCTGAAAACGGATGGCTGGAGGCTGCAGGCTGGATTGGTCCGGATCCGGAAAGCGAAGTAAAAAAGAAGCAAAGGTTCTGGCAGGCCCCGGAAGGCAGGAATCCGGCCGCCGAACAATTCCTGCGGACTCTGAAGGGCAGAAAAGATGCTCCTCCAGCAGATCATCTGGGCCGACGAGCATGCCATACAGACTTTCGTTGCCTGCGCCGAAGTCGGGAACTGAGCCTTTTGCAGTGCAGACTGCATACCGGACGAATGCATCAGATTCGTGCCACTTTGCATAGCCTGGGATATCCTGTGGTGGGCGATCGATTGTACGGATTCGATCCAGCCCAATACCTGCGTTTTATTCACGACGCGGAAACAGAAGAACAGATTTCCAGGTTGCGAATGAATCGTGTAGCATTACACAGTCATATACTGCGCATGCTGCATCCAGAATCGAAGAAAAAAATGGAATTTATCTGCGATCTACCGCCCGACATGCAGATAGTCATGGATCAGTGAATCTACATCGTCCCGGGTCACTGCATGGCAGATACTGTCCGCCAGATCCTGCATGCTCTTCAAGGTATGCTGCTCCAGCTCCCGATAGATGGAATAGGATTGCCGGAAGCTTCCGCTGAGCTCGCGAGCTCCCAGACCAACGAGGGCCGAAGCGAAGCCTTCGCGCATACCCAGCTGCCCACAAACGCTTACAGGTCTATCGGTAGCTTCGAATACATTTCGGAGCATGCGAAAAAGACCGGGCTCCCGATAGTACTCGGCCAAAAAGGAGCGACTGGTAGCAAAGCTGTATCGCACAAGATCGTTGGTGCCAATACTGAAAAAGTCCACATACCGTCCCAGATCCTTTACGCTCATACAGGCCGCAGGGGTTTCGAGCATTGCTCCCAGAAGAGGCGTCTTTTTCTCGAATAGATTGTGAATCTGTGGCCGCCAGATCTCCAGAACATCCTGAAGATCAGTCACAGAAGATACCAGAGGAACAAGAATACCCAGTTTCTCGGGCTCCATACCCACCTTCTGGGAGGCCAAGAATATGCATCTTAGCTGGCTTTCTATAATCCTCCGCTCCGCCATCAGATAGGCCGGGCCCCGAAGTCCTCGGCTACTGGCAGATCGATGCAGCGCTGGATGATCCTTGTCCTCGTCCGGATCAATCAGGCGCAACACAACCTTCTGGTCTTTGAAGCGCGAAAGCAACTGTGAATAGATTTCCACCTGACCCGGCTCGTCCAGAATCAACCCCGGTTGTTTCATGTACAGGAACTCGGTTCGCATGAGACCCACGGATCCCGCTCCGAGTTCAGAGGTGCGCTTCGCGCCTTCCAGATCGTCCACATTCACAGAAAGTCTTACAGAATGAAAACCTCCGGACGGGCGAGCCTTCTGCGGTAGATTATCCAGCGTTCCTTTCTGTCCACGATGGGCCTCCGGTTTTTCCGGACTCTGAACGATTCGCCCTTCATGGGCCAGAAGCAAGGCAGGCATGCCCTCTTCCAGCTTGCAGGCCCCTTCGCATCGCACCAGAGTAGGAATCCCTCGATTGCTGGCCAGAATGGAAAGATGCCCCATGGGACCGCCCTCTTCCAGGACAATGCCCCCTACTTCGCGAATATGCAGCAAGAAAGATGGGTCAAGATCCTGCGCTATGAGAATGTCATCCGGGCCCAGACCTTCCAGAAATTTTTGATACGGAAAAGCTTCCAGGGATTCGTTGCGAAGATGTTTGAGCAATCTGTGAACCACGTCCTCCAGATCCGAAACCCTTTCTTTGAATACTCCTTCGGGCAGAGCGGCAAAGCCCTTCTTTAGATCGAGGTAGGTATCTTCCAGCGCCCCTTCTGCATTAATTCCCAGCGAAATGCTCTTTTCCATGGGATCCACAAACATTGGATCTTCGTACATTAGATCCTGGGCTTCAAAGATGGCTCTCAGTTCTGGAGCGAGATCCCTGGATATTTCCAGGGTATCTTCCCGGGCCGCCTGCAATGCCTGCCGAAAGCGATTCAATTCGGCTGGAATTTGATCTTGTTGTAAATCGCCGGAATGAAAGACAACGGGACGAATGGGAAACTTGCGAATGGTTCCCAGCACCGTGCCCTCCACCGAGCAAAGTCCATGGTACTCCTGTCGCAAAGAATCCACAACTACCTCTTCTTATGTCTTTCGATAGCCAGG
>JAGRNE010000373.1 GCA_020440915.1 Leptospiraceae bacterium | reverse complement strand
CTCTATCCATGGATGATCCCCTGCAGAAACTCGTCCAGGTTGTGGATCTGAAATCCGCACTGGTGGTCCCGCTCAAAGTCAGGGGTCAGACCATTGGGATGATGTATTTTTCCAATTACTCCGGTCGGCTGCAATTAAGCCGGGAAGAGATTGGAAGTATTGCGCGGTTCGCCGAACAGATTGCCGGCACCATATACGGCGCCAATCTGCTTCAGCAGGCGGAAACCGAGCGATCCCGTGCAGAAGTGGCAAAAAAAGAAACCGAAGTTCTGGCCGAGCTTTCTCGCAAGGCAAACGAAGCTACAGACCTGGAAGCCGTGAGCCAGGCATTGTTCGATTATCTGCGAGAGGCTCTACAGCTGGACGATTTCTGTTTGTTCGTACTGGATAAATCCACAAACGAGCTACAGGCTGCTGCCTGGGATGCGGCTGCCGCTCTGGACCCGGACACAGAACACTGGCTGTCCACTTCGCGCTATCGACTTGAGCCGGACATCGGCACTCTGTATCGAACCTACACAAAGCGGAAAACTCTGTACATGCCTGCCTTCCCAGAACGCTTCTCTGCGCCCGGGGATCGTCTGATCGTGGAAAAGCTAAATCTGAAATCCGCGCTGCAAGTGCCACTGATGATTCAGGACGAAGTGATCGGTTTCTTTACCTGCGGTCCCAGGCGAAGACTCCGAAAAGCAGAAATACAGTCCATTGAACGATTCTGCAACCAGGTAGCTGGCGCCATCCGCGCCACAGCCCTGTTGAACAGCACGGCTCAGGCCAGAGAAAGAGCCGAGGCGGCGAAGCAGGAAACGGAATTGCTGGCGGATCTTTCGAAACAGGCCAACGAAACCTCAAGCCTGCAGAATCTTTGCGAAACACTATTCGACCATCTGGAAGAGCAATACGGGATAGAAAACCAGGCATTGTTCGTTGTAGATAACGAAAGCTATGAGCTGACGCCTGCCGCTGCCCGAGGAGGGGTGAGTCCCGAAGAGAGGCAGCGATGGCTAAATACATTTCGCATCAATCTAAAGAATGACCCAGGCACCATGGCGTCCACATACAAAAGGCAGAAGACGTTCTACATAAAGCAGATTCCCAAAAGACTGGCCGGCAAAGATCTGGAGATTGTGGAAACTCTTAAGCCGCGCACAATCCTGCAGGTTCCTCTGGTGCTTCAGGATCGCACGGTGGGCATCATGGTGGCAGACCCGGCCAAGGAACTTACAAAGTCAGACATTACTTTCATCGAGCGGATGTGCGATCAAATTGCTGGAGCGGTCCGCACCACGGCCCTGCTCCAGACCACCCAGGAGGCACGCGAAGAGGCGGTGGCAGCCAAAGAAGAAGCAGAGGTAGCCCGGGCCGAGTCCGACGCTCTTCTGGAAAATGTGCTGCCCAGTGTTACCGCAAAGGAACTGAAAGAGTCCGGACGAGTGGAGCCGGTGTACTTTGACAACGTATCCGTGCTCTTTACAGATTTTGTAGGATTTACAAAGGCGGCGGCGAGGCTCAGTCCGGCGGAGCTTATCCAGGAGCTGGATGGATGCTTTTCTCAGTTCGATGAGGTCTCGCGTCGCAACAACATGGAAAAGCTCAAAACCATCGGCGATGCCTATATGTGCGCCGGTGGATTGCCTGTTCCATACGAAGGCCATGCCATAGATGCCTGTCTTACGGCTCTGGAGTTTCGCAGCTTCATGAATCAGATGGCGGAAGTCAAAAGCCAGCTGGGGTTCGAATTCTGGCAGATTCGCATCGGTATTCATTCCGGCCCGGTAACGGCCGGGGTAATCGGCAAAAACAAGTTCTCCTACGACATATGGGGCGATACGGTCAACGTGGCCAGTCGCATGGAATCTTCGGGAAGCCCGGGTATGGTAAATGTTTCCGGAGCAACCTACGAATTGGTAAAGGATCTATTCGAATGCGAATATCGCGGTAAAGTGCAGGCCAAAGGAAAAGGCGAACTGGACATGTACTTTGTCCATCGAATCAAGCCCGAGCTGTCCGCCGATGAAGAGGGGCTGCTTCCCAACGCAATGTTCGAGATGGCACGAACGAATCTGGACATGGAAGAACTGGAAGCGCTGAAAGCTGAGGCTCATAACCCCGGGAATAGAAATGCAGTAAGATTCGTCAGTGAAAACGGAGGAAGCTCTGCCAATATGAGCGCCGATACCATTGAAGGTGGCGAGGCTTCACAGATTATCAGCGATCCGGCGCCAGGTGCTCAAAACGGCGCAGCCGGCGACAGAAGAGAATCCGATCGAAGATCTCGAGGAGAACGAAGAAAACCCGCCGGGGCAAGGCCACTTTCCGAGATTGATCAGGATCGGCAGGGCTGGTAATTCACCGTAACCCTTCGCGAATCGTCCTGCGCGCTGCAGGCCCCCCTGAACGAATCGAAACAACCGCATGAACATCGATGAAATACGACAGGCAA
>JAGRNE010000372.1 GCA_020440915.1 Leptospiraceae bacterium | reverse complement strand
TTCGCGGCTGGCTGGCTGCAATTTGCTTATATCGTTGATAGCATCTTCCAGTGCATGGGATACAATTTGCTCCTCATTCCAGTGTGATGGATCCAGACTCTCAAAATCCATGACCAGCACCACTGTAGGTCGCCTGGTACGAATGTCCCCGTTTGCGTACTGCTGCAGGCCTTCTCTATAAGACAGATATTGCTTTCTGGATTGCAGCGCCCGCTCCACGCGATATTGCCACAGGGGTTCATCCGGATTCTGGTCTCTTAAATTTACCAGAGTCTGCAGATAGGCGTTGAAATCACCCTCTGACCGATAGAATTCCAGCAGTCGATTCTCAATTTCTGCATTTCCAGGCGAAAGCTGCAGCGCCTCTTTCAGATGCGAAACCAGCAGACCATACCGGAGATCGCTTTCATAGCTACGGGCCAGCTGCAGATGCCGTCCTGCAAGCATGGAACGCAGTTCGGCGGTGCCGGGATTCTCCAGACTCAGTATTTCCAGTCTGTAGCAGGCGAGAACATCTTCCGGGCTCTCCAGACATAGTCGCTTCAAATCTTCCATGGTCTGATCGAGATACTTTCGCTCGCCGGTTTTGTTGTACAGCGCATGGGATAGATTGGCGGCCAGCAGAAGGAGGCGAGATCCATCGTAGGACTCCCGGGCCTGCTGCAGAATATCAAGCCCATCTTCCGGATAACCTCTTTCTATATCCAGTTGAATGATCCTTTGTAGAAGCTCCCTGCCAGGATTTTCCCGTGCCGCTGTGCGAAAGGCATCCGCCGCCTCATCTTTCAGGGCCAGTCGCTCCGCTTCGCTGTTGGCATGATCCGCCTGCAGCGAAAGAACTATACCGCGAGTCACCGATACCGTATTATGAGCAGGATCCACCGCCGTTGCTTTCTTGAGATAATCGCGGCCGCTTTCCAGCCTGCCCTCCCGGGTTTCCAGGATGGCCATATCCTGCAGGGCCTGCCTGTGGGCCGGATCCTTTCGAAGAATCAGCCCCAGGTATTGACGAGCCAGATCGTAGCGTCCGGAAAGGATGCGCAACTGCGCAAGGCCGTACAGGTTATCCACGTTACCCGGATCCTTCTCTTTGACTTCCTGAAAAAGCATTTCGGCCTGCTGTAGTCTGCCCAGGCCCGTAAGCGCCCTTCCTTTTCCAATGCGCGCATCCAGATTATGCGGATCCGCACGAAGGACCTGATCAAGGTGAACTATGGCCCTTTCGTAATCCGAGATTTCGATGGAAGCAAGACCGGAGAGTAGATGAGCCTTGCTGAAAGAAGGGTTCTTTTCCAGAGCTTCTCGAAGCATCTGCAAAGATTGGCGGTATTTCCCCTGATTATAGTATTCTTCTGCCTGCCTGTAAAGCTCCACAGAACTGCTATATTCCGGAGTTTCACCGGGACGGGAAAGCAACGGCAAGGAGGCCAGGGCAATGCCAGCAATAATCAGTAGACCCTTTTTCATTCTTTACTCCCCGGGGACGAAAAAGCCGCCATCCCCCACTCCAGATGTATTTTGAAAATGCACTTCCACGCGAACATCGACGTAGCGATCCTTTAGAGATTGCCCGGCCAGCGAATCATAGGTCAGGATATATCGCGAATCGGTATGGTTTCGAATCTTCGCATAAAGATTCTTCAGGGCTGTCTCATCAAAGGCCCGCAGATACTCGCCGCCGGTACGATGGGCCAGGTCCTGATAGAGAGGCGTCAGATCCCTGTCCTGCTCAAAGGACACAACATGAATCTGAACCTGCTGGGCCCTGGCGTATTGAACGATCTTATCTATTCCGTATGGCGAAAAGGTATCTTCGGGCATCGCTCCGGATACAACGAGCACTACTCCGCGAGGGCCGATCTCGCTCACCAGCTCACTAATGGCGAAATAGCTGGACATGCCCAGGGAAGGCGCCGTAGCTGTCTCCCCGGTAGACATGAGTTTGAGAATCTGCTTTCGTTCCCGGCCTTCATAGATCAGGCGACTCTGTTCGCCGCTTCGTACCAGCTTGAAACGATCCACAATAGACAGGGGTAGCAACATGGGCTGCAGCACCGAAGGAATCATTTCATCCAGTCCTTCGCTTCGCAGCTTCTCTGAATTCTCTTTAACGACTACGATGTTGGTTCTTTTCTGGTAGGGCTCCATGTTATCGGTGCGAACGCCGCCGATGCGCCTGTCGTTTTCGTAGACAAAGATTTCTTTTCGACTGAGACCGGGTAGAGCTTTGCCGTCCCGGGTCTCCGCCTGCACGAACAGTCCTACCACCGGAAAAGAGGCAACGTCCACCTTTTGAAGCTTGATGTTCAGGCCGGAACGTTTGTAGGCTTCCGGTGTAGTCATCACGACCTGATGAGCGCCATAGTCGGAAATCAATAGCGAATCCCGGGAATCGCTTCGTACGGAAAAAACACGATTCCAGAGCACAGGACGATCCTCGAAGTC
>JAGRNE010000371.1 GCA_020440915.1 Leptospiraceae bacterium | reverse complement strand
GCGTAGTCGGGATCTGATCCAACGGCTCATCGATGACAGTGGTTCTATCGACATCCATATCGTTACCGAACCTCTGGAACCGCGCAAAGAAGGCAGACTGCCCCGGCAAAAGATGCCCTTGCGCGAATATTATCTGGGTGCTGCCATACTGTTCGTACTGGGACTTTCCAATTATCTGGCTCAACCCTACATCAATTACTGGACCACCGGTCTCTTGTTTTTGGCCACTGTATCCTTCCTTGGGCTTTACTTGAGCCGGGGAGCCATACTGTTCGTGGCCACGCTCAGCGCCCTTGGTTGGAATTGGTTCTTTATCCCTCCGCTTTACCAGTGGCGCATTGGAAAGCTGGAGGACACCATTATGTTCTTAATCTACTTCCTGGTGGCCCTGGTCTCCGGGCAGACTACCTCCCGCCTGAAGCGACGCCAGATAGCGCTGATGCAAAGGGAATTTCGCCTTGGAAGCCTTTACGAGCTAACCGCTGCTTTGTCCCGCCGGGATAGCATTCATGCAATTCTGGAAGAGGGAGCCATTCGACTGCAACGCCTGTTTCGATGCCGTGTAGCCTTTCTGCTGGCCGGCGATACTGAAGGACTACAGAGAGAGCCCGTACTGGAAACCGGACTTTCCGTTTCCGATAGCGATTATGCGGTAGCCCTGTGGGTCCTCGCAAATTCCAAAAAGGCCGGGCAGCAGACCGCGACCATGAAAAACCTGGATCGACAGTTCATTCCGTTGATCGGCCCCAACGGTTCTGCCGGAGTGCTCATATTCAAAAGGGAGGACAATCTACCCTTGCCGCACGATCAGGTTTCCTTGCTTGAGACCATTGCAGCACAGATCGCCATGGCCCTGGAACGGGAGAAGCTGGATGAACAAAAAAGAAAGATGGTCCAGCAGGAGGAATCGGAGCGTATTTCACGTTTGCTGCTGAGCACGGTATCCCATGAACTGCGTACGCCCATCGCCGCCATCCAGAGCGCTGCCGCTACACTCTTTCTGCTGCTGGGTGGTAAGACAGAGTTCCAGGATCTTACCCGGGAAATACTCAAGGGAGCCCGTCGCCTGGATCGGTTGGTCCGCAATCTCCTGGAAATGCATCGAATCGAAAGTGCCCATACGCGACTGAAACTTGAGTACCATGATGTCACAGATCTGATTGGAGCCACTCTGGAGGATCTGAAAGAGGAACTGGCAGACCGGAAGGTGGAGCTTGAGATGAGCCGGGACAACTTATTTATCCGGGTGGATTTCATCTTAATGATGCTTGCGTTGAGCAATCTGCTTTTGAACGCGCACACTTATTCACCGAAGGAAAAACCGATCTATGTTCACGTAGATGCAGATGCCGGGCGTGGAAAGCTTCGCATCCAGGTGGAAGACCGGGGCCCCGGAATACACCCGGAGGATCAGGAGCATATTTTCGAGAAGTTCTACCGCGGAAAAAATATGGAGCCCGGTGGTTCGGGCCTGGGATTATCCATTGCTAGAGGTATTGTGGAGCTGCACGATGGCGCGATCACCGCAAGGAATGCTCCGCAGGGCGGGGCGATTTTTCAGATTGAATTGAATTATGAACCAGGCAAGGATCTTAATCGTCGATGATGAAATCCAGATTCGACGTCTGTTGCGTCGTTTGCTCGAGTCAGAGGGTTATCAGACGGTTGAGGCTTCGAATGGAAAACAGGGCCTGCAGCTTGCTGCCGCGAGCACTCCCGACCTGATTCTGCTGGACCTTTCTCTGGGGGATATGGATGGGCTGGCCGTCCTTCAAGATCTGAGGAAATGGTTTCAGCGGCCCGTAATCGTGCTTACCATTCGTGATTCGGACGACGACAAAGTGGCTCTCCTGGATGGTGGGGCTGACGATTTTGTAACCAAGCCATTCAGCAATGAAGAGCTTCTTGCACGGATTCGTGTGGCGCTCCGTCATGCCACCTCCACTGGACCTGTGGCTGCAGAGTTCACCACGGATTGGCTCACCATCAATTTTGAAAAGAGGCAGGTGTTCGTGGCCGGCCAGGAGACACACCTTACGCCCATGGAATACCAGATTCTCACTCTTCTAGCCCGGCATTCAGGCCGCGTGCTCACCCAACAGCAGATTCTGAAACAAATATGGGGACCTGGACATGAACAGGAAGCGGGCTACCTACGCGTCTATGTGCTACAGCTTCGTAGAAAAATCGAAAGGGATTCAGCACGGCCCGCAATAATCGTCACAGAACCAGGTGTGGGTTACAGGCTGAAAGAGCTACCGCCCATTACAAAAGAATCATAAAAAGCTTTCGCCGGGAACTGTGCAGCACAGTCCGCCATCCCAATCTACCAAGCTCGCGACCACAAGGTGTCCGGACACGCGGCCTCAAAAGGACCTGTCGGGATGACGGAGTATCGCAGTCTTGCTTGTTCTTCTCATCGGGCCTATAGCTCAGTCGGTTTTCGTTCTTAGCT
>JAGRNE010000370.1 GCA_020440915.1 Leptospiraceae bacterium | reverse complement strand
AAATCGAAGAAGTGGGCGCTCGACTGCGAAAGATGATGAAATTCTTGAGCAAGAAGTAATTCGAAAGCACGTTCGAACCCCGGTGAGCTCTGGCATATCCGGGCCCCGTTCCGTCCGAGGACAGTCCGGGGTTACGCAGGGCTTGCCCGGGGGCCAATGTCGAAGCGAAATCCCCTATTTTCACACAGGCCGGCGCGCCGGCCGGCTTCCGATTGCAGCTGCCCCTCCCCGGCTGGCATCCGCCGCCGCGGCGGGCTCACCGCGAATGGAAGAATCAGGATTCGCTATCCTCTTTAAGAGCCCGGGCGAACTGATTGGATTCCAGAAGCAAATGCTGATGGCTTTCCGGAAGCGTGGAAAACAGATGCATCAATAGCGCCCTGCTATCCATCACACTCAGGGATTGTACTTCCAGTTGTCCTATTCGATCTTCGGGTGTGAACTGTGATTCTGTTTTCTCCATACTCAGGCTTTCCGGATTGTATGTGGCAAAATCGGGATCCGTGCGAACGATACTATAATCGTTGCCGCGTCGCAATTCCAGGGTAACCTTCCCACTTACCGTGGAGGCGATCCAGCCGGAAAGTGCGCTTTTGAGTAGCATCGCTTCGTTATCGTACCATCGGCCTTCGTAGAGGACCCGTCCCAATTTGCGCCCAAGATTAAAGTACAGGTCCAGCGTATTCTCATTGTGAACCGCGGAGAGAAGTCTTTCGTAGGCGATGTGCAGCAAAGCCATACCCGGTCCCTCATAGATTCCGCGACTTTTGGCTTCAATTACACGGTTTTCGATTTGATCGCTCATGCCCAGTCCATGGCGGCCGCCGATCTCGTTGCTCTTTAGAATGATCTGCGTTGCATCCAGGGATTCGCCGTTGATCTTCACAGGATAGCCCCGTTGAAATTCTATCTCCACCATTTCGCTCTCAATGGTTGTGGCCGGATCCCAGAATGGCAAACCCATGATTGGACTTACAATATACATGGAGCGATCCAGATATTCCAGGTCTTTGGCTTCATGAGTGGCTCCTAACATGTTACTGTCGGTACTGTAGGCCTTTTCGGTGGAGGCGCGATACGGTTTGCCGATCTTTACCAGGTATTCGGACATTTCCTTTCTCCCCCCGAATTCCTGAACAAAGGCGGAGTCCAGCCAGGGTTTATATATCTGCAGATCGGGATTCATTAGAATGCCGTATCGAAAGAATCGCTGAATGTCGTTTCCTCGGTGGGTGGAGCCATCTCCAAAGATGTTTACCTTATCCTGCTTCATGGCACGAACAATTGATAGCGTGGTTACAGCCCGGCCCAGGGGAGTGGTGTTGAAATATTTCTGGCCACCGGATTGAATATGGAAAGCTCCGCACTGAATAGCGGTGATTCCCTCCCGGGCCAGGGCTTCCTTACAGTCCAGTAGCTCCGCGGAGGCGGCTCCATGTTCCATGGCACCTTCGGGTATGGATTGAACATCGGTTTCGTCGGGCTGGGCGAGGTCTGCAGTGTAGCAATATACCTTCAGTCCCTTCTCGTTCATCCAGGCGACGGCGGTGCGGGTGTCCAAACCTCCGGAATAAGCGATTGCGATCTTGGTCCCGGGTTCGGGTAATGATTTCAGGATTCGAGCCATGACGCAAAGTTTTACTCCCGCGCTGCAAATCAATGTATTCTTGACCGTGGTAGGTAGACGAGTATGATGCGCCGTGCCCCTCTTCCATGAAAACCAGTCCATTCAGCTCATATTGCGTGGAGTGGAATGCGAGGCCAGGATCTTGTACGAAACGCGGCAGCGGATTGTAGTATCTCTGGAAACGGATCTTTTGCCCGCTAACGGCGAAGCCGTGGAGGGTAGACTGAAGCAGGGTAACTACAATTGTAGTTTTCAAACAAAGATCCAGAACGTAGAACTGGGTCTGCGCAATCTTCGACTCATTCTGGACCTGGCTTACCCGGCCACATTTAAAAGGTCTCTGGACCCTTCCCTTCGCACCGGATGAAAGCCTACCTACTTCTACCGCGCCTGGACCGGCGGGATGCCATGGCCAACGATGCCATGGCCATGCAAGAACGACTCCTGGCCCTGGGCTGGGATGCAACTATTCTGTGTGCTGGCGGTGCCATGCGTTCCAGGTTTCGGAAGTTATCCTCAGGGTGGCTGCAGAAGGCCGAGGCTGACGATTTATTGGTCTATCATTACGGAATAGCCTGGGAGGCCGGGGATGACTTCTTTCGGGCCTTTCCCGGGAAAAAGGTGCTGCGATATCATAACGTGACTCCACCGGAATTCTATGAGCCTTATCATAGCGGTATTGCACGTGCCTGCCAGGAAGGCTTGCGGCGAGTGGCCCTTCTGGATGCGGACGTTGCCTGGTGCGTAAGCGATTACAACGTTAGATCTCTGATGGCCACCGGTTGGAAAGGAAAGGAGTTGACTCGTCCTCCGTTTCATCGGATCGAAG
>JAGRNE010000036.1 GCA_020440915.1 Leptospiraceae bacterium | reverse complement strand
TGAGCCCGGCGGATACAGGCTGGACCTTCTACGCGCCCTACTCCATGCGAATCAACAACCTGGTGATCTTCCTTACACTGGGCGCCTTCGTAATGGGATTCTCTTCCATTATGACTGGCTTCAATTTTATCGTAACCATCCATAGAATGCGCGCTCCCAACCTCACCTGGGGCCGTCTGCCACTGATGGTTTGGTCTACATATGCTACTTCTTTGATTCAGGTTCTGGCCACTCCGGTGGTTGGTATGACCCTGGTCCTGCTGATTCTGGAAAGAACTCTGGATGTGGGCATCTTTGATCCTGCCAAAGGCGGTGACCCCATCCTGTTCGAGAACTTCTTCTGGTTCTACAGCCACCCAGTGGTCTACATTATGATTCTGCCGGCCTTCGGCGTCATTGGCGAGATTCTGCCGGTCTTCTCAAAGAGACCTATCTTCGGCTACAAGGCCATCGCCTATTCCTCCCTGGCCATTGCACTGGTTTCCTTCATTGTATGGGGACACCATCTGCTGGTATCTGGAATGGCCGATTGGTCCCGCTGGGTATTTTCTTTCCTTACCTTCTTTGTAGCGGTCCCTACGGCCATCAAAGTCTTTAACTGGATCGCCACTCTATGGAAAGGCTCCGTGGATTACAAAGCGGCGCCCATGTACTACGCCCTGAGTTTCGTTTTCATGTTCACCATTGCCGGTCTGACAGGGATACACCTGGCTGTTTTGAATACTGACGTTCTGCTGCACGATGGATACTTTGTGGTAGCCCACTTCCATTATACGATGCAGGGCGGAACGGTGGTAGCTCTGATGGCAGCGCTGCATTACTGGTTCCCAAAAATCACCGGACGCATGTATGACAAGAAATGGGCCTTCATCGGTTGGCTCACTCTG
This sequence comes from Leptospiraceae bacterium, assembly GCA_020440915.1. Taxonomy (GTDB): domain Bacteria; phylum Spirochaetota; class Leptospiria; order Leptospirales; family Leptonemataceae; genus UBA3465. The sequence continues at coordinate 18,838 of JAGRNE010000036.1, read as the reverse complement.
TTCTTCGGATTCAACCTCACTTTCCTGCCCCAGTTTATCCTTGGTCTGGAAGGTATGCCGCGTCGGTATTTTGATTATCTGCCCATCTATCACACCTGGCATTTTGTTTCCACAGTGGGATCCTGGTTCAACGGTGGAGCTTACGTTATCATTCTTGTGAACCTTCTGGTAAGCGCCTGGAAAGGCGAAAAGGCCAGCGCCAATCCCTGGAATGCACTTTCTCTGGAGTGGCAGACCAGTTCGCCTCCTCCGACTACTAACTTCGTGGAGATCCCCACTTTCCCGGACGATGTTTACGATTACGGAACCGAAGGTCGACCAGCCGAAAAGCCGGCAGCGGAAAGAGAGGTAGGCTAGTCTCGGAGAATCCGGGGTCGCTTCATTCCTGCGGCCCCTTTCTTCGTTTTTTCATTCTCGTTCTGGAATAGACTGGAAAAAATCGGACTCTGGCTGGATTCAGATGGAAACAGGAATCCTGGCTGGATTCCTGGAAAAAAGTAACTATAGAAAGCGATCGAATCAGAAAGCATTCAAACATAGAAATAGAAAAACAGCCTGCATGCACAGGTTAGTAAAGATTCAGGTAAGGAACAGATGTCACAGGCACATGCAATAGATCGACACCCGGCCCATGAAGAACTGGGAGGATATGAAGGCGCCAAACTGGCGATGTGGCTCTTTCTGGCCACAGAACTACTTCTCTTTGGAGTGCTGTTCGCAGGTTTTGCCCTCTTTCACGGAAAGTACGCTACGGAATTCAAACTGGCCCATATGTCTCTGGATCGGGTCATGGGAGGTCTGAACACCCTCATCCTGATCACCAGCTCTGTAACTGCTGTGCTGGCCCTGGATAGCATTCAACGCGGCCGGCGCACCCGAGCCCTTTGGATGCTCGGAACCACCGTAGTGCTGGCCAGCGGCTTTCTCGTTGTGAAGTACTTCGAATACAGCGGAAAGTTTCATCATGGCATCTTCCCCGGCGAGGTGGCTCAGATAGTAGTGGATCATGCCACCCATGCATACGGACCCATCCCGGCCACCTGGGAAGGCGCTCCAGTGGACAAAAACGGAATCGTTCTGTTCTTTTCTTTCTATTTCATTATGACCGCGATTCACGGTCTGCACGTAGTCATTGGTATGTCCATTATCATCGGACTGATGATCAAGATGGCCAGAGGACGCTATTCTCACTGGTACTACACTCCGGTAGAAAACGGAACTCTGTACTGGCACCTTGTGGACCTCATCTGGATCTATCTGTTTCCTCTATTCTACCTCGTTCAGTAAGAAAGCACGATCCGAGAAAACAGAAAACAAGGAAGCTATCATAGGAGATTCAAATGCATATACCTGATCAAGAAAGCCGCGGACATGTTTCCCCTACAAAAACCTACATCTTCGCCGGCCTTACACTCTATATTCTTACCATCATCACTGTGGCAGTTTCCTACTGGGACTCTGGTAGCATGCTGGTGAACGTTCTGATCGCCATGGCGATTGCCACAGGCAAGGCCTTCGTGGTTCTGTGGTATTTCATGCATATGAAATACGAAGACAAGATTGTGTGGCTGTACGGGATCTGGTATCCCATTATCCTATTTGCGATTCTGATTGGATCCATGTTTCTGGATGTTTTCAACCGCGTTAAGGTGGGACCGGATGCCATTGAAAGTCAGCCAGCGCAAGAAAGCATGCTTCTGCACGAGCAACGCCAGTCTCATACGCTTTTTGTAGGCCGCTGAAACCTACAGGGCCAGGCCACTACTATTTTCACAGAGGGTCCGACTACAGAGGCAGGGCCCTTCCCTTTCGAAAGCCGGCAACTTCGCCGGCTTTTTTCGTGCCGGACTCAGCGCACCCTCTTTTCTGTATCGATTCGGCGACCTGGCTGCTTTCCTGCGCCCGACGATCGGACCGTACAACAAAGTCCACAACGCACTCCATCGAACCTCCATCGCGAAGTCCGCAATGTTGTTCCAGCCAGGGCCAATCGATGCCTACCGCCCCTTTCCATGCATAGCGACCCATCCAGGCCATGTATCATAAAAGATGACAGATAGGCCTCTTCTCTTTTTCTTGTACGGATATGTCTTCGTCCACCAATGCACGCCCCAACCGTCTGGCCCAGGAAAAAAGTCCCTATCTACTGCAGCATGCCTACAATCCCGTGGATTGGTTTGCCTGGGGCGATGAAGCCTTCGAAAAAGCGCGCAGCGAAGACAAGATGATCTTCCTTTCCATTGGCTATGCTACCTGCCACTGGTGCCATGTAATGGAACGCGAAAGCTTCGAGAATCCGGACCTCGCGAAGAAGCTGAACCAGAGCTTTGTACCCATCAAGGTAGATCGAGAAGAGCTTCCTGATGTGGATCAGATCTACATGAAATCCCTGCAGGCCATGGGGCAGCAGGGCGGATGGCCGCTGAACGTTTTTCTTACTCCTGATCTTCGGCCTGTTACCGGCGGAACCTACTTCCCTCCCCAGCCGGCCTTTGGACGTCCCAGCTTTGGACAGGTGCTGGATACCATCTCCGATGTCTGGCAGAACAATCGCGAAAAGATCCTGGAATCCGCCACAGCGCTTACGGACTTTCTAAAGAGCACCAACCGGCCCACCACGGAAGGCGATGTGGAGAATGTAGCTCCTCCAGGGATGATGGTAGGCATCAAAGCGGTGGATCTCTTTTACCAGTCCTTTGATGCGTACAGAGGGGGATTTCTAACCAATGGAAATAACAAGTTCCCGCCCAGCATGGCCATGCTCCTTCTGATTCGCCAGTACGATCGCAATCAGGACAAAAGATGTATTCAGATGGTAGAGACCACGCTTTCGGCCATGAAGCGAGGCGGCATCTACGATCAGATCGGAGGCGGTCTGTGCCGGTATGCCACGGACCATGACTGGCTGGTTCCTCACTTCGAAAAGATGCTCTACGACAATGCTCTTTTCATTATGGCTCTTGTAGAGGCCCATCGTGTTACCGGAAAACAGGAGTACGCCGACTGGGCGGATGATTGCATAGAATACATTCGGCGGGATATGACCGATCCGGCAGGACCGTTCTACAGCGCCGAAGATGCGGATTCCGAGGGCGAAGAAGGCAAATTCTATGTCTGGACCGAGCAGGAATTCCTGGAGGTGCTGGAAGAAGCAGGACTACAGCTGGACGATCGTAAAAAGATCCTTCGCTTCTGGGGTCTGAGCGCTCGCGGAAATTTCGAAGGAAAAAACATCCTGCATGTTCCGGTTCCGCCGGAGGAATTCGGTGTCGATGATCGCTTCCTGGAGAAAATGAAAAAGGCGCGCAAGGCCCTCCTTTCTCGCCGATCCAGGCGCGAACGTCCGCTCCGCGACGACAAAATCCTCACTTCCTGGAACGGTCTGATGATTTCCGCTCTTTCGCTGGCCGGACGAATCCTGAAGAAACCAGAGTATACAAACCGTGCAAAGAAAGCGGCTGACTTCGTACTGAAAAACTTGATGCAGGACGGAATGCTCTATCGCCGGTTCCGGGACGGAGAGAAGCGATATGCAGGCACGCTTTCCGACTATTCCCTTTTTGGCTGCGGTCTTCTGGATCTATATCGCAGCACCGGCGAGCCTGACTATCTTCTTGGAGCCAATGAGCTGGCGCAGCGTATAGTCAAGGATTTCAAACCAGAAAACGCAGGCGCTTTTTACGAATCGCCGCCGGAGCAGAAGGAGCTTCTGGTGCGACCCATCGAAGGCTATGATGGCGTAATCCCCTCCGGTAATTCGGCGGCCACACGCCTGTTTCTCAGTCTGTCGCTCTATGGATTTGATCCGGCCAATTACCGCAAATGGGCCACACATATCATGAATCATTTTAAAGGAGCTCTGTTCGAGTATCCTCAGGCTCATCCCTACATGTGTTTGAGTCTGTTCTTGATGCACGATCCCGCAGAAGAGATCGCAGTAACCACCGCCCTGCCGTCCGATTCAGATACTACCTTTGCGCAAATGATGGATTATCTGTGGAGCAAGAGTCATCCCGATCGTATCTATGCCTATTTTCCCCCGGCGCTGGCTTCCCTGGCCACCGACGCTACAGCCGAGACCTCCCCGCAATCCAACAGCGGCGCCGGCGTCGAAAGCTCATCCCCGGGCTCCAGTGCCCCGGAGACGACCGAAGCCGATCTCTATTCGAAGGCGGAAGAATTGCCCTTGCTCCTGGGCCGCATTCCGGACGGTCCGCAGGGAGCCCGTGGATTCATTTGCAAGAACCTGGCATGCGAAGCGCCGGTGGGCGATGCTTCGGAGTTCATCAAAAAGCTTAGCTAGAGTGTCCGTAGGGCCAGGCGCCAATACAGAAACTTGCCCGCCTCATCTTCCATGGAGAACCCGAGTTGTTTACATCCTTGCCGGAATCAGCCGCCGCCCAGCACCGATTCATATACAGCAAGGTTCTGCATGGCCGTATTGTGGTAATCGAAATCCTTCACTCGTTTGCGATTGTAACTTCCGTACCGCTTTCGCAATCCACTCTTCGCCATCATCCGGTAGATGTTTTCTGCGAGCATGCGAGGCCCACGGGGCGGCGAAAGCAATCCGCCTTTCTGATGATCCACCATCTCCGGTATACCGCCTCCGGCGGTGGCCACCACCGGCAGGCCGGCCGCCATGGCATCCAGAACAGCCGTGCCGAGTCCTTCCTCTTTAGAACTCATAATGAAGATATCGAATAGATCCAGAAAAGCCGGGATGTCCTGGCGAAAGCCGGTGAAAATCACTCGATTCTCCAGGTGTAGTTCTTCGCACAGAGATTTCAGAGATGACTCCAGTTCACCCTGCCCTACTATGAACAGTTTCCAGTCATGCTCCGGGCCTTCCGATCGATCGGTCAGCTCTTCCAGGATTCCCACCGCTTCCAGAAGAGTGCGATGATCCTTGTGATCCACCAGGGCAGCCACGTTGCCCAGAATCATATGTCCTTCGCAGGCGAATTCTTTGCGAAGTTGGGAGGAACCCGGTAGCTTTTTGAATTTCAGAGAATCGATGCCGGAGTAGGCCACTGAGATGCGTTCCTGAGAAATGCCATCCTGAACCAGAATCTTTTTTACGTTGTGCGAAATGGCAATGTAGCGATCCACAAAGGGGCTCTGATACTTCATGCGGCTCAAGAAATTGGGACGCGCCGGAAAGTCCACGCGACGGGAAACGATGAGTCGCAACAGCTCGGACTTCTTTCTCGCCAGCAGTCCCAGAGCATGGGCTTTTGCAGTATGCGCATGAAGAAGTCTGTAATCGTTGGCCAGAGCGTATTTTCGGATTCTGGAGGCGGCAAAAAAATCGATCTCTCCCAGCATGGGAATCTCCAGAACTTCCAGCCCCTCTCGCCTGGCCCGCTTCCCGAGCTCCGAGCCAGGAGGAGCCACAATGCATTGCCGAATGCCCTCCGCAGAGAGCGCAAGCGCCAGATACAGCACTTGCTGCTCTCCGCCACGCCAGGATCTGGCTGTGGTCAGATGAAGGACACCGGTGGGAATCAAGACAGGATTTCTCCGAATTTGGAGGAGTAATCCTTATCCAGCCTGGCTCCATGAATTTGCACAACTTCGCCAGCCATAAAGTTACCCCATCGCGCAGCTTCTTGCGCAGACTTTCCTTTGCTCAGGGCAAACAGGGCCCCCGCTGCAAAGGCATCGCCGGCTCCGTTGGTGTCGATAGCCTTTACCTCGAAGCCGGGCACTTCGAATACTTCTTTGTTATGCACCACCAGTGCGCCCTTCTTTCCATTGGTAATAAAGGCAGTATCTACAATATTGCCAATGTAGCGAGCGGACTCTTCCAGAGACTCCATCTCCGTAAAGCCGCGCGCCTCCTCATCGTTCATGAAGACCACATCGCAATAGTCCCGAACAAGAGTATGAAGATCCTCTTTATAGCGGCCTACCAGAAATGGATCGGAAAAAGTAAAAGTAGGAACGGCCCCATTCTTCCGGGCTTCTTCCAGCGCTTTGTAGCAGGCTTTGCGTGGGCCTTCGCCGTCAAAGAGATACCCTTCCACGTAGACGTACCTGGACTTTGCAATGCGTTGCGGATCGATGTCGCTTTCAGAAAGCTGAACAGATACTCCCAGATGGGTGTACATGGTTCTTTCTGCATCCGGTGTGGTCATAACAACGCAAGTGCCAGTGGGACCTTCCTTTTCTTCGATGGGATGTACGTCGAAATGAATCCCTGCATCCAGCAGATCTCTTCTATAGAATTCGCCGTTGGGATCGCGGGCCACTTTGCCGGTATAGAAACCGGTGCCCCCGCTCCGTGCAATACCAATCATTGTATTGGCTGCGGATCCTCCGGAGCGTAACTCCAGGCTCTTATGCGAAAGCGCAGAGAGTAGTTCAGCCTGGACATTTGAGTCGGAAAGGGTCATACCGCCTTTCTTTAGATCATTCTCGCGAATAAAGTCATCGTCCACAAATGCAAGCGTATCTACGATTGCATTGCCAACGCCATAAACATCAGTTGTTTTTTCCATATCCAGGTATTTTTTTCCGCCGGGGCCAGGGATCAAGGACAATAGAGGCGCCCGGGCCGGTCTCCAGATGGGCTGCATAGGCCGCCCCCGGGCGAAGCGCCCGAAACCGGAACCTGCCGGGACAGAGGGCAGCCCACTCGCTCCGCCAGCCTAAATGAGGATTGCAGCAGTCTGCCAGTCCGGGGAAGATTGCCCGAATGCGAAAACGAATTCTTCTTCTGATTACGGCCAGCCTGGCTTTGCTTTTTGCGGTGCTGACTGTATCTCTGTACAGATTCGGTAGCCGATGGTTTCTGAGGCAATACCTGGAACAGAAGCTGGTGCTGGCGCAATCGGTTTCCAGCGCCATCGGCGGGGACGACTTTCTTGTTGCCGGAAGCTATTCGGACATCGACAAAGAGGAGTACAAATCCAGAATCAATTACCTGCGCCAGGTAGCGGATGCCGACCCCGATATTACCTACCTCTATACCCTGGCCCTGGACGAGGACGGCGAATCCTATTACGTCCACGATGGCATGCGGGTTAAGCATCCAACTATCTGGGTAGAGCACGAAGCCTTTTCTATGGTTATTGAAATGTGGTCCCTGGAGCGGGCCCGAATTACCATGTTTCAGGAACCGAACGAAAATGAGGTCTCCTTCAATCATCTTGGAAAGTCCTATCACATGGAGTACAGGCCGGATGCCAGACGATTCTACTTCAACGACGCCCCTTTCATCGATGTTCTCTCGCTGAATCCTTTACGTATTCGTACTCGCCAGAAAGAATTGAAGCCCGCTCTGGAGGAAGAGGCCCGGCTGAGCACGGAAAGACTTCCGCAAACGACCATCGAAGTGGACATCTATATAGGTCAGCAGGGAGAATCTACGGTACTGCCGGGCGAAGCGATTATAGATGACGAGGACTTTCTGGATCTTTATCGAGAACTAATCGAAGAAAGGGAAACCTACGTCTCTGATGAGTATCTGGACGGAAATTACGGACTCTACATGACGGTTCTTGCGCCGGTGCTGGATGCCTCCGGCAACGGGATCGGACTAACGGTTATAGAGGTGTACGACCATCGCATCGAGCAGTTCAAGTTTTACATTCTGGTTGTATCGGCGGTGGCTGCACTTCTGGGCATTGCTGTTCCCGGCGTTCTCATCGTCTGGATTCTGAATCGACAGGTTCTGCAACCGGTACGAAGCCTTTACGAAACCGTATCTCTTGTGGAAGCGGGCGACTACAGCCAGCGGTCGGCTCTCAAGACAGGGGATGAACTGGAATCGCTTTCCGATGGAATGAATCATATGATCGAAGCCATCGAAAACCATACCCGGGACCTGGAGCACCAGGTGGCGGACAGAACGAAGGATTTACAGGAAGCTAGAGACAGAGCCGAACATCTGCTCCTAAACATTCTGCCCGAACCCATCGCCGAACGACTGAAGCAAAACGAAGAGTTGATTGTGGACCGTTTCGAAGATGCCTCCGTCCTCTTTGCGGACATCGTTGGCTTCACTTCTTTTTCGGCGCAGCGCAGCCCGGACGAAGTTGTGGATATGCTGAACGGATTATTTTCGCGCTTCGATCAGCTCAGCGATGAGCTGGGGCTTGAAAAGATAAAGACTATCGGAGACGCATATATGGTGGCCGGCGGACTTCCGGTTCCCTCTGCAGAGCATCCGCATCGCATTGCGAAAATGGCGCTGGAGATGAAAAAATACGTCTCAATTCAATTGCACGATGGAAAAGCGCTGCAAACCCGCATTGGTATCCATTGCGGTCCGGTCATCGCTGGAGTGATTGGAACGCGCAAGTTCATCTATGATCTCTGGGGAGATACGGTGAACACAGCCAGCCGGATGGAATCGTCGGGTGTGGATGGCTCCATTCAGATTTCCGAAGTCTTTTACCAGAGAATCAAGGATCGTTTTGAATGTGGCCCGGCAAGACAGGTAAATGTGAAGGGTAAAGGAATGATGAATTGCTATGAGTTGCTGGGATACAAAGAGCCTGATGCCGGAAATCCTACTGACACTCCGGACGGCGGTCACAATTAAGGTACAGATATGCTCCGTAGAATCCTCTGGAAGCAAAGGCTGATTTTCTTTTCCGCAGTATTGCTGGAGTTGCTTCTTCTACGTCTCTTTTTTGCTTTCTACAACATCCCCTCTCCTGCGCCGGGATTCCGGGAGTCCTTTCTGGCTTTTCTGGGCGGACTGCGATTTGACCTGGCCACCATTCCCATTTTTTTGGCCCCTGGCCTTCTCATAGGATGGGCGGGTATGGTACTTTCCGCAGGCTGGAAAAGCCTGAAAAAAGAGAAAGGAGCCGGACAAATCGCGCTGTGGTCTTTTCGGCTGGAAATCTGCATCAACCTTCTGCTTACTGCCTTTCTGACAGGGCTGGCCCTTTCCAGCGCCTATAACTTTCGCTTCAACGGAAAGCATCTGGGCTGGGAATTCAGCGCCTATCTTGTGGACCTTCCCATGCTGGCCCGCTCTTCTATGGACCAGTCCCCGATGTTCGCTCTGATGCTCATCGCATTGGTGGTGGCCATGGTTTTGTTGGGCTTCTACCTACCGACGCGGATCAACATCGAATGTAGTCCTCTCGCAGAGACCCTCCATGGTATTGTTTGGATGCTTATCTTCGTTGTACTGTCCAGGGGAGGTTTTCAGGCCAGTCCCATCCGAACCGCCGATGCGCTGCAAAGCGGCCAGCCCTATCTGGATCAGATGGCATTAAATGGAGTATTTACGGTTTCCCGGGATCTTTCTGACACCGAGCAGTTTCGGCCCACCGTACCCAGGGATGAAGCTATTCGAACGGCGCAACAGCTGCTGGAAGCAGAGCCAGCGTTCTTGAGTAAGGATTATCCCCTGGTTCGCTATATGCCGGCTCGAAACAATCAGCCGGGAAAGTTTGGAACCAGGCCTTCTTCCGCTTCCCGGGAAAGGGCGCCGCCGAACATCGTCATCCTCATCCTGGAGAGTGGTAGCGCTTCCTTGCTCCAGAGAAATGGAGGAGATCCATCCAATACACCCTTTCTGAACGCTCTTGTAGGCAAATCAGTCTACTTTGATCGATTCTTCTCCAGTGGAGGTCGAAGCGCTAACGGCATTTTTGCCATGTTTGCGGGCATTCCGGATCGTGCCGGGCGAACCATTCTACGATCCTCGCAGATTCAGAATCGTTTTGCCGGCATGGCCATGTTACTCAAGAAGAATGGTTACAGCACTGGATTCTATCATGGAGGGGATGCCAGTTTCGACAACCTGGACCGCGTATTGCCGGAACTGGGATTTGATACTGTGGTGGGCCAGAAAAGGCTAAGAGATCTGATTCAAGCGCCGCCCACCTCTACCATTGGCTATGACGACGCTCAGACCCTCAATGCATTCCTGAAATATCTTGATGAAAGGCAGGGCCCCTTCATGGCCGCCTTTTTTTCTCAATCCACCCATCATCCTTTTACTCTACCTTCCGAATATGAAAAAGGCAGACCCGCAGATGCGGCCAGACTTCAGGGCTTCTTCGCGGCGGCCCGATTCATGGACGATTCACTGGCAGAATTTTTTTCGAAGGTCCGCAACCGTCCTTACTTCGAAAACACTGTATTTATTCTTGTGGCGGATCATACCCACCATGCCGGACTCAATTATCTGCAAGATCGGCATATCCCGTTGTTTATCTATGCGCCAGCACTCTGGAAGCCAGAAATTAGAACAGATGTTGCCTCACAACTGGATCTTTTGCCCACAATCCTTGCCATTTCTGGCGGTGGTCAGCTCTATAGCAGCATGGGTCGGGATCTGAGCTCAGACTTTACCGGAAATGACGGCGTACCCTTTGCTTTCTTTGCCGGGGGCAGCGACACAGATATTATTGGCTGGATAGAAGGCAGTCGCATATTGTTTAAGCACTTTTATCTGGAACCAGGTGTTCTATTACCTTCGGAGTCCCCGGCGGGCACTGAAAATTTGATGGAAAAGGAACCCGATTTATATGCGGACTATCTAACAAAAGCTCGCATCTTCTATCAGGTTGCCAGAACTCTGGAAAAAGAAAATTCTATCTGGCCAGATCCAGTTCAGCTTGAAAAAATATACCGATCTGTAAAGACGAGATAATGGGGTGCAGTTCAGACAAAGAAAAGAACTCTGCATCTTGGAATTCGGTGAAAGCGCCGTTCCTTGAGAAATCTTGTAGCGGAAATCGGAGCCGCTGCTTGAGAGCAATCCATAAGGGGAATCCATGAAGTATCAGCTTCTGGCTCAGTACAGAGCCTACAAAGACGGAAAGGAACAATCAGAGGAGCAGCTTTCCGGACTGATTTACAGACAAATACTGTTCTGGCTGGAAAACGGCGCTCCAGATGAGGACTTCTACATGGAACTCATTGAGCTTGCCAGCGAGATTGACGATCCTTTCTTCTCTGGAGAGCGCGGACTACTGGACCTTTGCCTTCTGGAACTCACCGAAGCGTTGCATTCCTACCGGGATTTGAACGGTAACCAGGATGTAACCGATTTCTACCTAAGAGAAGCCCGATTACCTTTGCTGGCCAGGCTGGATGAGAACTCCTACAGGCTACAGAAAAACCTGGAATTCAACGAAATCGATTTTCCCATCTTTGAAATCATCGAGGGTAGCTTCCCGCACGAAACGGCCCAGAACTTCATCAAAGAAAAGGAATGGGTAGATATCTGGCTGGCGCTGAGATATCTAGATTCCCTGGAAGATGAGGGGCAGGTTCTGAACATTCTGGAAAGGATGCTGGAAATCCGCAAACCACTTCCGGAGTCTTTAATACTTCTGGCATACCTGTTGATGACCCGGCCCGAAGTCATGGATCAGTATCTTCGAGGAGAGGATGCTGGCATCAAAATCTCAGATAAACTGGATCCTGAACTGATTCAAAACGCGTACGATTGTAGCTACGATTTCGTCTGGAATGGCGAACTGGCGCTCAGCTACATCGAAACCATCGAACCAAAATGGAAGAATGAGGTGCTTTTCTGTCTGCTTTCCATGTTCGAAATCAGCCAGTGCCAGCTCTCTCCGGCATGGGTGCAGGCAATTGAAGAATCGGTGCGCAATCCCTGGCCCTACGACGAAAGACTGGAGTCTGGAGTTTTTCGACATCAGCCGCTGGTTGAATTTAGCGCCAGCATCCTGGCCTTGCTCTCCGAAGAAGAACTCTTTGATGTCCTGGAAACCAGTCGAATCCTTATCTACTTCTTCGAGAATCTAGGCACCTATACAGGCCAGGCCTTTGAAGATATGCTGGAAGCTCTCTGTCGAGTAGAAGGTCTCTTTCTCCAGGAACTGGAATTCCAGCTCGAGCAGTTGATGAATTCCAGCAAGGCAAAGATACAAAAGAGGATGCAGCGGTGCGCACGTTCCATTGGAAGAGAGGTAATCTTTCGCGACGGGCGCCCTACTTTGATTGATCAGGAAACCACTTGATTCATCGCCCGGGCCGCTTCCAGATCACTCTCAAGCTCTTTTTGATCCATGGAAACAGCTTTCTGGCCATGGAAGACAGTTCAAGCCATGAAGGGGATTTGCCGGGCGGTCGCTTGAACGATGATGAGCTCCATGCCCCTTTTTCAGAAAGTCTGGCCCGGGAGGTTCGAGAGGAGCTGGGCCCGGTCCAATTCCGATTGCTACCGGACCCGGTTTTCATCTTTCCCCATTTCGTTAAGAAAGACGGCGTCGACGCCCTGGGTGTGGCCTATGTGGCCGAGTATCTCCAGGGCAATATCGAGCTTTCCGATGAACACAATCGCTTCTTCTGGGCTTCTCTGCAAAAGCCTGCTCCTGCACTATTTACCGATCATATGAAGAGCGCAGTAGAAAGATTGCTCAAGGATTCGGATAGATTTCTGATGCGCCTTTCGCAGGAACCCTCCATCACTTTGCCTTGACGAATGGCGGCCGGCCCATCATTGAATACCATGCGCTGGCTTTCCTGCATTTTGGTCGTACCTGGCCTCTTCCTTTTATGCTGTAGTCCCGGGGCCCAGGCCAGAGAGATGCGCTACCAGGCGCCGCTTTCGCCCGGTTACCATCAGGACCTGAACGAATCTGGAGTTGCCTACGATCTATATATTCCGGAACCCGTAAACTCCTCCCAACAAAAAGATAACGAAGTCAGCTCTTACAGACTTCTTCTGGTACTGCCCGGCTGGAAATTTGATAAGTCCCGATGGATCAAAGAAACCGATCTCAAGCGATATGCCCGCGAGCATTCAATGATTCTTGTTCTTCCTCAGATGAATACCAGCATCTATGCAAGCGCCTATTTTCCGGAAACAAGAATGAAATGGAATCCAACGCCAGGACTGCAGTATATAAATGAAAAACTAATTCCAGGGCTTCGCGAAAAGTATGGCTTTTTCTTGCCAGGAAAGCAAAACTATATTCTGGGTCTTTCTACGGGCGGTCGGGGCGTAGCCCTCATCGCACTGAGTAATCCAGAGCTGTTTAAAGCAGGGGCTTCCTTTTCCGGCGATTTTGATCAAAGTGTCATGCCCACCGACAAACTAATGGCGGCGGTGTACGGTCCCTTCGAAAAATTCAGCCGCCGCTGGCGCGAAACCGACAATCCGGTGCATGCGGCCAGCAAGCTTCAGACGCCCCTTTACCTTTCCCATGGCACGGCAGATCATATAGTTCCGCCGGATCAGACGCAGCGCTTCTACGATGCCATCCAGAAAAGCCGTAGCGAAAATGGACAACAGGCCGCAAGCAACCAGGACCAGGCCGTGGAATTAAAGATGGTGCCGGGAGCCGGTCACGATTTCTCGTTCTGGAATCAGCAACTGGGCCCTGCCTTTGCCTTCTTTAAGAAATACTTCCATGAATAGACATGCCTTTGATCTATCTGACCGCGAATTTAGACAGATTCGCGATCTTTTCTTTTCTCTTTCCGGTGTATTGCTGGCAGATTCAAAAAAGAGCCTGGTTGCAGGACGACTGGCCAAGATTCTCCGCGAACTCAATCTCGACACATACCAGGAGTATGTGGACTATGTTCGTCTCGAAGAGAGCGGACGCGAAAAGCAAAGATTGGTGGATGCGCTGACCACGAACGAGACCTATTTCTTTCGCGAGGAGGCCCATTTTGAACTTCTCCGCAAAGAATTGATACCGGAACTGAAATCCAGAAACAGCCCGATCAACGTCTGGAGCGCCGCATGTTCCACCGGAGCCGAACCCTATTCCATTGCCATGGAGCTGGCGGCTCAATTGGGTTACAGCGGCTGGCAGGTAACCGGAAGCGATATCAGCGAGAAAACGGTGAACCAGGCCGCTGCAGGAATTTATCCACTGGAGATGGTAGAGCGCATACCGGAAAACTACAGAAAGAAGTTCTGCCTCAAGGGCGTTCGCAGTCAGGAAGGAAAATTCATTGTGAAGCCCGAGCTACGGAGCAGGTGTCGATTCTTCACATGGAACTTAATGGTTCGACCTAAAGGATTCGGATCATTCGACATCATCTTTCTGCGAAACATGTTGATTTACTTCAACGCATCTGAAAAGGATATAATCATTCGTAATATCGTATCGGCTCTGAGACCGGGAGGATACCTGATTGTCGGTCATTCCGAAGCCCTGAGCTTCGCTCAATCCTACCTCAACAAGATTCGCCCCACCGTGTATCAACCACAGGAGAATCTGAGCCGGGCCGTTTGATGCGGTCCCTCTTCCCTTCTCTGGCCTTCACGGTTCTCATCGCCGCGATCAGCATTTTTCAGGGTTTTCTTTTCGGCGATATGGATGATTTCATCCTGAGCACTGCTCGTCTTGTGCAGGTTCCTTCCGGGGCCGGCCAGAAAAGCGACCAGGGCCCCGGAGCTTTGCTGGATGGCAGCACGGACGACGGCGGCCACACCAGTGTCATGGCCTATCCTCTGGGCCCGCCGGAAAACAATTACTTCTGGATGGAATTGGGAATCAGTCATTTCCCGGTCAGTGATGCAACAGGGAGGGCCAGGATACCCGGGGATTCCAGGGAAGCAGGCTCAGCGGCCCATGGCAACGTGCCGGTGGCTTATCAAAGACGTGTTCCGCGCATTCTGCGAATATGGAACGGAAGCTGTCCCTTTCTGGAAGGATTCGCTGACCGAAAACCCGACGACTCAGTAAAGCCAGAAGACCAGGAAGCCGCCAACCATGGTTCGGCTCCTGAACTACCGGAAGGAAAGAGTCGACCGAAACTATGGAAACTGAAACAGGCGCGGCTGGATTTCTACTACCGCCCATTGAACGATCCTGATCAAGACTTCGGCTATCCTTCGCCCAGGCATGTAGGCCGATACGAAATCTCGATTCCCTCCGATGCGGACAGCTTTGATCTCTCCCTTGAACTTCCGCAATTCAAAGAATCATTGCAGTATCCCGTAAACATGGAGATGATCCTTCTCAAGCTCACCGTAATTGAAGTGCAGCCGGAATCCATCGAGCAAACACTGCCCGGCGGCGCAGCTTCGGCACCGGATAGTGCGTCCGGGAGCGGAAAGGATGCAAAGCAATGGCTGGCAATCTGTGAGATCCAGTACGGAGACGCAGAGCATGGACAGGGGGAGGATTTTTTCGTTTTCTGGTAAGGCACCACAAAAAAGCATTCCGATATGGCCACTGCACCGCTAAAATATCCGAGCCACTGGAAGAAGGCGAAATCCGAAGGAAGACGCATTTCAATGGCCACCTGCTATGATTTCAGCATGGCACGATTGCTGTCGCGTAGCAACGTCGATGTACTTCTGGTCGGCGATTCCCTGGGTATGGTAATTCAGGGACAACGCAGCACAGTACCGGTTAGTCTGGATCAAATCATTTACCATGCAGAAATGGTGCGAAGAGGAGCCCCGGAGAAGTTTCTCCTGGTAGATATGCCTGCAGGCTCCTACCATGCTTCCATGGAATCCGCGGTGAACAATGCCATGCGAATCATGAAGGAAACCGGTGCCGATGCGCTCAAACTGGAGGGCAGTAGTCCTTACCTTGTTTCCGTGATCAGCCGCATGGTAGAGTCCGGCATACCTATCATGGGACATTCCGGGCTTACGCCACAGAGCGTTTTAACCGCCGGAGGGTATCGCGTACAGGGAAAGACCTCGGATTCCGCCGCTCTACTCAAGGAGGCTGCGCTGGAGCTCCAGGCTGCGGGCTGCTTTGGACTTCTTCTGGAACTTGTGGAAGCAGATGTTGCAAAGAAACTGACAGAAGATCTGGAAATTCCTACCATCGGTATAGGCTCCGGGGCCGGAACCACCGGTCAGGTGCTGGTATTCCACGACCTGCTGGGCCTGGATCCGGATTTCACGCCAAAGCATACAAAGAAGTATGCCGATCTTGCTCCAATCATCGTAGAAGCCATGAATCAATTCGCAGAGGAAGTTGAGAAAGGCGACTTTCCATCCGAGCAGAACTCTTTCTACTCCTAGTTGCGAGCTCCCTGAGTTAACTGCCTGCAGGCCTCGCCGCCCCGCCTATATGGTCGCAAAGCCCCCTGCTTCCGCGAATGGGAGCATTACGCCTCCCGTTGATGTTTTATCCAGCGCAGGTCGATAACCGCTCCCCCGGGTCTGTCAAGCAAATTGGATCAATAATGCGAAGTTCGCCTTATGAGCATTTACGAGTTTTAATGCGAACCCGACGCGCCCCTCGGGTCTTAATGCGAACCCACCGCGACTATGATCGCTGGATAGCCCTATTAGAGGCCTAAGAATAGTTACGGTGACCTGTTATTCTCAACAGAATGGACAATGCCTAGCGAGACCATTCCTGCTGGATTTCGCTAGTGCTCACAGAAGGAGGAAGGGATCGTTCATAACTTTCTTTCTGAAATTGCCGGATCTGCTTCTGGATTTCTGGAGGCAACTGGCTTATATCTCGTTCTCTGGGAAGCCGGCTTTCCATGCTATAGTAGATATCTGAAGCCAGAGTCATGCCTGGAGTCTCGGCAAGCTGCTGGGCGTACTCATCATAAAGCATGTCTTCGAAGATATCCTGCCGGTTGCCTCCATAGAGAGGGTTGTCCTCTTTAGGGATAGTCTTTCGCATGCTGTCCAGCATCATATCGAAGAAGAGACCCTGGAATTTCTGGGCTGTTTCGTAGAGTTTCTTTCTTTCGCCGGTGAGTTCCAGCGTGGAGGGATCCGGCCGAGTTTCTACCCTGGAAGAAGAAAAACGTCCCTGAAGCTCCTGCGGAATCGGTTTGTCCAGCGAGATGTCCATACCCATAGTTTCGGTCTACAGGAAAGAAGCTTGAGCAAAAGGAGACTTAATCTGTTTACCCGTACGATGCAGTCCGGGTGGCCGCGCCAGAAACAACAGACAGACCGGAGGGCAGAGATTTCTGGCGAGCGCAGAGCCCCGGGCGCTGGATTACATCACCACAAGTTCTGCATGAAGCGCCCCGGAATCCCGTAAGGCCTCAAGGATGGAAATGATATCCTGCACACTGGCCCCCATTTCATTCAGGGCTTCCACAATCTCGGTGATGAATGCGCCAGAGAATTCTCTGGTTGTTTCCCGTGCCTTTTCGTTTCCTGCAGGGGGGGCCACGTAGACACCCTGATAGGCCTCACGAGAGGCGTCGATCTGTAGCTGAATGCCGCCCCGGGAAATGGCCACCGGATCAACTCGTATATCGCCGCCCATCACAATGGTGCCTGTGCGCTCATTTATAACAACCCTGGCCGGGTAGTTGGGTTCTACTCGAAGCTGCTCCACCTTTGCGATCCACGCTACCGGCTCTTCGTTTTCCGGCACCGTAATGACCACCGAGGAGCCGTCGATGCTGGCCTTTAGCTCGGGGAAAGATGCCTGCACCTTTTTATGTACACGATCCAGGGTGGTGAAATCAAAGGACCTTAGCTGAATGCGAATCTCTCGATCCTTAAACAGGGTTTCCTGAAGGTCCCTTTCCACCATGGCGCCGTTTAGCACAACGCCTACTGTCTTTCCTTTATCGTCGTCCCTGCCACGACGATCTGTGGCAGAAATGACTCCCTGGGCCACTGCATAGATCAAATCGTTACCGGCCTGAAGGGGTGTCTGAATCAGAACGCCGTTTTCCAGGCTTTTTGCGTCGCCAATGCTGGAAACAGTGACGTTGATTCTGTCCCCTTTTCGCGCAAATGGAGGGATTTCTGCAGTTACAATGACTGCTGCAATGTTGCGAGCCTGAAGTTCGGATTCCGAGAAAGTCTGCCCCAGATTTCCCAGAAGGTTCTGAATGGAGGTGGATGCAAGCTTGCTTCGTGAATCGCCCGTTCCCGGAAGTCCCACTACAATGCCATAGCCCAGAAGCTGGTTGGTCCGCACTCCCTGGATTCGCGCCAGGTCTTTCAGTCTTACACCTTCTTCTTCCCCGGAGCTGGATGTCCCGGGCTCTTCCGCTCGAATCGTCAGGGCTGGTAGTCCCAGGATAAGAATCCACATAAGCAGAAGCATTCCACGAAGCGAAAAAGAACGCGGAGCCCTTTCAATGCGCGACGGAAGCGATGTTCCGGCTGAGAGCATCATTGACTTACCTCTCCGCTTTCGCCCAGGATCCGATTCAAGTATTCCAGAAGCAGGCGCTGCTTTTCTGCATCGCTCAGGTTGGTGGAGGGTTGACTGTCGCCTTCTGCCGTTTCAGGCTGTGGCTGTAATTGTACATTTTCCCGCTGAGCGGAAGGTCCGCCCTGAATCAAGACCTGGAGATTGGCCACCCTCGACGAATGGATGGTCTTTCCTGGCATAATGTCCCCGGCATTGACTCGACCGCTGACCTGAATCTGCTGCGCCGCCGTACCCGATTGATAGGCCAGCACCTTCGTTCCAGAAAAAATCACGGTGCCGGTGTTTGCATCTATTGATTGAATAGTAACAGCCAGATCCATCACAAGTCGGGCCCGACTGCGAATCCTGGCATCTTTCTTCTCGGTAATGGTACGGGTATCGTCCGCGGGAGGCAAAAATTCGAATAATTTGGAATCCGGCACCATTTTGATCTGCACCTCATCGGTGGTGTCGCCTTCCAGAAGGTAGTCTACAACCATGGGTTCTCGGATCTGTAGCTTGAGTATTTCTCCCTGTTGCAGCTCAATGGAAATGCCATAGGGATTCTTATCTTGCCAGAGATCCTCGGCCCGCAATATGCCCGCCGAAAAAAGGAATGGTAGCAGGATAGCAACCGCAGAAGAAGCTACAGCCGTCAGAAGAAAGGAAGTGAGCGAAGAGAGGACCTTGCGTTGGCGATGTATTTCCCGAACCTCAGGGCTCATAGACTACGCTCCGATCGGATACGATTTTTCCCTGCTTTATGATGGATTTATTCTGGAAAG
>JAGRNE010000369.1 GCA_020440915.1 Leptospiraceae bacterium | reverse complement strand
CAGAAAATCCAGCATCATGCCAACTTCCTGGGAAGGACGAATAATTGCGAGCTGGCTGTTTCGCTCTTTCGCTTTCTGGCTTACTCTTAAGAAGGAAGCGACGCCCGCGCTGGTCATGTATTTCAAACCGGAAAAGTCCAGACCAATGGGTTCCCGATGCTCGCGCAGAAGCTCCATCAGGCTTCGCTCAAAGCGATGCCCGGTACTGGAATCCAGCACTCCTCGAATGGCCAGGATTTTCATTTTCGCTCTCCATTCTTAAGTGGGATGGCATCCAGGATATCCCGGTCAATGACCTTTGGAGCTTCGTACCGCGCATCGTCCATTGTATGACTTCGCTGATTGGCAGCGCTGGCGCCGGATGAAACCTGCACGGATCCTGCATTGCCTGGCTGTCCGGGAAAGGAAGGCCAACCGCTGGTTTCGGCGCTGGACTGAATTGGAACGCTGCTCGCTTCGGTTTCTCCGAATCCGCCGGCTTTGTCGGAAAAACCCGCTTCTTCGAGATCGGCGCTACGGTCTTCGAAAGCCCCCTGTTCCACACCCCATTCAGCGTCCACCCCGGCATTGGTGGAAGCCGGCGCCATTACTCTCGGAGCATCTTTTCTTCCTCCAAAGATAGTCAGGGCCAGCAAAATACTCAGAATCAAAGTAAGTGCAAGATAAGCGATAATACTATAGGTTAAGGTCTGCAGAACGTTCTGCCAGTACAGATTCAGAATATTGTTTATGCCTTCATTCTTCAAATATACATGCAGGCTACCTGAGGGAACATCCGCATCCGGCAGATAGACGGCATAAGCCACATGAAATCGGTTGGCGCGCAGATCCGGCAGATACTTCTCCAGAAAAGGCAGCAGAGCAACCAGCGGAGCATCCGGTCTGTAATCGGTGCGACCAATGACTTCCAGATCCAGGGGGTAGCGCCGCGCATTCATCAGCACATCCTGGTATTTTTCGTCGCTATAGGTGATGCCAGAATCTTTAGCCACTCGTGCCACATCGTTATGAGCCAGTACCCTGCCCTCCAGATCAATCAGGAAGGCTTCCTCAACAATGAACCCCCGGGCAGATGCCTGAGAGTCCTGTACAAGTTGCTTCATGGTCTCGCAGAGACCTACCAGGGCTTCCGGACTGGTGGCCTCCGAAGCCTGAGCGCCCAGGGCGACGGTGAGCTGGCTGGCCCGGCTTTTGGCCTGCTTTTGCACCTCCTGTACCATCTCCGCACCATCACGGTACACAAAATAACCGGCGGGAATCATTCCCACAAGGAGCATAAGGGAGATCAGAAAGGATCCACCGAGCCATTTGAACATTCGGGCAGCCATAGTCTGTATTATGATCGGCCAGTTGCCCCCCCAAATCTGAAAAGAATTTGCCAGGAAATGCCGCTCGCAGAAAATCAACTCCCGTTGCATGGAAAAATTCCGAAGCTGGATTCCGCACGGTTTCGACTACCTTTCTCCGGATGAAATCAAGATTCTCCGTCGCCTGCAGGCCAGAAGCAGGGAATGTTTTGAAAAGGAAGGGTTCACCGAGATCATACCTCCGGGCATAGACTATGCCGGGTCATTTGCTATAACAGGCCGAAATGCCGTTCCCGATCGAATCTTCGAATTCCGGGACTCCGCCGGGGAAATACTGGCGGTCCGCTCGGATCTTACCGTTCAGGTGGTGAAGGCCGTGGCTTCCGGTCGGGCCGGCACCACCATTCCTGCGGATCTGTACTATGTTCAGCCAGTCTTTGTGGACGCTGGAAAAGGTAGCGGCGCCGCCAGGGAGATCTACCAGGCCGGTGTAGAAATGATCGGTGAGAATTCACAGAGTTACCGTCAGCGACTCCATCGACTGGTGGATCTGGCCCGCAAATCCCTGAGCGAGCTGGCTGAAGGGGCGCGCTTCATCTATGGCGATGCACGCTTCCTGGAGATTTTGTTTCGAGATATAGATCGAATGCTTCGACGAGAGCTTTCCGAAGCCTTTTACAGAAAAGATCGCCGAAAGATCCAGGAACTATGTCAGCAAGGCAAAGTAGAAAGCCATCGAGCGGAAATTCTTTCAGAGATGCCCCATATCTTTGGTGGGCCGGAATGCCTGGAAGAGCTAAAACGGCTTTGCCAGAAGGAGCCAGGTCTGCTGGATCTGCTGGCGGAAGCGGGTACCGTGGAAGGCGTAGTCTTTGACTTCAGCCTTGTGCGGGAGTTGAGCTATTACGATGGTCCGGTCATCGAAGCGTTTGTGCCCGGACATACGGAACGCATCCTGTCCGGCGGAGTCTACGATGGACTGGCCCGGGAGTTTTCCGGCCAGGCCATGCCGGCCGCCGGATTTGCCATCCATCTGTCTGAGCTTATGAATCGAGAAATGAAAACAGGGATGCAGAATGCCCGGGCCTGAGAACCAGGGCCTGGAAGGTAGCAAAGAGCAATACTGATTGGTGGTCACCTGGATCGACAG
>JAGRNE010000368.1 GCA_020440915.1 Leptospiraceae bacterium | reverse complement strand
TGACGGACCAGGGTGTCGTTCACAACGCAAATCCGGAAGTGGACTGCTCCAGAAAGTATCGCCGGTGCAGGTCGCTCAGGCCAGATTCTTCCCCGGTGAGATCCATATGCGCTTCGGATGCCCTATTACCTTATGACAGTGCTACTCGCTGCATCATTGCATTGAACCCGGGTGGAATTCACGTCGCAGTCAATGAGAGTAATCTGAAGGGCCGAGGATGGCGTACCAAAATCGAATCCTCCGGCAAGGCATTCCGAAGTACCTATCTTCAAATGGAAGGAGCTGACCTGATAGTGGACCGTATACTGACCCTGCGCAGCGCTGGCAAATGTAGCGATGGAGGACTGCGAGCAGGATGCATCTGGAAACAGCGAAAACTGCTGGGTGGATCCGGTATCGTTGTAGAAGCGAACCCTGGGGGCCACCAACTGGCTACCGAGCTGCAAGAGCATAAATTGCGCAAAGAATTCGTTCTCTTTGTCCCATTCTGACTCGGGTTGTAGCTGGGAACAATGCGCCATCAAAACTGATACAAAGAGAAAGATGACCAGAGCAGGCTCGCGGAGGGACTGTTTTTGCAGCGCTGGAAGTGGCCGGCTCATTTATTATTCTGACACGGTCCCGCGGTACTGTCATCGAAAAATCACAGCACCCTGGACAATTTCTGACCTTAGCGTGAACGCCAACTCTGGCTTCCCCATCGCATTCCGTCGAAGATTTGAATCGAGATCCGCGAATGTCCCGTACCATGATGCGGGGTAGCCATCGCCGGTATTGGCGGATAGAACTGCATAGAAAAATCCGCGGCGACTTCGCGCAACTTTCGGAATAGTATTTGACCTGCATCGCACTCAAACTGCCTCCTTTTTGGGCACAGAGGAACTCATATGTTTGGCTTTAATCGAAACAAAAGAAAAGACGAAGCGACAATCGTAGATATCTCTCAGATCCCCCTGGAAACCGAAGGCAACCTCCAGGAGTCAGAAATCGTAACCCTTTCCATAGCCCCATCTGAGGTTTCCGGAATCGCCAGCCGCATCCGGCTTCAGCCAGGTTTGTTGATTGGCTTTATTTCTCAGGATTTACCTTTTGAGGAAATCACCGCCCGCCTTAAGGCGGAGATGCCTGCAGGGTGCAAGTTTCTCTTTGGAACAACGGCAGGCGAACTTTGCAGCATCAGCGGCAACCAATCTATGTCCAATCTTTATTCGGAATCGACTCCCGGAGAAGGTCAGCATATTGTTCTCATGGCCCTTTCGCGCGAGATCTTTACCGATGTTCAGGTGCATTCCATTCCGCTTTTCAGCGAAGATATTTCCGGACCAGCCCCACGCACGGCAGCCGAACGAGTGAGGCTAATTGAGGCGGAGCTACAGAAAGTAAATCTACCGTTTCGCGTGAATTTTCAGGATACCCTGGCCATGACTCTCATAGACGGTCTTTCCAGCAGCGAAAACTTTCTGATGGAAGCAATCTACCAATCCAGGTTATTCCCCTGTCTTTTTGCCGGAGGAAGCGCCGGCGGAAAGCTGGATTTTAAAGCCACCTTCATTTCCGACGGTCACAAGGTCTATCGCCATCATGCGCTTGTAGTTTTCCTGAAATTCAGACCGGGATATCGCTTCGGTATTCTCAAGAGTCAGAACTTCAATCGCCTGGATGTTAGTTTTGTAGTTTCTGCAGCCAATCCCGTCAAGAGAGAGGTGATGGAATTTCTGGACCGGGAAGCCCTTACCAACGTAAATATTATCGACTCTCTATGCCATCATTTTCGTTGCAGACCGGAAGAGCTGGAAGCCCGGCTGGCAGATTACTCCTTTGGACTGGAAGTGAACGGCGAAATCTATGTTCGATCAGTAATGAATATAGACTTACAGCGCAAAGTTATATCCTTCTATTGCGATGTTAGTCCTGGAGAAGAACTCTATCTTCTAGAGCGAACGGATCTTGCAGAAGCTACGAATCAGGATTTCCAGACCTTCATAAAAGGAAAGCCCGAACCTCTGGGAGCCATCTTGAACGATTGTATACTTCGAAGAGTATTCAATCAATCTTCCCTTCCCAAAGTCCAGACCTTTCGGGACCTTCCTTCCATAGGATTTTCCACGTTCGGAGAGATTCTTGGCGTCAACATCAACCAGACACTGACTGCCATTGTGATCTTTCGCGAGGATCCTCGAAGCGAATTTACCGACGAATACGTGGACGACTTCGTAAACAAATACTCCGGATTCAAGGATTACTTCAAGTCGCGTCGCGAGCGGGTGCTGGCGAACGTCAACCTGCTGATGGAGGCCACGCTGGATCGGGTATCCCGCAACCTGCCTGTGATGACCACTCTAGTAGACGCTTTGATCGACGCTCTGGGCGCGACGAAAGATGTGCGCAACGCTCTCATTCGAGTTAAAGATACCTTTGAATCTTACACAAGCCAGGTGGCGGTTTCCCAGGATCAGAATTCTGCGCTTTCATCGTCGG
>JAGRNE010000367.1 GCA_020440915.1 Leptospiraceae bacterium | reverse complement strand
GTGGAAAATCGAAAAAGCGATGCGGCAGCGCACGGCCGGATCCTTTTCATTCTGAAAGCTTCTTTCCAGGGCTTCCAGAGCCGTCAGAGAGCCGATTTTGCCCAGAGTCAGGGCCGCTTCCTGCCTGATGGCCGGATAAGGATGGCTCAAGTAGGGCACGATCTTATCTGCCGAATCCCGGTCCCGGATTTTTCCCAGTGCAATCAGAATATGCTGAAGAACGTTCACATAGTTGAAACCGATGATTCTCGCTCTATGGTCCTCTGCATCGAGGTTCACGGCCGGAACCTTCTTGAATTCATCGGCCACGCTCCAGTAAACATCGGGGCTGTAAGGATACACAGATTCGGCGCTGGATAGGAAAGGACCAGGCTCATCCTGCTGAAGAAGAAATTCGTGACTCTCTTTTGGGCGCTTGCTTCGGGCCTCTTCCACAGCTTTCTTTTTTTCTTCGATGATGGCGTTGGTTTTTTCGGCGGCCTCCAGTAAATAGGGGACTGCCAGTTTGTGGCCGATCTGACCAAGAGCCCAGGCAATGTTGGCCTTCACAAAAGGATCGTTTTGCGGCGCCTGACGCAAGGCCGGATCATCCAGATTCTCCAGCAGTTCTCTTCCCAGAGGACGAATGAATTTGGGCCGCGCTGGCGCTCCCATATAGTAGATGGCCCGGATCTTTTGCTCCATGGTTCCGAAATCCAGATCCCGGAGCGCTTCTTCCGTCCGCTTCGCATAATACTCTTTAGCGTCGTCCTCGGCGCCCGCCATGAGCGAGCCTGTGGATATTGTAATTATGAGTCCGATAGCCAGCCAAAATTCCTTTTTCATCGTTCCACTCCGTTGCAATGGATGGGCAGCCCCCATCCGGGAAGGCGTACCTTCTCCCTTTATCCCTCGGAATTAGAACAACGGTTCTTTAAGAGGAAGGCAAGAAATTATTGCTATCTGGAAAGCCTGGAGACAGCCCTGCGACTGATTTCCCTGTATGCTGAATTTCACGGTTTTTGTATCCGGGGTTCCGGCAACCCTGGTACTGCACAGAGAGTCTAAGATGTGAAAGTGACGATGGACTGTATGGAAGAGTATGGAAGGCTGTATTATGCCGCCCGGTAGCTAGCAACCGCTACCTTTTCATTTCGCGGATCCAGCGGGCCATTTCGTCCAGACGGGCTGAAAGCTCTTCCATATCCGGGACTTTCTCTTTTCGGTCTGCATCTTTCTCCCATTCGGATCGAAGTGCGCCCTTCCCTTCTTCGATGCTATCTCGCATCCTTTCCTGTTGATGTGCCAGCTGCTCCATAAGTGCCGTAAGATAATCCTGCTTTTCGGAGACCTGCAATTCGCCTTTTTCGACCATCATTTGAACGATCTGTTCCAGCCTTTCCCGGGTGAGGTTGGCCACTCCGATGCCGCCCTGCACCAGTCGAGAAAGGAAGTCGGTGATATTGGTAGATACTTCCCGGATCAGGGAACTCAGGAGAAAGGTAGCGAACTCCAGGTTTTGCTGCTCGGTACTGACCTTCAAAAACGTCTGTCCCAGGACACGGGTGGTAATGTCCTCTCCGGTGATGTTATCCACCACGCGAACCTCTTCCCCTTCCTGGACGCAACGAGCCACATCCTCAAGAGTTATGGTCTTGCTGGTTTCAGCATCGTACAGCCGACGGTTCGCGTAACGCTTAATGAGCCTCATCCCTATTTTGCACTGCACAAACAGGTGCAGATTCAGTCAAGAAGCTATTGAATTTTCGCAGGATATTTAGTCGCCACCGGGCCGGGACCAGAACCTGGAATCTGTCGCACCTGCTTCGTCCGATGTCGCTGAGAACAGGGCTGCTGACCCTTCAGAAGCCGCATTGTAGTAAATTCAGTGGTCAGATTTCCCGGGGGTGTTTGTACTGGCGGTAACTATGGAACAACATCTGACGACCATTCGAAATCAATTTGAATCCAACATCAAAAAGATCACCGAAAACCTTGCCCGTCGCGCTGACGAAGGAGGCAAGCTGTCCATTTCAAAAATGGACGAGAATCAACTGGTGCACTACAATCTGGCCTATCATACTGCCGAGTTCAACATTGCCGATTACTTCCTGAATTACTCCGAACAGAATGGAGATATGGAGAAGGATATGGCCTCCGCCTTTATTGGCGAAGCCTTCAATCGCTTCCGGGGAGAACTGGCGGGACGAGCCGATGAATATGGCCTTTCTGCGGGCGATATCTCCAGCCTCTTTACTCAGGAACTGAACGAAGCGATCCAGAAATCGGTGGAAAAGTCCAAATATGATCGCATTGCCGAAAAAGTCATCGCAGGCGAATACGGAAACCCGGGCGCTGACGATTACAACGAGATACGAGACGTTTATCGCAAGATCGCCGAACAAACCGTAATGCCCCATGCAGAACATGTGCATAGACACGATGACTTCATTCCGGACGACATTCTTAACGAACTG
Source organism: Leptospiraceae bacterium (assembly GCA_020440915.1). Classification (GTDB taxonomy): domain Bacteria; phylum Spirochaetota; class Leptospiria; order Leptospirales; family Leptonemataceae; genus UBA3465. The sequence goes on along the minus strand of JAGRNE010000367.1, from coordinate 27 downwards.
GTGAACAACGGCGCCTTCGGGCTTTCT
>JAGRNE010000366.1 GCA_020440915.1 Leptospiraceae bacterium | reverse complement strand
GGGTCCTAGCTCGTAGTCTGGTCTTGATGGCTGTGCTCTTCAGCAGCTGGCCGGTGAGCGGGATGCTTCTTGAAGGTCGGCCGCTGCTTTTTGAAGCCGCGGATGTCACGGGCATAGCAATGCTTACATGTATTAGCTGCATTGCGCTGAGCGCCCTGGGAACCATGGTGGTGGTGCTTGCTTCCGGCAATCGCTTCCGGGAAATGATCGTTCCGGTGCTCTTTTTTCCGGCCGCGCTACCCATGTTCATGGTGATTTCGGGGGCTTTCGCGGGTCAGGCTCTTGTAGGCGCGGAACAGTATAATCGCCTTGTCAGTGTCGTTGCTCTTATGAGTGTGTTCTATATTCTTATCGGTGGACTGTTCTCTATGCGAATGGCTCCCGGGGAAGGAAGTTGATGAAGAAAGGCCTGGACTGGGGATTGTTGTTGCTTGTGCCGGCACTACCCCTTGCAACGTTATATGCCCTTCTGGTTCCGCCAGTGGTGTTGGAGCAGGGGCAGGCGCATCGAATCTTCTATATTCACGTTCCGGTTGCCTGGGTAGCCCTATATGCGCCGCTAATTTCAGCTGTTAGCGGAATCATGTACCTGATTACCCGACGTCAGGTCTTCGACCGATGGAATGTCACCAACGCTCGCATCGCAGTACTTTTTAGTCTGGGAGTAGTGATCTCCGGACCAATCTGGGCCTATACAGCCTGGGGCACATTCTGGAATTTTGCGGATCCTCGACTCATGAGCTTCTTTATTCTTCTTCTCTGTCTGGCCGGGTACTTTCTTGTCCGACTCTTCACCGACGATGTCAATCGTCGTGGGATCTACAGCGCCGTCTGGGCTATCATAGCATCGGCAGCTTCTGTGTTCACCTGGCTTGCCATTCGTGTCCTGGAGACGGACCTCCATCCCGGGCCGGTACTGAAGACTATGGCGCCGGAGATCGGACGCTCATTCTGGTGGAACGTTCTGGCCTATCATCTCCTATTCTGGGTTCTACTGGTCATCGGTCTGCGCCATGAGAAATCCCGGGAATGGGAAGAGATGGAGAGGGAATCCTGAGGGCACTACAAACAGGGCACTCCAAACCCCGTGCGCAGAAGACGATTGGAGTCAGAGCTCCCGAGCCGTGGAATCGCCGAAGCCGGCCCTCGGAGACAAAGAAGGAATAGCAGCGGTTTAGAGGGCTGAGTACCGCGAGTCCGCAAGTATTATAAGAGATATACGGTAAAAAAACGGAAAGATACTATGTATAGCAGTAGAGTGCATTTCAAGATGGGATCGAAACAAGGGTCAGCCCCGGGTGGCAACTTGCGCAGCTTTCGAATTGCAGTTCTTGGCGGGCTGCTGATATTTGGGGCGGGCCACCCCGCAATGGCCGAAGCCCCGTCCGGGGCCCCCGGCGAACGTTCTGAGAGACGGGAGGAACTTGTTCGGCAAGCCGAAGACCTGATGTCCATGCCAGCCACCCAGGCCCGGGAAAAAATCAAATCCATGAATCTAAGCCAGGCCATGAGCATCTATGATCTCATGGTGCAGGAGGCCCAGAAGAAGGGAGTGGGTCCACAGGTCTTTTATGCCGCAGAGCAAATCCAACTCTTGAAGGCTACGGCAGATTCTCAGAAAAGACTGGAAAGCCTGATCTGGGTGATAGTATTAACGCTGGTCCTGTTCGCAGGCTACCTGACCTATGTGCTTCTGGATCAGCGCAGGCTCTACAGAAGGATGCAAGAACTCAGGAGCAGTCCGCGGACTGGCGCCGACAGGACGGCATCCGAGGTCTCTGAGATCTATCGCGGTGAATAGATTTGAATATCAATGAGGCGAAACGACTGAATGCGCTACTCGGTTCATCGAGCGGCGGCTTGAACGGTAGCCTTTGTATTGATACGTTTCGCACACCCTACTTCAAATGGGACGATGCTATGGAATGGCCTTCCCTTTCTGTTCTGGAAGCGGAAGCGGAGTCCAGCGAGCAAATCCTGAAGCAACTGATGAATCGTATACCGGGCCTGCTTCGGGGCGGGCATGTGCTGCCTCAGGCGCGTCCGAGGCGTGATGAGCCCAATCTGCACATTGTCAAAAAGTATACATACGAAGATTCGCTCTATCTCTTAAAAATCAAGATTCTGATGACCTACATGGGCGGCGCCATGCCGGGAGAGATTCAGGAAGGCTCTGTTCAGGACCGAAATCCCGCTTTTCGCAGCGATCGCGTCTATTTCCAGTGTCGCCTCTTTCCGGTGAAAGAGGTGGAATTGCTGGAAGGGGCCATTGTGGATTTCGAGCCCGAGTACTACGGTCCGGCCAGCGGCATGAAAAATGCGGTGGGGGAAGCACATCAGACAGCCCGATGGAATGTTATGCTATTCGATGAGATGGACTTCAGCGATCTGGAACAACAACTCCGAGAGCAGATTTCCGGAAAGGACTGGAGACCAGGACGACTTTTTAATCCCTTTGTGATAGATCATGGAACAATAAACTGGAATGC
>JAGRNE010000365.1 GCA_020440915.1 Leptospiraceae bacterium | reverse complement strand
TTCACTTCGATGAGCTGGACGAACAACTGGTAGAAGTGGCTCTTAAGATCTTCTATGATCTCCGTAGCCGTGGCCTGGAAAAGGCGCCGGCCACCGGAGAGTTCATCCACTGGATCGAGGCACTACAGCGCTCCGGCAAGATGCCCGAAGGGCTGACGAATCTTCCTTTCCCTGGTATACTTATGAAGCGAGCAGCAGATTTGCAGAATTACAGGGCCGGTCGTATCTGATGCCCTCGCCGGGCTTGTCCGGACGCATCCGGGCTATACTGCCTATGCGAGCAATTCGATCTTATGCTCGGGAAGTCGCGGCAAATCTCGGCATGTATCGGAACCCGGCCGTTGCCAGAGGAAGTGCTTTCGCAAGGCTTCTAGCTTTGTCACCGAAATAGCTTCCTGGCAAATGAAAGGGAAATGTCTGTAACAACAGACCGCGAGAATCAGGCCCAGGTTGCTTTTAGGAGAAAGACGGAGGCGCCAGACTACAAGACTACAGTATGCAGAGAGCCAATCGACAGGAGATGGGAACAGTACCATGAATAGCTCGGAAACACAGCCTCCGGTTCATACCTACGATGTATTTCTTTCCTTCGCCTACGAATTGCGCCGGGCGGACATTCCGGTAAGCCCGGATCAACTCATTGAGCTATTGCGAGCCTTCAAGAAAGGACTGGTCCAGTCCATGGACGATCTTTACTTGATGGCCCGATTATGCTTTGTAAAAGAAGTGAAATACTTCGACACCTATGATCGGACTTTCCTGTATTTCTTCGAAGGCCTGGAGCTACCACCGGTGGCCGAAGGCGATCTGGACCTCCTGGAAACAAAGCAATTCCAGCAATGGTTGCGGCAGGCCTGGATCAAAGGCGAGCTTCCCAGGCATCCCTACTCCATGTCGCCGCAGGAGCTGATGGAATTATTCTGGCAACGACTTCGGGAACAAACCGAAGCGCATCATGGCGGAAACAAATGGATAGGCACCGGCGGCACCAGCCCTTTTGGTCATTCTGGTTTTTCCGAAAATGGTTTTCGCGTCATGGGTCAGGCCAATCGCTTCAGCGCCAAAAAGGTAATGGGCGAACGTCGCTACGTGGATTATTCGGAAGCCGGTCGCCTCAATCGTAAGAACTTCCACGATGCTCTGCAACATCTCAAACATCTCAAACCCGCAGGAGCTCCGGATCAGCTGAACATTCCGGAAAGCATTCGAAAGACCGCCAGGAATGCGGGTGAAATTGAACTGATCTTTGAAAAGGATAAGCGCGATCGACTGGAGGTTATCCTGATGATGGACAATGGAGGCACGTCCATGGCACCCTACGTTCATCTTACGGCGGACCTTTTCCAGCGAATGCAGAAGCAACTCAAGAAGCTGGATACCTACTATTTCCACAACACCATCTATTCCTACGTCTATTCTGACCCTCAGCGCAGCCGTCCCATAGCGATTCGCGAATTGCTGCGGCGAAACCGGGACTGTCGCATCTTTATCGTCGGCGATGCTTCCATGGCGCCGGAAGAACTGGTATCGCCGTATGGCAACATCAACTTTGGCGAAGAGGAATACGAACCCTCCTTGGAACAGCTCAAGAAGCTGGCGAATCGATTCCCCGCCATCACCTGGCTGAACCCCATACCCCGGGAATTCTGGGCCAATGGCTCCTTTACCCTCAAAAAGATTGCGACCGTTCTGCCCATGGAAGAAATGACCCTGGGCGGCCTGGAACGCGCCGTGAAACGAATGAATGAAGTCAAACATGAGGTGCAGTAGGCTAGCCGACACTGCCCGGCCCGCATTCGCGAAATTGGCGAAATTGCCGAGGTTGCCAGTGCTATCGAGGTTGCCTTTGCTATCGAGGTTGCCTTTGCTATCCATACGATCGAGACTACCGATGATGTTCGTGCTATCGCTGTTGCCTACGATATCTATACGATCAATGCCGCTTGTGGTATCCATGCTTTCCCTGCGCCGCCTCCGTACGTACCGTGCGTTTGGTTGCATGGTTGCGCTGGCAATGGCCATGGTCCTTCTTGGTCCCGGGCATGCAATTCTTTCCGAAGAGGCATCTGGTCCGGAAAGCTCAACGAGTCCTGGCGAGGTGTCCACCTCCTCCTCGGAACCCCTGACGGATCAGCAGAAAGCCCTGGAGGAACTTCGCAAGCAACTGGAGGAAATGAGCGAAAGCGTGGATTTTCCTGTGGGCCAGGACAATCGGCTGCTAACAGAAAACCGTCAGGCCTACGATAAGAGGGACCTCAAAGCTCTGGCCACCAGTCTCCTTTCGCGGGACCAACTCTACGGAATCGTAATCTGGAAAAGCGAGCATCGGCTCTCGGTCTTTGATCAGCGAGGCGTGGAGTTGATCACTTTTGATGCCGGAATTGGCGGCGATGCCGGGGGCGGATTGAAGCCCAAGGAATTCGAATACGATGGCCGAACGCCGGAAGGCATTTATCGTATTTTTCGCTTCTACAGTCTGGATGCGCCTCAGA
>JAGRNE010000364.1 GCA_020440915.1 Leptospiraceae bacterium | reverse complement strand
TAGAACCGCGTCCGGGAGGGGATGAGCCATCTCTCTATAGAGAAGAATGCAAAGATGAGATCGTCTGGAAGGAGCTTCCCGAAACCGATACCCTGCCTTTGCATCCTGCGCAGTGGAAAGCCGAGCTGGAGAAAACCAGTAAATGCGCTGCCCCTTATATGTTCTACCATTGGCTGGAGTACTTGCGGGCCCGTTATCCGTCATCTCCAACGACGCATCCACTTTGATTGCGCCAGGGCTTTTTCCTTGACCGCGCTTCGTTCCGACTACCCTATCCTGGTATGATAAAAATCCCGCTAAAAGTGGCCGCTTCGCTGGCCGTGGCCTGTTCCCTCTTCCTTTCTGGCTGCAGTCCGGAGCCTATCGAAGTTACCTGCAATCAATCGGTGGAGGACCTACAGGCCAACCAGGGCACCACGGAAGATATATATGTAATCAGATGCCCGGCCAACTGCAGCGATGGGGCTATCTGGGGTACAGACATCTACACCGCCGACTCATCCATTTGCACTGCGGCTCGCCATGCTGGAGCCATGGGTAAGGAAGGCGGAGAGGCGGAAATCGAGATCCTTCCAGGAAGAAAATCCTATGGAGGCTCTATCCGTAACGAAGTCAGTACCGGTGACTGGCCGGAATACAAGTCAAGCTTCAGCTTTCGCTGAAGCATGCTATACCACTCCGCGAAGCAAGATGCTACGAATACTGGCTTCATCCGCAGGACGGGAGAGATAAAAGCCCTGCACCAGATCGCATCCTTCCTGGCGCAAAAACTGGAACTGTTCCTCGTTCTCCACGCCTTCTGCAATTACCTTTAGATCCAGGGTCCGGGCCATGGCAATGATGGTTCGGACAATGGAGTCGCTTTCATCGGTGCCGATCTCTTCTACAAAACTGCGGTCGATCTTCACAACATGCACCGGCAAGCGCTTCAGGTAATTCAGGGAAGAATACCCTGTGCCAAAATCGTCAATCATCAGCTCAATGCCCATTTCGCGCATGGATTCCAGCAACGGAGTCATGGCTGTTATGTTTTTCATCAAAGCAGTTTCTGTGAGCTCCAGAGAGATATCCCTGCCCTGCAATCCGTGCTGTTGCAATAAACCGGACAATCGGGGAATGAAGTCCTGATTCTCCAGCTGGCGGGCACTTATGTTCAAAGCCAGTCGACCTGTAAAGAGCCCCTCTTCTCTCCAGCGGGCCAACTGCTCAAGTCCGCTCTCCATCGTCCAGAGATCCAGTTCGCGAATAGAACCGGTTTCTTCGGCCAGGGGAATGAATACAGCCGGGGAAACCGGACCCAGATGAGGGTTGTTCCAGCGAAGCAAAGCCTCCATGCCTACAATTTCGCGGCTCATCAAATCAAACACTGGCTGATAGTGCAGAAGCAATTCGGAATTGGTAGCCGCTCCTCGGAGTTCCGTATCCATGAGCAGTCGGGCCTGGATTTCGGTTTCCATGGATTTCTCGAAACGGCAGAAATTGTTCCGTCCCCTGGCTTTGGCTTTGTACATTGCTGCATCGGCATTCTTGATGAGCTGATGTATGTCGTCCCCATCACCCGGAAAAAAACATAATCCGATACTGGCAGAGAGATAAAGATCGTGACCGTCTACCTGTAGTGGGCCGCGAAAAAGCCCCAGGATACTTCGAGCATGCTCGGTGGCTTCTTCGTCCTTCTGGACCTCATAGACCATCATGAATTCATCTCCGCCAAGACGGGCCAGAAATGCGTTCTGCGAAAGCTGGTTTCGGAATCTACCGGATACCTGATTCAAGAGCTGATCTCCTACATCATGACCGAGCGTATCGTTGATGTTCTTAAAATGATCCAGATCCACAAAGAGTATTGCATACCTGGAGGGCTTTGACCTTGCAGATTGGATTTCTTCGACGCCATGCAACGACGCCTGGGCGCCATCCACATGCATTTCAAAAGTATGGTCGCGATCCCCGGCTGCAGCAGCTTCCGCATTTGCGCTATCCACTACCTTTCGCAGATGCGAATACAGCGCTTCGCGATTGGGTAAGCCAGTAAGCAAGTCTGTATAGGCCATGGTGCGCAGCCTTTGCTCCGCTTCCACTCGATCCGTAACATCCGTGGAGATAAGAATAATTCTCTTCTGTTCCTGGAACTCCAGCAAACCTATGCGGGTGCTAAACCAGGAAATCTCGCCATTGGCATTGTAGCCTCGAATATCATAAGAAAATGGTTCCTGCTCTACCTGAATTCGTCTAAGATACTCTTCAAATCTTGGTCTGTCTTCAGGAGGAACAAAACTGGAAGAGTGCATCCCTACAATTTCATCCGCTCTATAGCCCACCGTGGGATTATTAATGTAGAGGATGATACCTTCCAGATCCAGCATAAGAACAACGCTGGGCTGATTCTCCAGGATGAAGCGAAGCTGCTCCTCGCTTTTCTGAAGATCCCGGGATTGATTTCTGGCCACAGTGGTATCAAAAAAGGAAACCACCGCTCCTCTTTGTTCCGAATCGTCCTCCGAAAA
>JAGRNE010000363.1 GCA_020440915.1 Leptospiraceae bacterium | reverse complement strand
AAAGAGGTGTACAATTCCGTAAGAAAAAGAGGAAACAGACTGCACCAGCCAGAAAGGCCTAGCATGGCTGTGTCGTTTGCAGAAGGGCTGTACAATCCAAGCTGAACCCCGTAGCCAGTCATTCCAAGCTGGTAGAGGAAATAAAAAAGTAACGATGCCAGATAGATGAAGTAAATAGCTTTTCGGGAGTATACAGCCAGAGAGAGCTGATACAGGATCAGAAGTAGAATGGCTCCAAAAGCGGCCGAATACAATACGCTGCGGGCATGGACAAGTTCAAAGAATTGCTCTTCACTAAGGATTTGCGCTGCTCTGTAGTTGTAGTACGGCAGCCTGGCCGTTAGCAAGACGCTGCAGCGGGGCCGATTCGTGCTCAGGCGATAGGCAGGAGAAGCGTAGGGTAGATACGCAATCCTTTTCCATTCGGGATACGGCGGAATGTCCCTTTCATAGCAGACCATCCAGCCGTTGTAATCGTATCTATAATACCACTGAGCATCCAGATAATAAATTCCCGGTTGGGGCAATTCCAAATCATAGCGGATAAAAAAACCGGTGCTGGCCTTCAGGGTTGAAAGATCGAAAGGCGTTGCCGGCAAGAATTCTGAGCTCGGAGGCAGATGCTTTCTCCATTCGTTACTATATGGATCCACCGCGACGAGACGATAGAACGCTTTCACCGATGGTTGCTTGTTTCCCGGGGGCTTTTTTAAATCGCTGAGCTTGCTCTCTCTGTTGCTGTCAATTCCCTTCCCGGGTTGCTGCCCATTCCATGCGTACAGGGCAAAAGCCAGCGTGACGCCCAGACCCACTGTGGCCGTTGCCAGCCATAGCATGCGATTTGTGTTTTTTTTGAAAGTTCGCATACTATTCCGGCAGGGATTGCAGTATCTTCCTTAGCGACTGGCTGGCATTCTGTATCTTTTCTGCGATTTCTTTCTGGCGCAATCCGCTTTCCGGTCCTGCGGCCATGCGCTGCAAATCTCGAAGCTGCGTTCCCAGCGCTTTTTCCAGGGTGCGACGAAGCCTGGCTTCGGACCTCTGTCTGGTGATATCGTAGCTTTCTTTTTCGCTTCGCAAGCGTCCCGCCAGATTGGCCGTGCGCATCCATTCATCGCGCAATATTTCCTGATTCACCGGACGATAGAGAACGGTATCCAGATCCGGTTCCAGTTCCAGGTCTTCCGGGCGAATGCGTCTGTCCGTCAGCAGAATAAGTGTGGGTTGCTCTTCAGAAAGCTTATCCATCCAGGTCTTGAGACGATGAAAGGACGCTGTATCCTCGAGCCGCAGATCCGAAAGATCCAGCAGATACATGGAGCACTGCGATGGAGGAGGGGGTGGACTTTCCAGGGTTTGCCATCTCTGTTCTGCCGCTACTGGTGCTTCGTTGTTGCGGGCTCGGTTGAATCCGCCAGTGTGTTCTGCATTTCCGGAAGGGGCCATCGGCTTCGGGAGGTTCCCGTCCAGGAATGCTTGCATCAGGGAGGACGGCTTTTTCAAGCAGCGCAAGCCTGAGGAGGAGGCCAGTGTTCGGAATTCGTCGAAATCATTATACCTTGTATCTGCTGATGCCTCTTGAGGAGCAGGTTCAGCCAGAGGCAAGTGCAGCGTCTCCCGGCGCGTTTCGTCACCCGGACTATTTTCGCTTTCCCGGTGTATGGCTTCGCCGGGCCCGGAGAATGAATGGAAGTTTACAACCAGTTCGGGTTGTAAACTACCTGCCCGGTGCGCGACCTGAAATTCCAGAGCGCCGACTGAGGCGCGATTCCAGAAATCAATTCTCTCTGCCAATCGCTTCTGCTCAGCGGACCCGAGCTTCGCTTTTGTGTTGAACGGGATAAGATTCTGAAAGACTTGCAAAGATCCATTGTCCCATGCTGCTATCAGGCGTTTGCGGGTCAACGCCTCCAGAGCAATGCAGAGGTAATGCTCTTGGGCTTCTGGTCGCGGCCCGGCTGCCATTCGTAATCCCTCGTTCAACCGGATCGCTTCTTTTTTCAGCCTTCTCAGAATGTCTCCGGACTTTGCATCAAGCTCCCCATTGGTTGTGGCGGCGCTATCAATGGCCGAGCAAATGGACTCCACAGGCAGACGAAGGTCCGCCGCCGCCCGATCCAGTATTTCGGTTTGCAGTTGCCGGGCATACTGATTGGCCTTCTGCTCCACATCTCTGCCCAGCTTTTCTTCTGCATTGGAGCGAAAGCGACTACTCTGAACGTTACGAAGCATAACGCCCATAAGTACGGCAAGCACGGTCATTTCTACCGTGGATCCAATAAGAGGGGCATGGCGAGTGAGTAGATTGAGAGGAATAATACCCGGGTTGGTGAGAGCTATCACCACGACTCCGGCGACTACACCGGTGAATGCGAGAAATACAACGAAGCCTACAATGCCTCTGCGAATGAGGCCGAAAAGAACCATGCCAGTCATAACCAAAAGCAAGAGGTAGCTCCCATTTTCCGTAATCGAGAATCCGCTGGTTGGATGCATGGCGACCTGAGCAAAGGCGCCACCCA
>JAGRNE010000362.1 GCA_020440915.1 Leptospiraceae bacterium | reverse complement strand
GTCTGCGGTAGCAAACGGAAGTCGGTTACACGCTCAAAGCTCTTAAATCCGTTTTCAGCGGAGATCTCTTGCTTGATGGCGGCCGCAACGCGCTTTTCCACGTCGGGATGATCCGCCAATTCAGCAACGCCCATGGACTCGAAGCCCAGCGCCTGGAATCCTTCTATGGACGGAACGATCAGAGCGCCCAGATTCTTTTCGTCCTGGCCCACAACCATGACATGATCAATGAGCGGCGACTGGAGCAATCGGTTCTCGATAGGTACCGGTTCCACATTTTCGCCGCTGGCAAGTACTATGGTATCTTTGGATCTTCCCAGGATTTTGAGGCAATCGTTGAACGTCATCATGCCGATGTCGCCAGTATTCATCCAGCCATCCTTCATGACTTTGTCCGTTGCTTCCTGGTTCTTGTAATAGCCGCGCATTACTATGGGCCCTTTGACGTGGATTTCCCCTCGCAGGCCCTTTCCCATATGCTTGTTTTTAGGATTCGGATAGAGGATTTCTCCGTGGTTCAGATCCACAATCTTTACCTCTACACCTTCCAGCACAGGACCAACGGTTTCAATGACCAGCCTGTTCAAAGTCCTGGCTGTAATGGGACCGGCCGTTTCTGTCATTCCGTAGCCTTCCAGAACCGGTATGCCCACATAGTTGAAGAATTGATCCACATGTCTGGGCAAAGCGCCGCCCCCGGAAATAGTGGCCTTGAGGCTCGCACCGGCCGCCTGACGAATTCGCTCAAGCACCGCAACATTGAAGAAGCCGTAGAGTGGAGTAACAAGAATCCAACGCACAAGATGCAGGATCCATCCCAGGGAGAAAAGGATGGGATTCGGCTTATGCAGATGCGGCGTTCTGTTCTTCAAATAGAAGAGAGAGTTCTTATAGATTTCTGCCAGTCCGTAACCGGTATGAAAAAGAAATCTTCGCACCGGATGCGCCGCCTGGGCATTGTCCAGGATTCGCATGTACAATACTTCCCAGAGACGGGGAGCGGAACCCATAAAGGTAGGCTGCACATTCTTGAGATCGTCTCCCAGCATACGAATACTGGAGTAATAGGTGGAGCAGCCCATGGCGATGGAGAACATTTCCAGCGCTCGCTCGAAGATATGCCAGACGGGCAGGATGCTCAGAGCCCGATCGTGCGGTCCCAGATCCACTGGAATGCAATCGATCATGTACATTATGTTGCTATGCTGCAACATTACCCCTTTGGGCGATCCAGTAGTTCCGGAAGTATAAATGATCGTGGAAAGATCCTCCGGCTGCACGGCTTTGGCGCGCTCTTCGGCCCGGCGGTCTCCATCCTTTCGTAGCGCACGGCCTTTTTCGATTAGATCCTTTAGATGCAACACTCCTTCAGGAGCGCTCTGATCTAAATTCATGAGGATGTAAGTCTCAATGCCCTTTAGCTCGGACTTCAGCACTTGAATTCTTTTCCAGAGTTCTACATTTTCGATGAAACAAATGCGAACATCGGCATGAGGAAGAATGTAGGTTATATCGGCATCGGTTACGTCGGTCCCGCGGGGCACGTCCGCCGCCCCGGCCAGCTGAATTCCGCAATTCGAGATAATCCACTCGATGCGGTTGTCGGCCAGCAACCCTACGTGCTCCCCCCTTTCCAGGCCCATGTCTATGAGAGCTGTGGCCAGGCAGGCTCCTTCCTCGTAGAGCTCGGCAAAGTTGGTGGGCTTCCATAGCCTGGACTTCAATCGAGTTCCAAAGGCTACTCGTGTTCCATGAACGTCTGCGGCCTTCATAAAAAGCTCGGCCGCTGTACTGGCTTTAACACTCATCCAGTTTCTCCTGTTTTAAGTATACGGGCCTGGTGTATTCTTCCCAGTCCCGGCATTCCGCAAACTTGCGGTATTTTTCCTACGTATACAGCTCGTCTATCTGCTGCTTGAAATTCTCTTTGATCACAGGACGCTTCATTTTCAGCGTCCTGGTCATCTCCGTATCCTGATCGAATGGTCTGGCGGAAATGTAGAAGCAATTCCCCGGGATTATTTCGAAGGACTTGAAGCCGGTATCCTTGCTAATTAACCGCGTTATTTCCTTGCGAAAGAGATCTCGCACCGGTTTGCTCGCATCCCAGAGATCCGTCTGCTCCGGCGCCTCCGAACCCAGGGTTCCTCTGACGTTTTCGTACGCGGGCACAATGATTGCTCCCAGAGTCTTCTTATCGTCCCCCACTACCATAACCTGATCAATGTATTCGGACTGCAGTAGCTTATCCTCAATGGGCACCGGCTCGATGTTTTCGCCGCCGCCCAGGGCGATGGTATCTTTAGCTCGTCCGGCAAACATCAATTCCCCCCGCCAGTTGAGCTTCATTAAATCGCCCGTATCAAAAAATCCATCCTTGTCGAATACCACCTCATTTAACTGAGGACGCTTATAATAGCCCATAAGAATTTGTTCGCTTTTTACCCAGAGCGTGCCTTTTGCGCCGGGAATGGAGCTTACGTCTTTGCCTGTCTCGTCCTTGAGCCTGATTTCGTATCCAGCCAGCGGAATGCCCACAGTTCCAGGAGTTGGCTTCTTTAATGTACGTG
>JAGRNE010000361.1 GCA_020440915.1 Leptospiraceae bacterium | reverse complement strand
CTGGCATGGCTCGTAAGAAAGCCACTGTTAAGAACGCGGTAAAAAAGAAGAAAAAAGCCGCTTCTAAAAAGAAAGCCGGAAAAAAGAAGGCAGCCAAGAAGAAGAAGACAACTTCTAAAAAGAAGGCAGCGAAAAAGAAGACAGCTAAAAAAAAGGCGACCAAGAAACGCCGATAAGTCTTCGATAGAAAGGGGGAACCAATGGTTCCCCCTTCTTTTATCCCGGGATCGCCTCACATGGCGTTCGAACCGCCGGAGCAGGGCAATCGTCCTCTATTCGGTCGCTGGAAAGGTGTCCCTAAATTCTCCTCAGGGATTGCTTCTGCGTAAAGGAAGGCATCAAAAAGGTCGATCCTTACAGAGATATGGTGCGTTCTTACAATCTGGCTCGATGCTTATTGCCGGCCTCATTATTTCTATTCGTCTACTGCAGTACCCCTCAGCAGGACAATTCTGGCGTCCAGACCACAAAACCCACCGAGGTTCCAGCCGAACAGGGCCGCGCCTACCTGGGAATCATGTATGTAGAGGGAGCCATGGGAGTGCGAATCGCCCAGGTGTTTCCCGGCAGCCCTGCTGAGAAGGCTGGCCTGGAGGTAGGCGACGTTATTGTAACCGCCAACGGGTATCCGGTGCTCGGAACCTACACCCTGAATAAGCGCATTCTATCGCTCAATCCAGGTGACGAAGTCAGTCTGGAGATACTGAAGAGAGATGGCAATCGCCTGCTAAAGCGCGCCACTCTGGCTCCGCTACCCAGGAAATATAAAGAAGAATACGAAAAGATTCCATGAGACATCATTATACAAATCCTGTCAGTTCTCTAACTCTTAAGGACTGCCAGGCGTTGCTGGACCTGGCCATTCTAGAAGATGCGCCGGAAGGCGATCCTACCAGCGAGTCCATTTTTGACGAAAGTCAGCGCGCATCCGCGCATCTGATCCCCAGGGAAGAAGGTATTTTCTGCGCGAAATCCGTTTCCGAGCTTCTGGTTCAGCGATTTCAAACCCTTACCGGGTATTCTATACATCTGCAAAGCGATTTGGAGGACGGTAAAGCATTCCAGGCCGGGCAGAGGCTTATGACGATGCAGGGTTCCTTGCGGGGCATTCTGCGATTGGAGCGTCCTTTTCTCAATTTTGCACAGTATCTTTCCGGAATCGCCACAACAGTGAACAGGGCCGTTCAGGAAGCCGGGGAGGGCATTGAGATTCTGGATACCCGAAAGACCCTTCCTGGTTATCGAAGGCTGGCAAAATACGCGGTCTACTGCGGCGGAGGCACCAACCATCGGATTCATCTTTCAGATATGGCCATGATCAAAGACAATCATGTTCATGCATCGGGCTCCATTACTTCCGCTGTGAGCAGCATTCGAAAGAAGCATCCTGGACTGCCCATCGATCTGGAAATTGATAGCCTGGATCAGCTGGATGAAGCCCTCAATCAGTCGCCGGAAGTTCTTCTTCTGGATAATATGAATGCAGAGCAGATCCGGCAGGCGGCTATCAGAATTCGCGCCAAAAGTCCAGAAACCAGGATTGAAGTCTCCGGTGGTTGGACGCCGGCCATGCTTTCGGATCTCAAAGATGTAGGCCCGCTTGGCGTTAGCATGGGATATATTACTCATACAACGCGCTTTCTGGATTTGAGTCTGGAAATCCAATAATGTGCTCCGCCGGCGGGCCCGGGAACGTTAGTGGAAGGCCTGCAAGTTTCATTACAGACCCGGGCCTCAACGATTTTTATCTTCGGATACCGATTCCTCTGAATCCCGGGATTCCGCAGTTTTTCGGATGAGTATCGGCCGATAAAGGAAACATGAACGAGCGGCAGCTATACAACGAAGCGCTGAAGCGGGAAAAAGCCGGCAAACTGGATGAAGCCACGCGGTTGTATCTTCAGGCATTGCAGCAGAATCCCTCCTTTCGCCCGGCCTTGATGAACCTCGGGGGCATCGAAGGCAAGCTTCGCCGACCCGCTCGATCCATAGAATACTACGAAGCCGCCCTTCGATTGGAAAGCGATGAGGCTGTGCATTTCAACCTTGGTAGCGAATACTATCAGACAAAGAATTACGAAAAAGCGGCAAGCCATCTCATTCAATGCTTGAAAATCAATTCCCGTTTTTTGCGCGCCCATATTCTGCTGGCCTATGTCTATGAAGCTCGAAGACTTCCTGAAAAGGCCAGAGTCTATTTCAAGAATGCCATCAAGCTTCAGCCTTCCAGTAGGATTGCCGTTCTTGGGCTTCTGCTTAACCTATCCAATGCCAGAGAATACAAGGAAGCGCTCCAGGTTTGCCAGGCATTTCTAAAGTTGAGTCCCGAGGACCAGACCGTTCTGGGACTTCGGGCTGGATTGCTCATGGAGATGGGCGATTATCAAAAAAGCGCCGAGGAACTGCAAAGGCTGAGCCGGGAATCCCGGGGGTACCGTAGCTTTGGTGAGCATATCGCAGAAGCGCGAAAGAGCAGCGATGAGGAATCGCAGGTTTTTTTCGAAGGCGTGCGAAATCGAATTCAGGAGAAATCCAGGTCTCTACGACAGCGAGAAAAAGAAAAAAAAAGGGCC
>JAGRNE010000360.1 GCA_020440915.1 Leptospiraceae bacterium | reverse complement strand
CAGAAAATCAAAGTGCGCCTGCTCATCGTATCCTGGGCCCGGAATATGGGGCGGAATCAACTCCTCCATACCCAGATCCACCATGGCAATGGGATAGACCACAAGATCCGGTTCCATGGCATTGATTCGAGGGGCATAATGATACGCATCTTCCGGCATCATCGCCGCATGCGAGATTAGTTTGATTCGCACAGGTCGCTGCAGCCGCTTCTCCAGGAAGGATTGCAGCACCTCGGTTTGCATGGAGTAGCGGGCCACGCTGGAGCCCAGAATTACGATCTTTACCGGTTCGACGTCAGGGAAGGATATTCTGGAAGACTTGCCATCCAGAGGTCCTCCTTCCTCCGGCGCTGTTCTGGCCGGGCCTTTTGCATTGTTATTGATTTCGCCTTCGGCGGCGGATTTCTGAAAATAGCGTTCCGCTTCCCGGAAGTTCCATTCGAAATTGTACCAACGATAGGAATCCCAGCCACTATGATTTTCCGGTAGAAAGATCAGATAACTGAATGCCAATCGATCCAGGGCCAGTGTAGCCATTAGAATGCTCAGGATAAAAACCAGTGTTCGGCCGCCGGGCATAGTGCAATGCTTGCATCGGGCTGCGGGATGTCATCAAGAACACAAAGGCTTACAGGTCAGAAAGGACGGGCTTCCAGTAGCAGCGCTTTGCCAAGTCCACGATAACGTAGCCAATCAGAAGCCTTTCGGCCAGATTCGTGGAGCCGGCGAGCCAGTTCCTGAATCTCCTTTTCTACGATACCCGCAGGACACAGAAGTAGTTGATCCTCCTGACGGAGCCGGCCTTTGCAAATCCTCCATCGATGGGGAGGAAAATCCAGGTAGAAATTGCGTAAATCGGGAAGCATTCGCGCACCGCTGGATTTTCGCAGCAATATAGGCGAAAGGCCAAAACCACAGTACTGCACTTCTCCGTTGGCAGATAGACTCAGGGATAATCCATGAATATCTCTGGGTAAAGCAACGCGAATTTGCTCCAGGTAGCCCTGCACAGGATCGTCATGATGGCCCAGAGCATCAAACATGGAGCCCAGGAAATCGTGGGATATCTCCTCCTGGCTGGAGAAGAGGAATACTCTTAGATGATCGCTGCCATACTTGATGAAGAACTTAAAGGAACGATTGCCTCTCGTAGACCCCAGCAATGCATAGCGACAATAGCCCTGCTCTTTCCAGGGAATGTCCTGTAACGCTTCCTCTTGCCAGAAGCCATGCTCTTCGGCCACGCTGTTGGCATGGGCAGGGGTGTTGGGCGTGGGCTCTGCCTGCTTCGGCCCCCCTTCGGCTAGAAGGGTAAATGGTAATTTCTGACGCCCGCCCAGCAATCGCTCCAGCGGGGGTCGCTCCGGAGCCCAGAAGAGAAAAAACAGGGGCTGGCTATCTGGCTCCACGTTGTAGCTGAGATTCAGCTGCCCCGGGCGAAAGATTACAAAATCGTCCGGACGTCTGCCGCAGGCGCGGAGATGATCTTTCAGATCCTGGATATACTCATTTCCTGTGATGGGGCTTTCTTTTCTTTTTCTATAGATAAGACCGGCGCGGCACTTCTTGCGATCTCCAAGAAGCGGCCCTCCTTCTCTGGCAAGCCAGCCCAGCTCTTCCAGGCGCTGCAGGATTCGCGGAGGCAGGGATTGCTCCTCTTTCCATTCCAGATTGCGAATACCCGCCCACTGACGAAGAATCTGCGAAACCGGCAGACTTTTGAGAATGAACCTTTGCAGGGTGGAAGTATGGGCACCCTCCGGAATCATGGATTGCCGCTACCTCGATAGTAGCCTTCCACCTGCCGAAAAGCGCTCTGAATTCTTTTTCCAAGAGCTACCAGAATCTTGAAGGCCCATCGCGGATGACTTTGAAAGATTTTCTCAAAGTTCTCCTGCGTAAGCGAAAGCAACTTGGTGGGTGTGGCGGCGATCAGTGTGGCGGATCGGGGCGCGTTTTCCAGCATGGCCATCTCGCCAAATATCTCTCCTGGACCCAGGCTATTCAATACTCGATATTTGCCCTGGTTTACTCGTTCGGTTACCACGACTTTGCCGGAGATAATCAAGTAGACTTCGTTACCTTTGTCGCCTTCCCGAAGAATAATCTGCCGGGCCTGAAAGGTTCTTCCGTATTTGAAGAAGAGATCCGCAGTGATGGCCTGCTCGCCCTCAAAGCCAAGTTTGATGAGATCGTAGTCGTGATTGTGAATATTCATTTGTTCGCCCCCTGGTACGGAAGCTCCTTGATGTGACCGTTGATCTGTCTTAACATCTTGCTGAGAATTCGGATGGACTGCAGGGCAAAAGAAATGTCCGAAACCATGGCGCGCTCGAACTGCACCTTGCTGAATCCCAGCGCCCGCACTCCAGTCCTTGCGACTGCATCGGTAATTCGCGATGTACCCAGGTATACCTCCAGCATTCCGAACAGATCGCCTTTGCCGAAGTCAAAGGTTTCCATCTTTAGTGGCGTATACTTTCGGATCACCCGAACATCCCCTTCCAGGATTAAATAGGCGCAGGGATCGCCAATGGTATAATCCGCTTCGTAAATCTTATCGCCGGATCGGAACTC
>JAGRNE010000035.1 GCA_020440915.1 Leptospiraceae bacterium | reverse complement strand
CTGATCGACGGCTGCAAGGCATGGATATCTGGAAAAGACTGGATTATGCAGCCCGGGGGTATGCAACTTATCGCACTCTTATCCATTTACCTGCGAACAGGCCATTGATGTTGCGATTCAGTCAGCAACTTACTGCTGTTCGAATCTATACAGACGGAAAAGAAAGCGCCGGGCATGGAATTCCCGGAAGGTCCATGGATACAACGGTACCGGGACGAAAGAATCTCCTCATAGAGGTGAACCCATCTGCAGAGCCAATGGAGCTGGTCATGCAAGTGGCCAACTTCCACGCCTTTCGTGGCGGGGCACGAGGCGTAATCGAAGTAGGACCTGCAGAAAAGATCCTGGAATCATCCAGGCTGGAAGAGTCTCTGGAATTGCTGGCCGCTGGATTTCTTGGCGCCATCGCATTGTATCATCTTTTTTTGTTTTCGCTCCAAAGAAGGGAATGGGTTTATCTATGTTTTGCCACCCTTTGCCTCAGCTTTGCCTTTCGCATCCCCCTTCTCGGAGAAAAGACCATTCACTTGCTATGGCCTGGCATTTCCTGGGAAACTCAATACCGCACGAACCTGGGATTGAATATCCTGACTCCGCCCCTTCTGATTCTCTTTTTCCATCTGCTTTTCCCGGACGCCCTTCGCAGGAGATTGCTTGTGGTCTTTCTTATCATTTGCGCGATCTTCGCCTTGAGCATTTTTCTCGACACGATTCGTCTGGGCCAAATCATGTTTGCCTATTACCTGGTAGTGGCCGGACCGGCTTTGCTACTGGGCCTGTACATGGTCTTTAGCCATGGCATTCGCAGAAAAGGAAGCGGAAGAACCATGGCGCTGGGAATGGGTATGGTATCGGTCCTGGGATTGATGGCCATCTACCAGAACTGGTATACAAAGGAGGATGCAGGCTATCTGGCCATGTGGGCCTTTGTGGCCTTCGGACTGTTCCAGGCAGTGGGCGTTGCGCAGAGGCATCATGAGAGCAATGAGAAAGAGCAAGAACTATCCCGCCGATTGCAGAAAAGTCGGGAAGCTTTGTCCCATCAGCGACAATCATTGGAAAATGATCTGCATGATACTCTGGGCAGCCGTCTTGTGGACTTGAAGTTACTGGCAGACAAAGACAGCCCCGATATGAAGTCTCTGAGAAGCCAGCTGAACGCAACCTATGATCTGTTTCGAGGTCAGCTTCTCTTTATGGAGGATCTTGAATACTCTTCCAGGGATCCTCTTACTGCCATGCAGATTTCCGTGCTCCGGCGCTACTCTGCGGCCGAAAGAGAGTTAAGATTTCATATTGATGAAGCCCATCGCCCTGTGCTGGAAGAATTCCTGTCCGACGATGCCATTCGCGCGGATTTTCTGCAGTTAACCAGAGAACTATGTACAAATGATCTGAAGTACGGTCGCGGGGAATCCAGGTGGCGTCTGAGCCTTCGAGAAGCAACGGTAGTACTGGATCAATTTAATCTGGTTGCCGAATCCGGTCTCGCAACTAGTTCGCCTTCCCGCAAGAATGATCTGGCTTCGTTCAAAGAGATCCCCGCCCATGTAGACGGAAAACACCAGGACAAAGAAATGGCGCGCCATGCCAGAATTCGCATCTGGCGACTGGGAGGGGATGCAACCGTCCGTACCAGTGGTCGGGTGTTTCTCTTTCAGGGCCGAATACCGCTTACATGAGGCGGACTCCTTTCTCCATCTAACCTGGTCATTCTTGCAGGAAGCGGGAATCCATCCTGTTTCCTGTCTTGTGAATCATCCCGATGCGGCAGCAAAAGCGGCGCTGCCACAGGTGCAGGCGCGAGAAAGGATTTCCTTGTTGTCGGAAGATCAGCCGGAAAAAATCTATGCCGCCAGAGTCCAACCTTTTCAGAGGCGCCCTCCGCAGGAAGGCCGGGATGCGGTCTGGGCATACTAGGCGAAGCAGGCGCTGCTAATTTTAGATTCACTATACTGACGGTTTCGCTTGCTCTGGACGCGAAATTGGCCTAACCGCAATCTGAATCTATAAGGCGGAGAAATGCAATGCGGATTGGCATGGAAATTCTTACGGAAATACCGGACAGCTTTCGTAAGCCGGCGGTGGATCTATTTCTGGACTCCCTGGGCGAAAAGATCGTGCCGGCTATGGGCAAGCGATCCCGGGCTGAAGCTCTGCTCATGGATTCATTGCGCGGCGAAGCTTGCTTTCTGGCAGTGGAAGGCTCAAACCTTCTAGGAATGATTGGATTAAATACCAGCGAGAAGGTATTTGTGCAGGCCGGTCTGCGGGACTTTGTAAAACAGGTCGGTTTGTTTCGATCGCTATGGACATTACCGATACTTGGAACCATGGAGCATCCCATTGCAGCGGATGAAATCTACATAGAGATGATTGCGGTCAGTCCCAATGCTCGTGGAAAAGGTGTAGGTCATGCGCTTCTGGGACGGGCCGAGGAGCGAGGCATGGCGCTGAACAAAGCCCGTCTGACATTGCAAGTTGTAGATACCAACCCGCGTGCGAAGAAGCTCTACGAAGAACTGGGGTATAGCACTACGAAGACCTACAATACCTATCCCTGGGGCCGCCTGGTGGGCTGGAGCTTCAAAAAAGTGGATTATATGGAAAAGGCTCTGGCGCCTGCCTCAGTCTAACCTGGCATCGGCAGTGTCCCCTGGCTCGCAGGACAGGAGGTCAGGAGGCGCAGCGGGTAAGCAGGGCAACCAGGGCAAGCAGGGTACGTTAAGTCCGGCGGCCCGCATTTCTTAGAGGTATATTTTCGCTTGCTGAGGATTCTGATTTGCATAGAATCTGCTCATGAACTGGGGAGAAATCTACAAATCGGAAGTTAGTCCTGTTATGGAGAATTTCTCTTCTGGTCCTCCGATGTGGGTCTATGGAATTATTGGAACACTGGCCATTCTGGGCATTGCGTTGCTCGTGTGGGCTCCTCTAAAGGTTAAACTGGGCGGCGCGGTCCTGCTATTTATCTGCGGCTTCATTGGCTTTATGATGCTTCGCAACTCAGGAATAAAACCAGGGCAGCCTGCAGAATTCTGCACTGGCAAAATACTCAAGAAGTACGAAAAGAAGCAGGTGGTAAAGAAAACCACCGGCATGATGGAGCCGGAGATTTCCTACTGGATGGATGTGCAGACTCTTCGCTGCGCCAAATTCGATGAAGCAGGCATTGTAGAGGAAGTGAGTCCGACCCCCGAATCTCGAAGCATTAGCCTGGATCATAGCCTGTACAGTTCAGTGGACGAAGGTCAGGAAGTGACCGGGGTGATTCTTCCTTTCGCAACCAATTCCTTTCATTTCCTGGTCTCAGCGGATGGCAGAGTTCAGAAATAGTGACCGTACCTTTCCGCTCCCTCCTTAAACAGGGGCGAAATTTGCAACCATTCTGTTGCCCCTGAGTCGATCGTCCTCGATCGTCATTGACCGTTATCGACCCTCATAGGCCGGCACTATCTGTACTGATTAAGTCAGAATCGGCAGGATCGACTCAGTCAGTGACCATCTATGCCGTTCCAGTCTTAAACCAGGAGGTTTGCTCTTTTAGATTTCCGGCCAGGCTGACCGCTTCTTCCGAAAGTCCGGTAAGGCTTCTGGATGCCTCTGCATGGTTCTGGGCTGTATTGTTGATCTCTGTAATGGAGTTGCTGGCTTCCTGAATAGCCTGCTTCTGCTCTCGCACAATTGAGAAAATCAGCTGAGCCTGCTCTTCCAGCATATTTAGATTGGCTTTCGCTTCCAGTTGTACCCTTTCCTGGGATGGAAGCTCTTCGGCAATGCTTACCAGGGCTGCCTTGAGCTCCAGCACTCCTTCGCTCAGGCCCATGGCCCGCTGCACAGCTGTCTGGATGACTTCAGTACTGTTCTGAATTCGCTGCCCGTTATCTTTCATCATCTGGGAAATTCTAGAAATACTTTCATTGGTGCGATCGGCCAGGCGGGATACTTCCGAGGCAACCACCGCAAAGCCCCTACCATATTCGCCGGCCCGGGCCGCCTCTATGGATGCATTCAGAGACAGCAAGTTGATGCGCTCGGCAATCTCCTGAATATCAGCGCCGATGGTAGCCATTTCGGAAGTGTTTCGAACGATAGCTTCCATTTCCCGGCTGGCATTTTGCATCTCTTCGGTTCCTGACTGGGCATCCCGGGCCAGAGATTGAGCTCGTCCCGTGCCCTGCCGGATGTGATTCTGGACCTGATCGTTGAAGCCAGCCAGCTTTCGCATGGATCCAAGCAATTCCTGTAGCTTTTGCTTTTCTTCATCCATGGATGCGTTTACCCGATCGGCGGAGGCGCTTACTTCCTCCATGGCCGCGGAAACCTGCTCCAGAGAAGCGGCCTGGTTTTGTAGCCCTTCGCTGATGACGTTGATGGAATCCATGGAAAGATTTCCGTTGTTATCCAGGTCTCGTGCAACGCTTGAGATGTTAGCGATGGAGGCCCGTAGTTTTTCGGCAAACTGATTAAAGTAAGCGGCGGAGCGAGCAAGTTCATTTCCCGTGCCTTCTTCCAATCGCAGAGTCAGATCGCCTTCGCCGGATCCCAGATCCTGCATCCTGCGTTCCATGGCCCTTACCGGTCGAAGTATGGAAAGGACCACTGACCATAGAGCCAGAAAGGCTATGAGCAGAACTGCTGCAATGCCGCCCAGTTTGATGTATTGATCCCATCGAAATCCATTAATTCTGACTTCCAGAAGTCTGCGTAGCTCCTGGTTGGTGGGAGTGAAGAATGCCTGAACATCCCGGTTCCATTCTGCATTCCGCGCGGAGGAAGGGCTTTCCTGATTTCTGTAGCTGCGCGCCTTCTCAAGGAAAGCCTCATAGCCTGGCTTCAGGATTTCGCTGGTTCGCGAGTTTTCTTCGAAGCTGGTCTCCATGGAATCCTGGATCTGCTGTAGTGTGGCATCAAACAGCGACAGCGCAGTGCTTTCCGCTATTGGATCGTCCGCACTGCGGGCCTTTTGAAGATCCACCGTGATTTGAATCAGGTAGGGAATGCGAAGAAGGACAATGTCCATTAGATAGTAGGAGTCCAGATCCGGGTCGAGTATGAGATTCGAATAATCTCCCACCCGCTTGTTCAGCGCCATCGATTGGGAAAGACTATCCGTACCTTCTTTCTGGAGCTCCTGGAATTGAGTGTTCGCCTGTAGTTCGCTTCCTGATTGCCTGTGAAAATTGCTTAATTCCTCCGGAATGGCAGGCGAGGGCCGTCCTTCCATAATGGCCTTTGCAATATCCAGCATGTGCGGTGTGCTTCTTGCCAGGTAGTCCGAACCAAGTATTTCCTTTTGTCCAAAGTCTATGGCGCGGTTCTGCTCAAGAATCAGTAAAGACAACAAAAAAGGGTAGGGCAGGCATAGAAGGGCCACCACGGCAAGTATGCGCGTTGTGATGCTGAAACGATCCAGCAAACCTTCGGAGCGTATTTCTTTTTTTCTGCCCGCTTCCGAACGGGATGCACTCATGAACAATAAGACGGCACAATTGAGATGCGAAATGAATGCAGGCGAAATTTTTACGATTCTGTGACTGGTTTTCTATGACAGTACTCAGGAAGATACTTGAAGTAAGATGATTCGTTCGCCAATCGCAAAGCGGTACTCGTTCGTAGAAGGCCGGATGCGGCTACGAGCATTGTTAAGGCTCCGCTCATGCGAATTCAGCGCTCTGCTTACAAAAGAGGCAGCCCGGTTTTTGCTTTCAATCATTCCCCTGGCCAGGATTCTGGAGAATGTCCGGACCCGAACAAAAAAAGGCGGCCCTGGGTTCATTTTCTCTAAAGCCCGAGTTCACTCTACATCAGTCCTACGAAGTGGTGTTTACCCGAAAAGTCTTTGATCCGAAAAACCCTGTGCTGGCAGATTGCCCGGGCGGCGCTGGCCATGGTCATGCTTCCGGGCTGTTCTTTGTTCTGGATCAGAGCCTCGTGCAGGCTCGGCCTTCCTTGCCGGATGACATCAGAGGATACTGCGATGTCCACAAAGACCAGCTTTCCCTTCTGGGGCCAGCGTTGGTTTTGCCGGGCGGGGAGGATTCCAAGAATGATCCCTCCTATTTGCAGCAGATTTACCGGGCTGTGGCCGAGCATCGCATAGATCGCCATAGCTATTTGGTGGCTGTTGGTGGCGGGGCGCTAATTGACGTTGTGGGATTTGCGGCAGCCACAGCGCACAGAGGTATTCGACTCATTCGCATCCCCACAACTGTGCTGGCTCAAAACGACGCTTCCGTGGGCGTGAAGAATGGGATCAACTTTGAGGGCAGAAAAAACTTCATAGGAAGCTTTGCTCCTCCCGCGGCGGTAATCAACGATC
The DNA here is from genome assembly GCA_020440915.1 of Leptospiraceae bacterium. Classification (GTDB taxonomy): domain Bacteria; phylum Spirochaetota; class Leptospiria; order Leptospirales; family Leptonemataceae; genus UBA3465. The sequence continues at coordinate 13,474 of JAGRNE010000035.1, read as the reverse complement.
TGGACATGCTCCGCACCCTTTCCGACCGGGATTTGCGATCCGGAATGGCCGAGGCGGTAAAGGTAGCGCTTATTCGAGATGGGGCTTTCTTTCGCTGGATGGAAGCCCACCGAGGTCAGCTTGCGCGATTCGAAGAATGGACGCTGGAGCACCTAATTCATCGTTGCGCCGAACTGCATCTGGAGCAAATCGCAAAGGGAGGCGATCCCTACGAAAGCGGATCGGCGCGGCCCCTGGATTTCGGTCACTGGGCGGCCCATAAAATAGAGGAATTATCCTCGCATGAAATTCGTCATGGCGAAGCGGTGGCCATGGGCATGGCCCTGGATACTCTGTATTCTGCCCGGATGGGGATGATATCAGCGGAAAAGGCAGGTCGAGTTCTGCGGCTCCTGCGCGAACTGGGATTCTCCCTGTATTGTCCCTGGCTGGAGGACCTGGACATTTCTGCTGCCCTGGAGGAATTCCGCGAACATCTGGGCGGCCAACTATGCATTACTTTGCTTCAGGAACCGGGTCAGGGAGTGGAGGTTCACTCCATAGATGTGCAGCGTATGCTGGCGGCTCGTAACGATCTTAAACTCTATGAGAGCGTCGGAGAATTCGTTGTATCGCTTTCCAGTGCTGATTCTGAAAAGACAGATCCAGCCGTTGAAAGGCAGAATCCCAGGGAGGCAAACAGCCCTCTTCTTGATAGAATTACCGGGGCTTTAAATGGAGAGATGCGCCAATGATTCGCAGTCTTCATGCCTGGGCTTCCCTTATGCGATTGGCCAATGGTTTTACTGCATTGTCCAATATTTTCGCAGGGTACTTCCTGGTTTGCTTCTGGATGGATCGCTGGTTTCCCTTTCCCTATTTTTTACTGGCGGCGACGTTATGCTTCTACTATGGCGGCATGATACTAAACGATGTCTTTGACTATGAAGTGGATTGCAGGGAACGACCAGAACGAATGCTGCCACGGGGTATCATCAATGTTGGGATGGCCCGATTCCTGGGATTTTATCTTTTGATTTGTGGCATGGTCTTTTCCTGGTTTCAGGGGGATTCTTCTTTCTATATTTCGCTGGCCCTGGCTTTGTTCATCCTGATCTATAATGCCATGATCAAAGAGGGAATTGCAGGCTCTTTGATCATGGGAATTTGCCGTTACCTGAACTGGCTGCTGGGGCTTTCCGTTGCGCTGGTGGCCTGGAATATGGAGGATCTGCGTTCCGTGTTATCCATAGTTCTTATTCCTGTGCCCGTACTTCTCTATGTCTTTTCGCTTACCCTTCTCAGCAAAGAAGAAAGCCGGGCCAGGCATCGATGGCCTCTTAATCTGGCCGCCGCAGGTCTTGTTTTGACGCTTGCCTCTGCTGTCCTGCTACATACTCGAGGCATATTGCCGGGATGGCATGGCCTGATCCTTCTTTGTTTGCTCCTGTCTTTTCTTCTCTATCGCCTGTTTCGTCTGAGTCAGAGATTTGAAGGTTCGGCTATCCAGGGAACGATCAGGTTACTGGTGCTCGGTATTATTCCGCTGGATGCATTGATTGTATTGTCCGCTTCCTACGATTCGCTCACCGGTTCTCTGGCTGCCCTGGTGGTGCTTGTTCTTCTGATCCCGGCTCGTCTTCTGGCCGGCCGATTCCAGGTCACATGATTTGCTCTGCGATCCTTCGCCACAGCCTGGAACGTTTCGCTGGTCTGGAGCCTACACTCTGGCCAGAAATGACACTCCCGATGCAAAGAGTCGAACTTGCATGAAGGATAGCCCGCCTTTCACTCTTTCCGGGACCGTTGCCAGACCTGATTGTAGGTTCGAAGTCTTTGACGCCAGGTTGTAGAAAAAGCGGCCGGGGCATTGCTTTACTTTTCCGGTGCTGTGTGGCTTTTTAACTGGTCCCTTAATGCAAAGCGATACAGAACAAGTCTACGAATTCCTGTTGGAGGCCTTGATCCCTCATCTGGAAGAAAAGGGAAGGCATTGGCTGCTTGAATGTCTGAGCGATCCTGAGCTATACGCTACTCTGGATAGAAGGATGGCGGCGGCCCGCCGAAAGGTAGGGGCCGGAAAATTTCCCTTCCATTGCCTCTGGCCGCCATCCGTGGCTTTTAAGACAGAGTCTCCAGGGGATGGCTGGGATGTTCGGGGCTGGGATGTATCCGACGCTGCGCGGATTTGCATTCTGCTTCGCATTCAATACGGTCAGGCTCATCCGGAAGAATGGATAAAGCAGGCATTGCGCCAGGGCGATGAAAGGGAACGTTGCGCAATAATGAAGGGTTTGCTTCTACTGGATCCCGGCGGCGACCTGCTATCGCTCTGTGTCGACAGTTGTCGCACCAATAGCCTGGATCTGTTCTCTGCCATAGCGGTGTGGAATCCGTATCCTTTCTTTTTCTTCAGTGAACCGGAGTTCAATCAACTTGTTTTGAAATCTCTGTTTCTGGACCTGGATATTGCTCACATCTACGGACTCAGGCAAAGGATCACAGAAAGCCTGATTCGAATGTGCGAGGATTTCCGGGAAGAGAGAAAAGCGGCGGGCCGGGACGTCCCGGGCAGCATTCGCTTGATACTGAGCTGAAATTTCTTATATTGTCCGCATTCACCATGAAGTACTTTGATCCGCATATTCATATGGTTTCCCGCACCACCGATGACTACGAGGCCATGGCCAGGGCCGGCATTGTGGGTGTGGTGGAACCAGCTTTCTGGCAGGGGCAGCCGCGAACCCATGTCGGAACCTTTGTTGATTATTTCGATACTTTGATCGGCTGGGAACGATTCAGGGCCAGCCAGTTCGGGATCCAGCATTATTGCACCATGGCTTTGAACCCCAAGGAGGCCAACAATGCAGATGTAGCCTCCGGCGTTATGGATCTACTGCCCCGATATTGCGAAAAGGATGGCGTCGTAGCCGTTGGCGAGATCGGTCTGGACGATGGGACAGAAATTGAAGAACTGTACCTGCGAAAGCAACTGGAGCTCGCCATGGAAATGGAGCTTCCTGCATTGATTCATACTCCTCATCGCGACAAGCTGGGAGGCACCAAAAGAATCATAGAAATCGTCAAAGAAACGGGTATCCAGGAGAATATGGTGCTCATCGATCATTTGAATGAGCAAGCTCTTCCTCTGGTGCTGGAAAACGATTGCTGGCGAGGTCATTCCATCTATCCAAAAACGAAAATGAGCGAAGATCGTATGGTCAGTTTGCTGCAGAAGTATGGCACAGAAAAGATGGTAGTGAATTCGGCGGCGGATTGGGGAGTGAGCGATCCTCTAAAAGTACCCAGGACAGGTCAGGCAATGAAAGAGGCAGGATTCTCCGAGCAGGAAATAGAAAAAGTGCTCTTTCTAAATCCGATCCAGTTCTACGCTTTGAGCGGCAAAATCTCTGTAGAAGAGGTAGCGCGGCCAAGGGTGGATCAGACCAGACTATGGATGGATAATTCGGCGCTTCGCGGTCAGGAACCCCTGGTTGAACCCTGAGGAAGTCAAGCAATGTCCCACTCAATGGCTTTTCGCCGCGAAGATCTGACCTATTGCACAAACGTACATCCAGGTCAGACTGCTGATGAGATTCTTCAGAACCTCGAGCGCTACGTCTCCGAGGTGAAGCGGCGCAGAGGACTTACGGAAATGGCCGTGGGAATCTGGATCGGGGCCCGGGCGCTCCAGGATTTGGAGGACCAGGGTCTTCGACAGAGATTCAAAGAATGTTTGCAGAGCGAACGTTTGTGGCCTACTTCAATTAACGGCTTTCCTTACGGTTCTTTTCATCGGGATCGCATCAAAGAAGAAGTCTATGAGCCGGCCTGGGACTCTCCGGAAAGGCTCGCATATACTCTGGGACTGGCGGATCTGGCCACCGAACTGCTCGGCAACGCTCCTTCTGGCTTCCGCCAGTGTTCGGTTTCCACGGTACCTCTGGGTTTTCGCTACCACTGGAATCCTTCCAGGCATAGCAAAGCTATCCGAAACCTGATAGAAGCGGAGCGTCACTACGCTCGCATGTCTGCAAATAGCGGTATTGGTCTTTCTCTGGGCCTGGAAATGGAGCCTGGCTGCGCCCTGGAAAAGACTGCGGACGTGCTTTCCCTGTGGCAGGATTTGCGGGCCGGCGGGCTCCACAGAATCGATACCGGAGATTCCGGGGACGGGAGTCTACTGCACCTGGGTCTATGTTACGATGTCTGCCACCAGGCAGTGATGTTCGAAGACATCTCCGAATCGCTTTTGCTTCTTCGCGAAGCAAAAATACCAATCTTCAAATACCAGATTTCCAGCGCACTTCGCGTGTTGTGGCCGGCGCCAACGAAAGCAGATGATCCAGAAGAAAGCCCGCATCGGCTGGCCGACCTGGAAGCAAGACTGGCTCCATTTTGCGAAAAAAGGTACCTACATCAGACCTCGGTGCGAGAGGCGATTCAAGCGGCCAATTCGCCGGAAGATGCCGAAAGCGGATCTGCCATTCGTTTCTTTCTGGATCTGGATCAGGCTCTGGCAGATGGGGCACGACGAGGCGAAGAGTGGAGAGTTCATTTCCATGTACCGGTGCATCTGGATCGACTGGATTCTTCGGGCGAAACCGATGCACCGCATAAGGATGAGGCCGGCCTATACACCACTCGCAGAGGCATCGAAGAGGCGCTCAGTTTTCTTGCAGACGCTACGCCCTGTCCGGCCAGCGCAAAAAGCAAGCCTGTGCTGGAAGTGGAGACCTATACCTGGGAGGTGCTTCCGGAATCGGTGCGAAGCAGATACGGGGATCTTCCTCAGGCAATTGTCCAGGAGGTGGCATGGCTGGAACAATCGCTGCAGGAAAGACAAATGCTACAGGATAGCGACCAGACGGGCCCGGAGAAGAATTCGTCCTTGAGCACGGCAGCGGATGGAACAGGGACGAAATCGGCGGACTAATTATGAAGAAAACCAGAATGCAGGCAGCGACGAAGAGAACCAGAGCAAAACAAAGACCGAACGGGCAGAGTGTGCCCGAGCCGGGGACCCGGGCGGCAAATCTGGAGTCCGGGCGGCATCTGGCTGTGATCAACGTAGTGGGATTAACTCCTCAACTGATAGGAGAGCATACACCCGCTCTGAAGGCGTTGTGCGAAAGCAGAACCTGCAAACCGCTTGCGGGAGTCTTTCCGGCGGTAACCACTACAGTGCAGAGCTCCATGCTTACCGGTTTGGCGCCAGCGGATCATGGAATTGTAGGAAACGGATGGTATTTTCGAGATCTGGATGAAATCGCTTTCTGGAAGCAGTCCAATGCTCTGGTACACGGCGAAAAGATATGGGAGAACCTGAAGCGAAAACATCCGGGATTCCAAACGTCCAATCTATTCTGGTGGTACAACATGAATACTGCCGTGGACTTTTCCATAACTCCCAAGCCTCATTATGGAGCGGATGGCCGCAAAGAATTCAAGGTATACTCTTCTCCTTCCTTCCATGCGCAGATTGAATCCAGAATAGGTAAGTTCCCTTTTTTTACCTTCTGGGGGCCTCGGGCCGGCATAGAAGCCAGTCGCTGGATCGCCAGATGCTCGGTGGAAGAGTTTCGCATACATCGTCCCAATCTACAGCTTGTGTATCTGCCACATCTGGATTACAACATGCAAAAACTGGGACCCCATCATCCGACTGTAGCCGAAGACCTGCAGCAAATCGATGCCGTCGTAGGCGAACTTGTGGAGGAACTGGCCAGGCAGGGATGCGATACAATGGTAGTATCTGAATATGGTATTGAGCCGGTACGTCGTAGTGTTTCCATTAACCGGGAACTGCGAAAGAGGGGATGGCTAAAGGTTCGGGAATCCCTGGGCACCGAGCTGCTGGATACAGGAGCCAGCGCCGCCTTCGCCGTAGCCGATCATCAGATTGCCCATGTCTATGTAAAATGTCCGTCCATCTTTTCGGAAGTTAAGTCCTGTCTGCAGGGTCTGGATGGAATCGAAAGCGTCCTGGAAGGAGCGGATTTCGCAAAGATGGGCCAGCGGCCCCGCGACCGTACCCACCGAACCGGGAAAAGCGAAACATCGAAGGCAACCTTCAGGGCCGGCGACCTGGTGGCGGTGGCCGATGCCGATTGCTGGCTCAACTACTATTACTGGCTGGACGATGACATGGCGCCGGATTTTGCCCGTACAGTGGATATACACAGGAAACCTGGCTACGATCCTGTGGAGCTTTTTTTGGACCCGGATCTAACGCTGATTCCCCTTCGCGTAGGCTGGAAGTTGCTTAAGAAGACTCTGGGCTTTCGAATGCTTATGGATGTTATCCCACTGAGGCCAGAACTTGTGAAAGGAAGTCACGGTCGGCTTAACGAGCCTTCGCGGGGGCCATTGCTCATAGCGCCCCAACATTACCACGGTCCGCTGCCAACATCCGTTACCGGGTTGTTCTCTTTGCTGCAGAGATACTTCAACCAGAAATAAGACCGCAAACCGGCATTGCCATGTAAGCGGATTCTTCTCAGCGATCGTTCATGCTTTGATTGCGAAATCCTGCTGGACTCAATGGTCTGCATTTCTGTATCATCCTCGGGACATCTGCCATGACATCTGCCGTGGATGAACTCTCAAATAGAGGAAGTAAATGAATACAGATAATCCATATCAGGTAAACGTTCCGCTGGATACGAAGCCAACGCCGCCTGCCGGTTATCGTCCCCTGGAAGGCCCGGCCCGATTTATGAACATTATTCTGAAATCAAATGCAGGCGCCGGAGTTCTCTGGATAATTACTCAGGTTCTGCTTCTTGTGACACTGTATCAGATTTCTTCCGGACAGGCAGGATCGTTCAACTACATGGATGCAGAACTGAACGCCCCGGACATTCTGGTGGCGGTAGCAGGTTTGCTCATCGCTTTGACCTATCTTGCCAGCATCATCGGTTCTATTGTATGGATTCATCGCGCTCACAGTAATCTGCCTTTCTTTGGCGCCAGACAGCTGAGGATCACTCCAGGCTGGGCCATTGGCTGGTTTTTTGTGCCCATCGCGCTTTTGTGGAAACCCTATGAAGGCATGAAGCAGCTGTATCAGGCCAGCAAGGAACCTTCAGCCTGGAAATCGGCGCCGGTACCGGGATTTTTGGGACTATGGTGGTTTCTGTGGATCGTAACTTCCATTCTGGATCAGATCGTTTCCAAGTTCTCCGATCGCGCCCAGACGCTGGATGAATTTCTGGTGCTTACCTATGCAAACATCGCCGTTGCTCCGCTGGGCATTATACTTCCGGTGGTCTACAATAGAGTGATCCAGGAGATCACTAAACTGCAGGAAGAGAGACTGGAAAGCGTGGATCGTAAATCTGATTCCAGGGATGGACCAGAATTCCAGACCGGATCTCAGGATTCTGCGAACGTTTCGCCCTACGGTTCTGGCCAGGACAGCTTTGACCGTAGCGATGCTTCCGGCCAGGGAACTTCGGGAAGCGATGCATCCAGGACTTCAGAGGCGCATCCGGGCTCCGATGGGAGTTCCTCGCGTTTTCCCTCCATAGATCCCTCATCCGGGAGCAAAGATCGTTTTGGCCCCTGAAGAAAGTCATGGCCAGCGCAACCCCTATGCGGTGCGAACACCCCTGGATCTGGGAGGCGCCTATCGAGATCCGGAAAGCGTAGGGAGACCGTTGCGAATGGCATTGTATGGATGGATTTCTTTGATGTTCATCCTTTTTGTTGTGCACCTGACTTTGGCCATTCCGGGCGATCCTGGCGCATTTGCAGATCGCAGCAGTTACTGGCTGGTGGAATTGAGCGCTATCCTGGGATTGCTTCATTTTCTTCTGTATCTGGTCTGCCTGATCCTTACTATGATCTGGATCTTTCGCAGCTATGCAAACTTGCTGCATTCGGGCATTTCTCTGGATAATTCGCCGGGTATGGCCGTTGGCTGGTTCTTTGTTCCTGTCATGAATGCCTGGAAACCCTACATTGTGCTGCGTCAACTCTGGCAGGGAAGCCAGTGGACCTGGCAAAGTGCCCGGCAATCCTCTGCCGAGCACGATGGAGGCTGGCGCACTATGGACGTTTCGCCTTTGATCGGGCTGTTCTGGGTCCTGGTTCTATGCCAGTTGTTTCTTTCTGTGCTGGGTTTTGGTTTTCACATTCTATTGGCGGTACTGGGACCTGAATATCTGCATTCCTTCTTTCAGGTCCCGGCGGTATCGGGATTCCTTGTTATGCCGATTCAGGTGGGTATTGCTCTGGTTCTTTCCAGAATTACAGTGCAGGTAGGCCGTGCGCAGCAGAACGGTATTGCGGGATAAGAAGGCGCTTCTACTTCAGAGCCAGGCGTAACCTGGACAGGTTTTCTACCAGCTTTTCAAAGGTCTGGTCGCGATGAGGTTCTGTAGGAAAGGGGAGGACTTTCTTTCCGTCCTCCCCACTCAGCTCAATGACGATGGTTGCATCATCGCCTTTGCGAATGGTTCTGGCAAAAGCCAGATTGATTAACTCTCCATCGCCCAGGCGAAGCCACATTATCCGTTCCTCTGAGCAAAATCCTTCATGAAATCAGCCAGAGCCTTACAGCCTTCCTGACTCATGGCATTGTAAATGGATGCGCGCAGTCCGCCAACAGAGCGGTGCCCTTTGAGTCCATCCATGCCCTGCTTTTTGGATTCTTCCAGGAGTTTTGCATTCAGCTCATCGCTCTTGCAGTTGAACGTCACATTCATCAGAGATCGACTTTCCTTTGTGGAATGACCAACGTAGAAGTCACCGGACGCATCGATGACATCGTAGATCAATGCAGCTTTGGCTTCATTGTGCTTCGCAATACCTTCCAGTCCGCCTTTGCCTTCGATCCATTCCAGAATCAGGCCCAGCATGTAGATCTGAAATGTAGGAGGAGTGTTGTACAGGGACTTGTTCTCTCCGTAGGTACTGTAGCGAAACATTGTAGGAGTGTCTTCTTTCTCCCGTTTGTAGAGTTCGCGGTCCACAATAGCCACAGCCATGCCAGACGGCCCGGCATTCTTCTGCAATCCTGCATAGGCAATGCCCACTCCATCCCAGTTGATGGGTTTGCTCAGGAAGTCCGAACTCATGTCGATGGCAAGTACGCTTCCGGCCGGGTCTGGAAAACTTTTGAACTGCGTTCCAAAAATGGTATTGTTGGACGTCGCATGCACAAAATCCAGGCCTGCAGGAACGTTAATAGGATCCGGAATATGGTTGAAGTTGGATTCTTTAGAGGAAGCCACTTCCTGTACATCGATGCCCAGAATTTTGGCCTGTTCGATAGCCTTCTTGGACCAGCTACCTGTATTGATGTAGCCGGCCTTTCGTCCTTTGCCGGACAGGTTCATAGGTATGAGAGCGAACTGCGTAGACGCGCCGCCTCCCATGTAGTTGATGTCGAAGCGCTCGGGGATGTTCGCAATCCTGCGCAGCGTTTCAAATGATTTTTCATGAACGGCATCAAAGATCTTGCCGCGATGAGACATTTCGATAATGGACATGCCGCTGCCCTGAAAATCCAGGAATTCATCCCTGGCCTTTTCCAGAACTTCCACCGGCAATGTTGCCGGTCCGGCAGAAAAATTATAGATTCTACCCATGGTTTACGAAAAACCTGCGCCCACCTGCGCCGTAAAGTGAGATTTGATCGGAGGAAAGGCCAGGTATTACCGGGCGTTGCGCCCCGGGTGCTCCTATCCGGAAAGTTGGCACGAGGAGCAGATCGCCGGCGAAAACAAGTCCCGGACGCGGCCGCATATTGTTGAGCCGAAAGCGGCCTGCCAGAATCCACTCGGCGGCAAGGTCTCGGTTGCTTTTTCTGGAATCTATAGCAGGCTGGTCGATTCTATTTGCAGTTGTACGAAGTCACAAGGATAAAGAACTGACACTGCTCTGGAATTGTGGAAGTTTGATGTCCGGAGTTGTTCCGGTGCGTTGCACCGGCCGGACCTCGTGTCCGGGCAAAACGCGAAGCGTTTTGCCGCGGGCAGGATGCCGAACACGGATGTTCCAATGTCGGCGGAGCTACGGATGGCGGGAGCCGACGAGCCCGCTGGCTCCGAATGAGCGCAAAAAGACCCACGGGAGCGAGGCTACAGGAAGGGCAACTAAAAGGCGGCAGTTGAATGAAGAACTGCAAAGTCAGTTTTCCGGTTTTTGTCGAGCGTACCTCCAGAGTGCGGAGCACTCTGGGTGACCAGGAGGGTCACCAGGGACGTAGTCCCGCAAGAACATCACGGGAGAAACGATACAGGACGTATCGTTTCGAGCGTACCTCAATAGAGATGCGCTCGTCGAGTTGCCTCCTGCAACTCGCCTCCCGCGTTTTAGTTCCGGTGCGTTGCACCGGCCGGACTTCGTGTCCGGGCAAAACGCATAGCGTTTTGCCGCGGGCAGGACGCCCGCTAGCTCCGAAGGAGCGTAAAAAGACCCACGGGAGAACCGATACAGGATGTATCGGTTCGAGCGTACCTCTATGAACTCTATTTCGCTAACAGACATAGAACGCCGCTGGTTTCTGGCCAGGCATGAACCCATCTGTCCTTACTTCAAGGACCGGCCGGCCTCCTTGCTGTTTCTGCGCGGGGACAATGTGGGCCAACTCTATCGGCAGCTTCTGGACGAGGGGTACCGAAGAAGCGGAGAACATCTGTACAGACCGGATTGTCCTGGATGTCGGGAATGTCAGGTTTATCGCGTAGCCATTGACCGCTTCGAGATGCGCAAGAGCCAGCGACGGATCTTTCGCAACGGTCAAAAGCGGTTCCAGCATCGCCTTGTCCGGCCTTCTCTAACTTCCGAAAAGATGGATCTGTATCGAAAGTACCTGGCCGGGCAGCACGGCGATCCAGAGCAGGCTCTGATGTTGGATGACTTTTCGTACATGGAGTTTTTTGTCAGAAGTTTTCTGGGCGATCGAACCAGAGAGATTCAGCTCTATGACGGAGATAGGCTGATGGGCGTAGGGATATGCGATCTCATTATGGACGTCTGGAGCTCCGTGTATTTCTACTTTGATCCGGATTACAGCGCCGATTCGCCAGGTCATTACTCTATGCTTCTTGAGATTGATCTGGCCCGCCAGATGGGTTATGAATACTATTATCCCGGATTTCTGATTCATGGAATTCCGGCCATGGAATATAAAAACAAGTTGCGCCCCGGGCAGATTCGGACCATAGGTACGGAGGACTTCACTGAGTACAGCCCTCCCGTTTCTGGTATTGAAACTCGGGAATATTAATTCGGACCGCAGAATATTTTTGCCACGCTGCCATAAAGTGGGAACCGTAAAAGTCGATAAAGGAATTGTGATTGATAGTCTCCAGGGATAGAATCTCCAGCCGTGCCAGGAATGCTTCCGATGCCGATCCTTCCCTTATCCGGGGAACCGGCGTCAGAGAAAAGGAGGCCCGGCTCAAGAGGATATCCTATCCTGACAGACAAACAGGGGGGCATTCGTCCCCCCTGCTATTTTCTTCCACAGAACGCCCCGGTGCAGAACGCTCTCAGGCTCCTACCAGCAGCGAAAGGATCGCAACATCCTATTCATCCACCGGCATCCGTTTAATTACCTTTGTCCTGCTCCTTGGACTTTCGCCTTTCGTTGCTTTACGGGCAGAAAGCAACGAACAGAATCCCGCCAGCAGTAGTTCACTGTCCATTGCCTACGGTCCTGCATTGTGGGGCGCCGGAAGCATCCTGGATGGAGCCGGCAACGACCTGGAATTGCTTGCTGGTTTCATAAATACAGGCGTTCTCTATGAGCCCACCTACACGCCCATCATTCAGCAGGTGGGACCAGTCTATCCCGTGCCTTCCTTTGAGTTGCGCTCGGACAATGTAGCATTGAACTATCAGTCCGCAGAGATCAATCACTGGAGCTGGGGCATTTCCTTTCGATATCTGAACGTCTGGGGCAAAGCGGAAGTGCCCACAACCTTTCTGCAACTGGACAGATTTGTTCCGATTTCGGGCTTTTATCCTACCACCGAAGGCACGCGAAGCTGGTTTCTTCTGGCCACGTCCTATGCCCTGGATGCAACGCTGGCCTATCATTTTTACCCCGGCGAATCCGTGGATCCCTATGTGCAGATGTCTGCCGGGGTTGGCTACGGCTTTCTGGGAGAGGTGGAGTCCAATCCCTGGCTGCTGGAATACCATGGCGCCCTTTCCCTGGGTTTGCGCTACAATATGAGCTCTTCCTATTACCTCTACACCGAAGCGTATTTCGTCGGTCACTGGGCGGTTACGAAACCTCGAACAAACCCGATTGACTTCACAGAAGTGCTGATAAATCCGGAAAAGGGGAGTCTTTATATGATCCGACTCTACTTTGGAGCCGGATTTCGACTGAATTAGCATGAGAACCAATATCGTCCACATCGGCGCAACCGAGCTAAACTACGAGATTCGAAAGATAGTAGATGTGGCCCATGAAATCAGCCGGATGAGCGGCAAAGCCATCCAGTGGGAGAATATTGGAGACCCCATTCAAAAAGGCGAAACGCTTCCGGCCTGGATGAAAGAGATTGTGGCCAAACATGCCATGATCGATGCCACCTATGGTTACAGCCCCACCAAAGGTTTGCTGGAAACCAGGGAATTTCTGGCCCGGCGCCGTAATTCGCAGGGAAGCGTAAAGATCGATGCCAATGATATCCTGTTCTTCAACGGACTGGGCGACGCAGTAAGCAAAGTCTATGGCTTTCTCCGCCGGGAAGCCAGGGTTATTGGACCTTCGCCGGCTTATCCCACACACTCTTCTGCAGAGGCGGCCCATTCTGGATACCCGCCCATTACCTACAGACTGGATCCTGCCAACGGATGGATGCCGGATCTGGAAGAGCTCCGAAACAAGGTAAAGTACAACGAAAGTATAGCCGGAATCATGATCATCAATCCGGACAACCCTACGGGAGCCGTCTTCCCAAGGGAAATCATTGAAGAGATGGTGGCCATTGCCAGGGAATACAAACTCTTTCTCGTGGCGGATGAAATCTATATCAACATGGTATACAATGGGAAGGAATGCACTCCCATAAGCGAGGTCGTAGGCAGTGTTCCTGCCATCGCTCTGAAAGGCATCTCCAAGGAGTTCCCCTGGCCCGGCGGCCGCTGCGGATGGATGGAGGTCTATAATCACCATAAGGATCCGATGTTCGAGCTCTACATCCAGAGCATTCTAAATGCGAAGATGCTCGAAGTATCCTCCACCACACTTCCTCAGGCGGTGATCCCGGAAGTAATGAGCAACCCGGAATATGCGAACTGGCAAAAGGAGCGAAATAAATTCTTCGAGAAGCGCAGTCAGATGATCGGAAAGATCTTTTCAGATTGCCCCGGCGTCATTGTAAATCCACCGGACGGAGCTTTCTACGTAAGCGTTGTTTTCGACGCCCCGCTCAAAGATGAGATGTGTCTGCCCATGCCGGACTCGGCCATTCAGACCTATATCGATAAACTCTGTCCATCCGGAGTGGAGCCGGATAGGAAGTTT
>JAGRNE010000359.1 GCA_020440915.1 Leptospiraceae bacterium | reverse complement strand
TTTATCATTCTCCCCCTGGCCCTGGGATCTGCTCTTCTGTTCGACTGGAACTCCATGGTCATGTTCCTGAACCTGTTTCGGGAGTTGTGGCTCACTCTGGTTCCGGGTCTTGTGATCCTTGGCCTGCTGCTTTTTTTCTACGACCGAATTACAGCGTTTTCCGAGGAGCATCACTGGACTATCTATGTCTGGCTTGGCGTTCTGGCTGTGGGCTCAACCCTCTATTTCCTGGCCTACACAGCCCGGGCAGACTCTCTTTTTCAGACAGTGGATCACATCGTTCCCGGCGACCAGAGCTTCACGCCTTCGCTACAGGTTTTTTCTATCTACATGGCCTTTACCATGATTGCAGCAGCGGGTATCATGCTGTTCAACGATGTAAAACACATGAAATGGGATACCCTGAAGTCCGGTTCCGTGCTTCTTGGATTTCTGCTCTCTCTACTTTTTACTTTTCTACTCCACCGAGTGCCCTTCATGCAGGAACTGGAGGACTGGGCCATTGGACAGCGCTATGCTGTAATGCGCGATCCCAATACTCAGATTCATGGACGCACCGGTAGACGGTACTGCGAAAAACCAGAGTCCCTGGAAGAGCAAAGCGCCGCAGATGCAGAACTGGGCCAGGACCAGGGTTACCAGGAGAAAACTCCACCGCCGGACGGAATTCGCCAGGACATTGTTATACTCGGGATTAACAACACCACCATTGAAAAACTAAAGGGAAAATGGCCACTGAACTGGGAAGTCTATGCCACCCTCATATCGGTGGTGGATCGAACCGAAGAAGCCATTTTGCTTTTTGACATTAGCTTCATCGATGAAAAGGGAGTGTTCGGCGGAGAAGAATGCGGCACCAAATTCAAGTGCGATCCTCTGGGCGGCACTCGAATGATTCCTCAGTCCGACGCTCTGGCGGAAGCGGTGGCGCAGTCAAACATCACAGTCCTTTCCGACTTTCCGTTGGAGGTTTCGGCGGAGACAATCGATAAGATTCCGGATATCCAGGAAAGACATGATCTGATCCAGAGTCGCTATCGCATTGAAGACGTCAAGAATGCGGAGTACGCTCTGGAGTGGGGCAGACTCATGCATCCACCTTATCCCAAATTGCTGCGCGAACTGGATGGGGCCGGCTATGCGAACATCCTCAAACATACATCGGGCATCAACTATCAGATGCCCCTGGTGGCCGTTTACAACAATCCCTATACAAAGCGACTGGAAACCTATCCCGGTGTCGATCTTGTGGCCGCCGCAAACTACTACGGCGTAGATATGCGCAAAGATATCTCGGTAGATTTTCTGGCAGGGTATATCAAGATTCACAATGTTAAAGAAGGCAACTCGGTGCTCTTTGACCGGGAAACGCTGCAACCCATTCCCATCATGGCCAAACCCAACGAGGAAAGGACGGTTACCATTCCCATCGACCGCAGCGGGCAGATGTTGATTAACTTCCGGGGAGGGCGCTATTGCTTTCCCAGCTACGGACTTCTGGAATTCCTGGATCAGTACGATCAGCAGAATAACTTCGTAGATAACTTCAATAAGAAGATCCTTCTGATTGCCATGTACTACGCCACAGGTGTGGGCACCGCCAAGGACGTTCACCTTTCTCCTTACGGCGATATGGCGGGTATTGAACACCATGCTCATGCTTTGAACACAATTCTGAATCAGGATTTTGCCACCCGGGTGCCGGAAGCTGTGGACCTGATCATCCTGGTGCTTATAGGTCTTCTGATGGGCTTCTATCAGCCCCGAGTGCCCACCTGGGCCAGCTTCGCTCTGGCCGTAATTCTGGTGGCGACCTACGTGCTCACAACGCTGATCTTCACCTTTGGAGAGCATTCGATAATCCATGTTTTTCCTACGGCCATCTTCCAGATATTCACGGTGCTCGTAGCTTTCATTGGCTTCCGTGCCCTTTCCGAAGAGGAGAATGTGAAGTTCATCCGAAACACTTTCTCCAAGTTCGTTTCCCAGGATGTGGTGGAGGAGCTTCTGGCAAATCCGGATTCCATTACACTGGGCGGCTCCAAAAAGGAGCTCACCGTATTCTTCTCCGACGTCCGGGGCTTTACCACCATCTCCGAAAAGCTGGGACCAGAAGAGCTTGTTCAACTGCTGAACGAATACCTGTCCGAGATGACGGAGCTGATCATCGATTACAGGGGCACCATCGACAAATACATGGGTGATGCCATTATGGCCTTCTGGGGCGCGCCGGCCCGCAACGACGATCATGCCTATTATGCCTGCGTGGCTGCCATGGCGCAGGTGCAGGCTTTGATGAAGCTCCAGGAGATGTGGTCGGACCGAAACATCCCTGTGCTGGACATCGGAATTGGTATAAATACTGGTCCCGCCGTTGTAGGAAATATGGGCTCCAGCCGCCGTATGGATTATACTCTTATGGGGGACACAGTAAACCTGGGCTCTCGACTGGAAGGAATTACCAAAACCTACGGCGTGCGAACCTGTATTTCCGAGTTTACCTACGAACGCGTCAAAGACCGTGTGTACGCAAGGGAGCTTGACCTGGTAAGGGTAAAAGGAAAACTGGAACCTGTGCGGATTT
>JAGRNE010000358.1 GCA_020440915.1 Leptospiraceae bacterium | reverse complement strand
CCTCCCGAGCACGCAAGAACATCATCCTGGTCAACCGCACCCTTCAAGATGGGATCTTGCGCCGTCCGGAATTGCCTGCCCAGTGGTAGATGATCTACAGGCGCACGGGTTCCGGGCACAGACATCTTCGCGCCAGGTAGGAATTCGGTTCATTTCGTCATGTCTACGGTGGACCAACAGCGATTCCGGTAAGTTCTCTGCCGCGCTCGTTGTCCTGCTAAAAAAAAAAAAAAATCTGCGAACGATTCGCTCCCATGGAACCATTATGAATGAAAATCAACCTTCGATGCAGCCGCTGGACCAGGGAAGAATGCTGCGAATGGCGGTATTTGTGGAAGGCGGTATGGGCCTTCTGGCCATTGTCCTGGGCATGCTGTTTGGACTGAATCCGTTGTCCATGATCCATGTGGAACCGGATCGCTGGCCGGATCTTCTGGGTATGGTTGCCATTGTGCCCATGTTTGGGGCTTTCTTTCTGGTGGCTCGCCTGCCCCTGGCTTCCTTTAAGGAGCTCCGGCAGAAATTGGATTTGGTGATTCTGCCTCTGTTTCGAGGCCTTCCTCTAAGCGATCTATTCTGGCTATCTTTGCTGGCCGGAGTAGGGGAGGAATTGCTGTTCCGGGGTTTCTTTCATCTGTGGATGCTGGACTGGTTCGGATTGCCCGCAGCCCTGGCGATCACCGCAGTAGCGTTTGGGCTGGTGCACTGGATTACGCCTACCTACGCCCTTCTGGCAGGGGCTATGGGCCTCCTTCTTTCCGCTTCCATGGTCTGGTCGGAGAATCTTCTGGTGGCCATTCTGGTGCACGGTCTCTACGATTTTTTTGCACTCTGGTATTACCTTAGAGTGGTCCTCCATTCGGCCGGGCCTGTGCCGGTGTCGGAAGACGGATCCTAGAATCATTGGCATTGGCCTCGGCACCGGTCTGTATCGTCGGTTGAAAAAGGAGTACAGGATAGAAGGGGACGAAAAAAATCCTCCCTGGTTCATCCCAATTGGAATTAATATGGGACAAAATGGCCCTGAAAAGGAAATCTGATTGCGGAAATTGGCCGCCCTCGGGACTCTGAGCCTGTATGGCCACCAGAAATGATCAGTTGAATAGTGTTATTGGTCCCGGCTCCATTTTCGAAGGGAAATTCTATATTTCCGGCTCACTCCGCATCGACGGTAAATTCGAGGGAGAGATCAAGACGGAGGATGAACTACTCGTAGGAGAAACCGGCAAGATTAAGACCAACATAAATGCCAGGAATGTGACTCTGGCAGGCACCATGATCGGCAACATCAAAGCGGAAGAGGAAGTCCGTCTGGAGAAATCCGGAAAACTGATGGGCGATATCGATTCTCCTATCCTGCACATTGCCCCGGGCACTGTGGCTCAGGGAAGAGTAAACATCACTGGCGGCCAGAAAAAAGACGTTAAGAAGATTGTTGAGGAGTCCTACGGTTCCATTAAGAGTTCGGAAAAATAGTACCCAGAACCTTTTATTGAACCGAAGTTTACCATAGCATGCACCATCGCCGCTTCAAAAACAGGCATAGCAGGCATAGATTCGAACTGCAGGGCCGTTTTTCCCTGATTCATCTGGGCGGTGGAAGCTTTCTTTATTCATTTCCAGGGAAAACCAGACCAATCATTGGTCGTGTAGATCTGGCTCTAGGTAAGATCCGCAACCAGGCGCTGGGCATTCTGGCCCTTTCGGTGCTTTTCTTTGGCGTTTTCAGCCTTCTATCCAATTCCGGGACAGCCACAACCACTCATGGCGACATGAGCGAGGTAGAAGAACTCAAGAAGATGGAAGGGAAGTTGTCCCCCATAGAGCTGGAAAAGAAGTCGGATGCACTTAAAGAGAAGCTGCTCACCGAAGATCAGCCTGCAGAGAAAGACGGCAAAGTTATCAAATATACAGTTCGGAATGGAGATACACTGAGTCAGATCTCCTCCAAGTTCAAAGTGCCCATGAAGCTCATTGCGCGCTCCAACACAATTGGAGTGCATTCCGTGCTGCGTCCCGGGCAGGAATTGACCATCCCGAACCGACCCGGAATTACATACAAAATCAAGAAAAACGACCGAATTGCCAAAGTGGCGGAATACTACAGCGTTAAGCTGGACGATATTCGTAGCGACAATCCGGACGTTGCGAGTCTGGATCTACTTCAGCCCGGGGATACGATCTTCCTTCCCAACGCCAAAGTGCCGGAACCGCCGCCTACCTGGGTTCGTCCTGTATGGGGAAGGCTTACCAGCGGTTACGGCTGGAGAGTGCATCCGCTCTATCATTACCGGCAGTTCCATGGCGGCCTGGACATCGCGGCGCGCTACACATGGATTCGGTCCGCTCGAAAAGGCGTGGTTACCTATGCCGGCTGGATGGGCTCCTACGGTCGGGCTATCATTATCAAGCATGATAACGGCCTGAAGACGCTCTATGCACACCTGAGCCAGATCAACGTTCGGGTGGGCCAATCGGTGAACGGTGGCCAGAAGATCGGAGTATCCGGAAATACTGGCATGAGCACGGGTCCGCACCTTCATTTCGAAGTGATTCGAAACGGCAAACCTGTGGATCCCCGAAAA
>JAGRNE010000357.1 GCA_020440915.1 Leptospiraceae bacterium | reverse complement strand
AGGAGCCAAGAGCAGCCTGGAAATCCCGGGTAGACTGCACATCCACAATCTGATCGGCGCCGCCCTGCCCTACAAATATAGGTAATTTGATTTTTGAGGCATCGGAGATGACGTCGGCCTGATGCTTCACCACCTCCATAAACCATCGCGCAGTAGCTTTGGTGAAGACCAGTGGATCGTTCTTATAGGCGTCTACAATGTTTTCGTCGTGGGAAAGCAAGGCCGGGTCCAGACCGGCAGGAACGGCCGCCGCTGGAATGATTCCGGAAATGGTTTTTGCCAGAAGCTTTTTCCAGCCCGGCACTGGCACTCCCAGGCCCAGAAATGGGCTGGTCATTACGGCAGCATGGACAGGTCGGCTGAGCTGTCCTCTTTCCAGGTATCGGGCCGCCACCAGGCCGCCCATGGAATGGCTACCCAGAAAAAAGGGCAGATCCCCGGCCACATCACGGGTCCAGTGCAAAAGTGCGTCCACGTCCAGAAAGTAGTCTTCGAACTTCTTCACGAATCCGCGCTTTCCATCCGAATCTCCGTGGCCTCGAAGATCCAGAGCGACGAAGGAAACCTTCTGTTCGGCCATCCAGCCCCCAAAATGAGTATAACGGTCTTTGTGCTCGGCAAAACCGGGAATCCAGACCAGAAAAGCCTCGGGCTTATCCGCCGGAACGTACATTGCTTTGAGTTTTTTCTGATCTGCGGTGTTGAGTTCTATATATTGCGGCATGGTCCCTGTTTAACAGATGCGCCAACAATGAAAACACAAATTCGAATGGTTGACCCCCAATCAGGCGGTCGCAGCATGAAGCAGCGTGAAAGATTCGGAAAGAAACAGAATCCTCAAAGATTACCGGAAAGTAGCCGTCATCCACGACTGGCTTACCGGCATGCGTGGCGGCGAGGTAGTACTGGAATCCATCCTGCGCCTTTTTCCCGGGGCCGAGCTTTTCACTTTGTTGCATCTGGAGGCCAGTTGCTCGGATCTGATCGAAAACAGGCCCATC
Source organism: Leptospiraceae bacterium (assembly GCA_020440915.1). Taxonomy (GTDB): domain Bacteria; phylum Spirochaetota; class Leptospiria; order Leptospirales; family Leptonemataceae; genus UBA3465. Next base: position 1,585 of record JAGRNE010000357.1, on the reverse strand, counting down.
CACACTTCCTTTATTCAGCGATTTCCCTGGAAAGCCCGACTCTATCGTCACTATTTGCCCTTTTTTCCCACCGCCATAGAAGAGTTTGACTTTCATGGTTTTGATCTTGTAATCTCTTCCTCACATTGTGTGGCTAAAGGCGTCATTGTGCCGCCGGATGTTCCTCATATTTCTTTTGTTCACAGTCCCATGCGATACGTCTGGGACATGTACCGTCAGTACTTCCCGGGCAAAGGATTGCTGCAGAAGCTCATCATTCCTTTCTTTGCTAACTACTTGCGGACCTGGGATGCGGCCAGCGCGCCCAGAGTAGACGATTATCTATCCAACAGCGCCTTCGTAGGAAAGCGTATTCGCAGATTCTACGGCCGGTCCGCCACCGTGGTGCATCCTCCCTGCCTTTCGGAGGCCCCTGCTGCGCGCTCCATTCCGGATCCCGAAGGCCAGCAGCGAGAGGACTTCTATCTGGTCTTAAGCGCTCTGGTTCCATACAAGAGGATTGATCTGGCTGTACAGGCTTTCAATGAATCCGGTCGAAGGCTTCTGATCGCGGGCAAAGGTCCGGAGGAAAAAAGGCTCCAGTCTATGGCAGCAGGAAACATTGAATTTCTGGGGCATGTGGATCGCGCAGGTATCATGGATCTTTATAGCCAGGCCCGGGGTTTGATCTTTCCGGGGGTGGAGGATTTCGGTATAGTACCGGTGGAGGCTCAGGCTGCCGGTTGTCCGGTGATCGCTCTGGGACGGGGAGGAGCGCTGGAAACCGTCGTATCTGGAAAAACCGGTCTTTTCTTTTATGAAGAAAGCGCTGCAGCCCTGAACCGAACGCTGGACCGGCGCGAAGGCATTCGCTTCAAAGCTGCAGACTTTGCTCGAAACGTCGCTCGCTTCACAGAGAAAGCGTTTCAGGATGGAATTCTGGAAAGCATCCACAGGGCCAGCAAACCTGGCCAGGGGAGAAAAACTTGAAGATTCTTTTTGTTACAGATATACACGATGCGCTGAAAGACCTGCGCGTACTATTGTCATCCACCGATGCAGATCTGTATCTTCTTTGCGGCGATATTCTTTACCATGCCTTCTACGACGAAGACAAGATCTATCAATTTGTTTGTCTCCAGGAGGAGTTCTATTCAGAAGCCAAGCAGCAGGATCGAAGGATTATGCCTTATGATCTGGCCACAGAAATGCTCCGGTATCCGGATCGGAAGGGAAAGGATTCCGAAGACTGGAATCTAAAGGCCGCCGAATATCGAATGCTCTTTCACAAGGCCGGCAAGACCATGAAGGAGAAATACGAACTCATTGAAGAGCTAATAGAAAAATACGGGAATGCATCCTGCTTTGTACTCCCTGGAAATTACGATCTGGATCTTCGATATACGCGTCTATCGCACAGAGATCTGCATCACAAAGAAGTGGACCTGAACGGACTGAAATTTGCCGGCTATGGCGGCGCTCCCATCGCCACTTCCGGAATTCCAGAAAAGCTGGCCATCACCTATCATGAGTCTACGGAAGATGGAAATCTGTATTCGGAGCCCGAGGAATTCTTCGAGCAATGCAGGCCGGACATTAGATTCCA
>JAGRNE010000356.1 GCA_020440915.1 Leptospiraceae bacterium | reverse complement strand
AACAATGTCGCCCTTTTTGACTTTGTTCAGCCGGGCATGAGCGTAAACGGAGATGTAACCGTCTGCATGCCGCAGAAACACTACGTTGCCGTATCCGTTCATTCTTCCGGAGAAGATTACCAGACCATCTCTGGATGCTTTGATTTCCGCACCCATGGGCGCGCCAAAGTCAATCCCCTTGTGGAATTGATAGGAGCCAGAAAAAGGATTTCGCCGATTTCCGTATCCGCTGGTGATTCGGCCCTCGATGGGTTTGATGAACACCGGACGATAAGTGTAACCTGCCGGTAGGCCCTTCTTGATCATAACAAGTTTCTGACCAACTTTCAAGGGATCGTTGATCTTGATCTTATTCCATTGGGCGATATCGGCTACGGAATGGCCTTGAGCTCGTGCGATTTCGTAGAGAGTATCGCCTTTCTTAACTACGTAATAGGATTTCTTGTCCACCGGTTTGGGGCTACCCTTGATCTTGAGCTTCTGCCCTACGGCCAGATCATTCTGGTCTAATTCAGGATTCAGAGTCTTGATTTGTGCGATGGAGATTCCGAGTTTCTTACTAATCGAATAGTAGGTATCGCCTTTCTGGACTTCATATTCATCCAGATCCAGATCCGAGGAATTGGCAAAAGAAAAGGAGTCTCCATCAACCGTGGAAAGATTCTCTTCTTTGGCTATGGATTCGGGAATCAGGATTGCGGGAGTGCGCTTTCCGAAAGCCTGCTCCAGTTTCTTCTGGTCTACGTCCACGCGGTTTTCGGACTGTATCCCATCAAAGTACTTCTCAATGGCCTCATCGATGAGGTCCTGCCCCTCCTCTTCCGCTGGATGCGCCGCCAGAGCGCCGCTGACCAGAAATATACCCAGAATCCATTTCGCCGCAGACCTCATGGAGCAATTATCGACCATTCTATTCGCCATGTTCAACGATTCCTTTTCCCTTTATGCACGGTCCGTTCTTGGACATTCCCGGCGCTTCCAGGCTTTTATCAACCTGCAGGACTCAGCATCTGGTTTAGCCGCTCTTCGACGATCTGTCGACCATTTCCCGAATCCGTATCCACATCATCCCGGAAAAGGTAGAGAATTACCTGTCCCGGGGTGTTTTCCCTCTCTGCGCCGGCCGCTCGGGCGCGTATCTTCACCCAGTCAGGGGAGCTTTCAATCCGAATGCGGAGCAATTCCCCTCTCTTGAAGAGCGGATGGTTCTTGTCTGCCTGGTTGGCAAATTCGGGGAATATGTCTATTTGCGCTCTGTAGGTCTTGTTTTCCAGTTCTTTGTTCCAGGCCACCGCTTCCTCGGGTTTCAAAATCGGGGACTTGCAGGAAGCCAGAGCCAGCAAGGAGAAAAGAGCAAGGCAAACAAGTACAGGGCCGGTGCGGAAGTGCATGTCCATACAAGCTGTAAATGGCCCTTTTTTTGGCAACGTTTCTTTCCTCTGACACAGGAGGAGGATATGAAATATGCATCTCTTCTTGTTCCTGGATTCTCCAGCGCAGGTCAGCCAGTTCGGGCCCGGATTGAAAGCGCAACTCGCACCGGTATCCCGGAATTTCGCATATCCGGGATACCGCCGGCCCGAGCAAGGGACATGGCGGAGAGGATTCAATGCGCCTTTCAGATGAGCGGACTGCGACCGGGTCATAAAAACATCGTAGTGCATATCGAAGGGAATCTGGACGCCTATTTCCTGGAGGAATTGGATCTTCCTGTAGCCGCCTGTGTTCTGGGAGCCCTGGGCTACGAGCTCCACGGAACGGAGGAAGGCTCATCCTATCTGGGAAAGCTCCTGCTATCCGGTCACATCCGCCCTCTTCCGGACCTCATCCGATATCTTGTGGCCGCCCGGATGCTCGGTATTGAATCGCTGTTGGCAAATGGATCCGAAATGGATACTCGTTCCCTTTCCGCGTACTACCGGCTGGCTAGCCCGGGAAAAAATGGGCACGGGGAGAATTCTGCCGACCCGGGGCGCAGTATGGCCCGGGGACGGATCGTCCTCTGTCTCAGGGATTTGCTCCGGTTTTCCACTGCTCCGCCGCCAATCCAGCCGGAGTATTCTGATTTCTTGAAGGCCAAGAGCCACGGCCGGACTGATGGAGAAAAGGCGCCCGATCTAGTAGTGGATGCTGTCCCGGAGCGGGACGCTCACAGCCACGGGCAAATCCTGCACAGTTTTCTATCTTTGAATTCAGATGGGGACTCAGCCTCGCTACCCTACAGCCGCTTTGTTCTCCGGGCAGCCGTGGCTGCAGCGGGGGCCAGGCATTCGCTACTCTGTCTGGGACCCCCGGGCTGCGGAAAAACGACTCTGGCAGGGCTCATCTATGCATTGCTGCCGCCCATGGACGAAAGCGAGCTAAAGCGAATCTTCTTGAGCTCTTTTTATGAAATCGAAGGCCCTGGCAGAATTGCCAGACCTTTTCGACGACCTCACCATAGCGCCACACGAGTGGCTCTTGTGGGCGGCGGCACTCCGGTGAGAGCCGGCGAAGTTACCCTGGCAAACGACGGACTCTTGCTTCTGGATGAACTGGGAGAGTTTCGCAGGGACGTACTTCAAGCGCTGCGGGAGCCCATGGATTCCGG
>JAGRNE010000355.1 GCA_020440915.1 Leptospiraceae bacterium | reverse complement strand
CAGAAGCTCCGGATCTTCGCTATCCATCAAACCTGCCAGCGATTCCTTGAGGATTCCCGCGCCAGTGTAGAAAAGCCAGGCCGAGAAAAGAAGAGCAACTGCCGGATCCAACCAGGCTTCTCCGGTAACAAATACCACGCCCAGTCCCACCATTACTCCCAGGGTGGTCACAAAATCGCTGAGAAGATGTTGTCCATCCGCCTCGATAGACCGGGAACGGTGCTTTCTACCGCTGCGTACCAGAAAAAAACCAAGCATTCCGTTGGCGGCGCCGGCCATAAAGTTGAGCACCAGACCCAGTCCCAGATCCTGCACTTCTGGGCCGCGAATCAATGTCTCTACCGATTCATATGCGATAAGCACGGCGGCCAGAAGGATAAGGCCTCCCTCAAAAGTGGCAGAGAAGAGTTCGATCTTTCCATGACCGTACGGATGATCTTCGTCGGCGGGCTTTTCTGCATACACTACCGAAAAGAAGGCAAAGGCTGCGGCCAGAACGTTTACAATGCCTTCCAGAGCGTCGGACTTTAGAGCCATGGAGCCGGTAATGTAGTAGGCCAGGAATTTGATGCCCAGTATCAAAACTCCCAGTATGAGCGAAAGTAGAAGGGGTAATCGAGGGGTGCGTCTGCTTTTATACGGCATGAGCCCGAAGTTTTTTGTGCTCTTTGATTCGATTTCTCATGTCCTGAAGAACGTTCATGAAATACACATAAGCCTCATGAGGCGTTCCATAAGGACTGAAGTACTTATGCACATCGCCGTCGTTCCAGAACTTGGTGCTCATGTAATAGAAATGGTCCGAGGTCTGTAGCTTTCGCCAGTCATCCAGCAATTTTGGATCGTTGATCTCCTTCACATCTCTTTCCAGTTCGTAGATGGAAGCGGCGGCTTCGCGTTGCATGCTGTTGCCCAGCCAGGCAGAAAGGTCCCGTTCCATATCGGCCCAGGATACGGCCTGATCTGTGTCTATTTCCCCCACCGGTTCGCGGATTCGTGATGCTTCGGTGACGGTAGAAAAGCGAAAATCATGATGCTTCAACAGCGCTCCGGGCAATGCATCCAGGAACTTGAAGATTCCAGTGTCCTCCCATTGGTGCTCGCCAAAGGTTTCGTAATCCATAAAAAGATTCACTACATTTCCATTTCCGGCCACCGCATGTAGCCAGTTGGCGAATTTATCGGTGGTAAGCGGGAACTCCAGCCATCCTCGATCGGAGAAACGAAATGCTATGTCATCGCTTAAGCGGTAATTCTTCAAGAATGCTTTGATGCGAGGACTGTACCTGGGCCGGTACAGAAAGTTGGGGCTTCGCCAGCCCAGCAATCGTTCGGCGCCTTCGCACAGTATAGACGAAAAGCCCATGTCTTCGGCCAGGTAAGCAATGTGGTTATTATAGATGAGCTCGGTGTTTCGAAAGGAAGTGGGCCGCACTCCAAGCTCGTTGTACATCAAATCCGAATGCATTCGAACCTGCTGCCTGAACTCCTCCTCGCTAAAGAGGCTGGAAAGGCTGTGGTAGTAGGTTTCGGCCAGGAACTCAACCTTGCCGGTTTCTGCCAGGGCTCGAAAAAGATCCAGAACGTCCGGAGTCCAGCGCTTGAACTGTTCGATGGCAGTGCCGGTTACGGAGAACGTGAAACGAAAATCATCCCCGTGCTTTTTGACCATGTCGTAGAGCAGGGAAGTGGTGGGCCGGTAGCATTTGTTGGCTACTTTTTCGGCAATTCGTGCATTGGCTTCATCGTCGAAGTAGTTGTGGTTGCCCAGATCAAAGAATCCGTATTTGCGCAGCCGGAAGGGCTGGTGCACTTCGAAATAAAAACAAATGGAAATCATACCAGTACCCTCCGGTAGACCTCTTCCATCTTCTCGGCGCTGTTGGACCAGGAGATGCGGCGGACTTCTTCCATACCCCCGTGCTTCATCTGGGAGTGTAGCTCATCGTTTCCGATGACATCCAGGATGGCTTTTGCGATGGCATCCACATCCCAGAAATCCAGCTTGATAGCATTTTCGATGACTTCGCTTACCCCGGATTGCCTGGAAACAATGACCGGAACACCCTGGGCCATGGCTTCCAGTGCGGTGAGTCCGAAAGGCTCGGATACAGAAGGAATAACGTAGAGATCGCTCATGCCATAGATCTGCTTGATTTGATCCCTCTTCAGGAATCCGGTATAGTGAAAATACTTACCTATACCAAGGTCCGCGGCAAGCTCAATCATTCGAGCGTACATGTCGCCGGTGCCTACCATCACAAATCTTACGTTTCGATTCTGATCTATTACCTTGCGGGCCGCTCGCACAAAGTAGTCGGGCCCTTTCTGAAACGTGATTCGTCCCAGAAAGGTCACCATTTTGTCTTCAAACGGACGGCGTACGGGAACCAGAGTTTCCTCTATTTCCACGGCATTATGTACCGCATGTACTTTCTCCGGAGAAACGCCATAGCGATTGATGATTATGTTCCTTGTGTAGTTACTGACCGTCACAATTGCATTGGCTCGATGGAAGGTATGACGTTCCAGGTCTTCCACGTATCGATTTCCATGAATACCGCTGCGGTCGAATTCTGTCGCATGTACGTGAGCCACCAGGGGTTTGCCGGATTGCACCAGGGCGCCCA
>JAGRNE010000354.1 GCA_020440915.1 Leptospiraceae bacterium | reverse complement strand
GCAATTCTGGACTCCTATCTGTGGACGCTGCCCGCTACAAAGTTCGAAAGTCTTCTGGAGAAAATCCCATCCCTTGCAATCACTGCAGCCAGACATGTAAGTATGAATTTGCAGTCCTCCTTGAGTGGACTGCGAAACGAATCAACCAGAGTTCAAACCAGTAATATTCATTGCATCATGATCCCCGAAGCGTCCCTGATGAAGCAAGTCGGCGCAAAACTACAAGCAACTCTATTCGAGCAAGCAGGGGGCGATTGTCTGCTCGTGACCGCTCATGGGGAGTATAGAAGGGGAACCGAGTTTGAGTTTCAACCCCAACCAACCAGGCATAGCGATGGCACAAAAACCCTTTATCGACTGGACCTGCCAGGATTTGAAAACCAGCTCTCAGTTGAAGCATTCGCACTGTGGCTGCGGACCGAATCCAAGAAATACTCATCCGTGATTATTCTTTTTTGTCAGGGTAGCACTCCATTTCGTTCGCATCTACTGGGTATCTCCCGAAGGAGCATAACCTTTGTTAGAGATGCTATACCCGAGTTTCTACCGCATCTAAAGGGAGGCCGGGACCTACTCTACCTGGTGGAAAGGGGGCATTCTGGAACCGTCCGGTTTAAGAGCCTTTATCAGTCGGCGCCGGACACTCTGGCGCCCCGAAGCATACAAGAGGATTCGCTTCTTCAGGAGATCCAGAATGCCATACGAAGACTGATTGGAGTAACTATCGGTATCGCTTTTGGTGGGGGAGGAGCCAGGGGCTCGGCCCATATAGGTGTGCTTCGCGTACTGGAGCAGGCCGGCTTGAGATTTGATGCTGTATCCGGCACAAGTGCAGGCGCATCCATCGCGGCGGCGGTGGCCATGGGAAAGAGCTCTGCGGAAATTCAGACCTTCTTTGAGAAGAATCTGTTCGGAGGAGGGCATCCGTTCTCGGATTACACTCTACCCATTCGATCGCTCTCCAAAGGAAAAAAGGTTCGCAACATTTTCCAGAAGTACTTCGGCGACATGGCCGTGCGGCATACAAAAATACCTTTCTTTCCGGTTACTACAAATATGATGAACGGTCAGGAAGTGGCCTTGAAAGACTGCGATATATGGAAAGCCGTATTTGCATCCGGGGCCGCGCCGGGTCTTCTGCCACTTGTTAGGATCAACGAAGACTGGTACGGCGATGGTGGACTTGTAAACAACGTGCCGGCATCTCATCTTAAAGCTTTCGGAATAGATATCGTAATCAGCGTAAACATCAGCGTTGATCCTGCAAGAACTCCTTTCGCAACCAACTACAAGATCGGAAACGCGATTCAGCGCAGCATGGTCATCCTTATGGATCAGTCCGTAGCCAGGCACCTGGATTATACAGACCTGGAAATCTGTCCGCCGGTAGAAGAGTATCGGGTTACTGACTTTGCCAGCGGCCCCGCCATCATGAAGATTGGAATAGAAGCAGCGGAGAATTCTCTGCCGCGGTTGCAGCTTTTATTAAAGCAGAGAAACTGGAAACCGTGAGGCCCGTTTTTTCAGCACTCAAGCTCCTGGGTTTTGGGCCACGCACCGAGCGGAGCTCGGAGCAGAAACCGGAGTTAAAAGTAATATCTTTAAAATCTTCTCGTGGACCAATCAAGTGTCTGGTCATTGAGACGGCCGGCTTGAATGGCTCAAAAGTCGTAATGCTCGGGCATGGCCTGGTACCCATGGGGGCCGAAGACCCCAGGGTTCTGGGAATTGCGCATCGCATGGCGTCCACCGGAGTTCGTGTTCTGATTCCGCACATTCCGAACGTGGCGGCGCTCAGGATTGTATCCCAGGACGCAGATTTAATAGCAGAGTTGATTCAAGTAGTGGCGGACGATTCAGAGCTATGCCCAAACGGCCGACTGGGTATGATGAGCGCTTCACTTTCGGCCGGACTTTGCCTGGCGGCATCAGGAAAGCCGAATGTAGCTCATCGCATTAGCGCTTCGCTAATGGTGGGAACCTGCACAGAAGGAAAATCATTGTTTCAGTTCTTAATGGGCGGCACTGAAGGGGCGGTGGACCCCTATGGGCGCTTGATCGGTCTTCGTTCGCTGGCTCCCAGAGTCTACGGAACGCAAAACGATTTGGACCGATTACTGTATCTGGCGGCGCTGGATCTTCTTCCGTCCGAGGCTGTTCCCGATACTGGGGATCTCAGGAAGATGCCCACTGACCCGGACCAGAAGGAATTGTTCGAAAGATTATCCTCGGATACTGATTTTAGAGTGAAGGAGATTCTGGGTTCTTCTGATTCATTCCAGGATTTGGTCGAAGAGTTGGACGTTGCTTCGCATCTGGGCAGCTACCGGGCTCCCACTACTCTACTTCACGGAGACAACGATAAAGTCGTTTCGCCCGATCAGTCCAGGATCCTGTACAAACACCTAAAAAGGAAGGGCGTTGACTGCAGGCTGGTGATCAGCCCCCTGATTACACATGGCCAGGCCCACTTTCCGTTATTCGGGCTTATGGGGCTTCCGGCACTGGTTAACTCTGTGGCCTATTTCTTTAGGAATCTGGAATGAGAAGATATCGACAATCCATGGAGGGAAGAAAGGTGCATTGGAGCAGACACTTCAATGTTCCCAACAGCTTGAGCGTCTCCAGGTTGATGCTGGCTCCACTCTT
>JAGRNE010000353.1 GCA_020440915.1 Leptospiraceae bacterium | reverse complement strand
ATGGAACTGGATGTGTATTTGCGAAATGTGACCATTCCCACTGGAAGCGGCCACTGGTTCAGCTTCATTACCGTGGCCCGTCGCACGGAGGACAGCTTCTGGGATGCTGTCACAGTAAACCTGGGTTATGAAGGGATTGTGCACCTGATGCATGTTCCTTCGGTGGGCCTGAAAGAATGGTCCTACCAGAGCACCGATCTATTTTTTCCTCAGAACCAGTGGGTAAAGCTGGGGCTCTGTCTGAACATGGACCCACAGAACGGATTCGCTCGTGCCTATCAGGACGGGGTCTTGATTTCATCAGCGCCAGTGCATGGGCAGGATGGAACTATCCCGCAGGTGCATTACGGGCTGTATGCTCACAAGGATATGAGCGCCGGCGAAGTCTTTAACGACAACCTGCTCATAAAAGAAGTGCTGGTTTGTCCTTGATTCCGGTAGCTCGACGGAACGCTGAAGCGCGAATCGCCCGTGCATCTTCTTTTGAACCTGCAACCGGTTTTAAGCAAACCTGCCCTCTGATTCAGTAACCATTTAGAGGCCACAGGAAGGACCGAAGAACGATTTGACATCCCATGGGGCGCATCCCAGGATTCGGTGTGTCCCTTGCCGATTCCGAACTTTTCCCTGAGCCCCACTTCGGAGGTAGATTTCGAGCCCGGGCCGGCTCTTCTACTTTCGCGCCATGGACATTGGAATCCCGGGGGCGAAATACGCTTGGAATGGCCGTACCAATATTAGCCGTCCTACTTCTTGCTGTTTGCGCCGGCTGCGGAAAGGGAGAGCAGGATTCCGGGGATGCGAATCAGCCAGAGGATCAAAGACCTTCCGGACCCGCCCTCGTACTTACGGTTAAGGGCGCCATCAGTCCGGCCACCAGCGACTATATCTTCCGAGGATTTCGGGAAGCCCGGGATCTGGACGCCAGAATGATCATTCTTCGAATGGATACTCCTGGCGGTCTCAGTTCTTCTATGAGAGACATCATTCAGGAGATCTTGAACTCCGACATTCCTGTAATTACCTATGTCAGTCCTCCCGGGGCGCGAGCTGCCAGCGCCGGTACCTATATGCTCTACGCCAGCCATGTGGCGGCCATGGCTCCCTCCACCAATCTGGGTTCGGCCACACCTGTGCAGATGGGCGGTATGCCCGGCTCGGAGCCAGAGCAGCCGGGCGAAGACTCCCGCAAAGATGAGGAGGGCAAGCGAAGAGGGAATACTGCCATGGAGCGAAAGGTGCTGGAAGATTCGGTGGCCTACATTCGGGGTCTGGCAGAGCGGCACGGAAGAAACGCGGATTGGGCCGAACGAGCCGTTCGAGACGCTGTGAATCTGCCAGCTTCTGAAGCTTTGCAGCGCAACGTCATAGATGTGGTGGCCGGTGATCTTCCGGAATTGCTGAAAGCCATCCACGGTCGCGAGGTGCGCATGGCCGACGGCACCAGGACCCTGCAGACTTCCAATCTGGAAACTCAGGAATTTCCTCCCGGCTGGCGCCATCGCATATTGTCGGTCATTGCCGATCCTACCGTAGCCTACTTTCTGATGTTGATTGGCTTTTACGGCATCCTCTTTGAGCTATCCAATCCAGGGGCCATCTATCCAGGCGTCATCGGCGCAATTTGTCTTCTGCTTGCGCTCTTTGCCTTCCAGGTGCTTCCCATCAATTACGCTGGCCTGGGATTGATAGTCCTCGGAGTGGGCTTGATTCTGGCCGAGGCCTTTGTGCCTGGATTTGGCGTTCTGGGCATGGGCGGCATAGTGGCCTTTGTGGCTGGATCGGTGATTCTCATGGATGATCAAAATCTTGCTATTTCCATTCCAATTATTGGAGGCACCGCCCTTGTGGCTGCCGGCTTCCTGGCCTGGATATTGAGCCGCATGGTGGCCCTCAGAAAGAAGAAGACCACTACCGGCGAAGAAGGATTGGTGGGAAGGACGGTGGAAGCCACGGACGATTTTCTGGGCAAGGGACGGGTTCGCCTGGGCGGCGAACTCTGGTGGGCTCACTGCGACCAGAATGTGCGAAAAGGCCAGAAGCTTAAGATCCATTCGGTGGAAGGGCTGCAGCTCTACGTCCGCCCCCTGAAATAGAAAGCCGCCGCAAGGAAGTAAGTCCGCTCGGCTTGATGCGGTTTCGGCAAAACGCTTGTCTCTGATTTGCGGCTGTGCTAGAAAGGGCACATGTCTTATATACTTCCTCTGGCTCTAATTGTGGGCCTACTTGTAATCTCCGTTCGAATCCTCTCTGAATACGAAAGAGGTGTGGTGTTCTTCCTGGGTCGATACCAGGGCGTCAAAGGGCCTGGTCTGGTTCTTGTGGTTCCGGGAATCCAGAAAATGATACGTGTAGACCTGCGGATCATCACTCTCGATGTTCCCAGCCAGGACGTTATTTCGAAGGACAATGTAACCGTTCGAGTAAACGCCGTTCTGTATTTCCGTGTGGTGGAACCGGCAAAGGCTATCATTCAGGTAGAGGACTACTACAGCGCTACAAGCCAGCTTTCGCAGACCACCCTTCGCTCTGTGCTGGGCAAACACGATCTGGACGAAATGTTGATGGAGCGGGATAAGCTAAATGATGATATCCAGGAAATCATCGATGCGCAAACAGAAGACTGGGGCATCAAAGTTGCAAATGTGGAGATCAAACATGTGGAC
>JAGRNE010000352.1 GCA_020440915.1 Leptospiraceae bacterium | reverse complement strand
TGGACATCCATCCAACAAAGAAAGTGCCTACCCTGGAAGTGGTGATGACCGTTCTCCATGCCGGTGGAAAATTTGGAGACGATGCCTACGAGATCACCGGAGGGCTGCACGGTGTGGGCGTATCGGTAGTAAATGCCCTGTCCGAATGGCTGGAAGCGGAAGTACACCGGGACGGTCAGATCTACCAGCAGCGCTACAAGCAGGGCATACCCGAAGGCCCGATGAAGAAGATCGGAAAGACCAAACTTCACGGGACTACCGTGCGATTCAAGGCCGACTCTTCCATCTTTACGACAACCGAATTCAAGTACAATACTCTGCGTCAGCATTTTGAAGAGATTGCCTTTCTAAACAAAGGCCTCAAGGTCTATCTGGAAGACCATCGCAGCAAGCAGGTCAAGAGCGATGAGTTCCTGTTTCAGGGCGGAATCCAGGAGCTCATCGAGAAGCTGGCCGAAAAGAAGCACAAAATTCATAAGAAAAGCATCTACTTCGAAGGTAGAAATGAGCATTTAAGAGCAGAGGTGGCAGTGGCCTACTGCGACAGTCAGAGCGAATCTATCTTCACCTTCACCAACGGAATCAATAACAATCTGGGCGGAACGCACCTGGAAGGCTTTCGCACGGCCCTGACCAGAACGCTCAACGAATATCTGAAAAAGGATGAACCGCTCAAGAAGAAACTCGGCGGAGGTACTCTGAGCGGCGAAGACGTACGCGAAGGATTGATTGCCGTCATCAGCGTAAAACTCCCGGATCCGCAATTCAACTCCCAGACAAAAGAGAAGCTGGTAAATGCAGAAGTAAAAGGCCTCATGCAGCAACTGGTCTCCGAAAATCTGGCTCTTTTCTTCGAAGAGAATCCGGCCGAGGTAAAGCCAATCCTGGAAAAGTGTATCCTTTCCAGCCGGGCCAGAGAAGCGGCCCGAAAAGCGCGGGAAATGGTTACCAAGCGAAAAGGAGTCCTGGAAGGCGGAGGACTTCCGGGAAAGCTGGCGGACTGCTCCGAAAAGGATCCGGCCATTTGCGAACTGTTTATTGTGGAAGGAGACTCGGCCGGCGGATCCGCCAAGCAGGGCAGAAACCGGAACTTCCAGGCCATCCTTCCTCTAAAAGGTAAAATCCTGAACGTATTTCGTGTGCGGGACGACAAGATCCTGGAAAACGAAGAGATCAAAACGCTTATTACGGCCATTGGTATTGGCTTCGGAAATGAGTCCATCGATCTGGACAAGCTGCGATACCACAAGATCATCATCATGACCGATGCCGATGTGGATGGAGCCCATATTCGCACACTTATTCTTACGTTCTTCTACAAGAAGTTAAGGCCCATAGTGGACAACGGGTACCTGTACATTGCTCAGCCCCCTCTGTATCTGGTAAAGAACGGGAAGCAATTTGAGTATGCTTATACCGAAGAAGGTAAGGATAAAATCGTCAAGAAATTCAACTCCGATAAGACCGTCATCCAGCGCTACAAGGGACTGGGAGAGATGAACCCGGAACAGCTCTGGGAAACTACAATGGATCCGGAGAAACGGGTCATGCTCCAGGTAAATCCCATTGACATCGAAAGAATGCAGGCAGAAAAAATAGAAAACACCTTCCGCATTCTTATGGGCGATGAGGTGGAACCCCGTCGAAAATTTATTGAAGAGAACGCCAAACTGGTAGCCAATCTGGACCTGTAGTGGCCCGAAATTCTGACCCACTGGACACCCCTGTAATGCGGCAGTATCTGGACATCAAGTCCAGATACCCGGATTGCATACTCTTCTTTCGCATGGGGGACTTCTATGAGATGTTCCTGGACGATGCGAAGACTGCTGCCCCCATTATGGATATCGCCCTGACCCGAAGGCAGGGCGACGTTCCCATGGCCGGGGTTCCCTACCATAGCGTGGATACCTATCTGTCCAGGCTGGTAAATGCCGGGCTTCGAGTAGCCATTGCAGAACAGAAGCAGGATCCGGATAATCCCAAGCTAATGCAGCGCCAGGTGGTGCGGATTCTATCTCCGGGGACCCTCCTGGAAGAGGGATTGCTGCCCGGCGGAAATGCAAATTATCTGATGGGCCTTGCTTATTCCGAAGACCGTTGCGGCCTTGCTCTGGCTGACATTTCTACTGGCGATTTTTTCTGTTACGAAACACTGGCCGCCGAAAGCCTCAATGGCATGGGTCCCAGAGACTTTGTAGCACGTTATCAGCCCGGTGAAATCCTTATCGCATCGCAGAGCCGGGACCGACTGGCGGTCTTTCCGGAGGAAATCCAATCCAGGATTCGCCCCCAGGAGAGTTACCGCGCATCGGTATCCGAAGGAATTCGGCAGATTGAGAGCCGGTATCAGACCAGGGTAGATGGGCTGGGCTTTAAGAAGGATTCGATAGCCGCTGGCGCTGTTTCGCTCATACTGCATTATATTGCAGAAGCCTTCCCGGCCCGCCCGCCGCATCTCAAGGCGCCGGTACTGCGAGCCCCGGCCGCCCATAACCTGGTGCTGGACGAAAAAACCATCCGAAATCTGGAACTAGTGGAAAACAGAAACTCCGGCGCAACTTTGCTTTCTGTGATCGATGCCACCCGTTGCGCCGCTGGCAAGAGGGCATTGCGAAATCGACTCCTTTCGCCTTTTCGTGCCAGAACCGAGATTGTGCGCTGCCAGGATGCAGTGCG
>JAGRNE010000351.1 GCA_020440915.1 Leptospiraceae bacterium | reverse complement strand
TAACGTGGACTGGTTTGAAGGGAATGTAGGCATGCTTCCGGATGGAACCCTGATTGCGCCCAACGACAATTACCTGGTGTATGGTCTGGATCGCGAAACCGGCGAGCGAAAGGAGCTCTATTTCGGGAATGAATTGATGTGGTCTTTACCGGCCGTCAATCCGGAAACGGGCCGAATGTTCTCCGGCTCGCAATTCGTGGCCTTTCAGAATGTTTATGCCTGGAACACAGGTACAGGGGAAAAGATCTGGCTTTCCGGCGGTCTGGGCTCTAACGCTGCCTCGCCCCTGCTTACCGCCGCTTCGGAAGACGGAGCTCTGGTCCTGGGCGGTTACGACGGCATTGTTCGCGCGTACAGTCAGGATAACGGCAAAGAGCTCTGGAAATTCGGAACCAGGGATCATATCTATGCCAGCCCGGCCCAGCAAAGGGACGGCACCATCATCCAGGCCTCAGCTGATGGTAGCGTCTATGCTTTAAATCCGGAAAACGGAGAGATGATCTGGCAATACGATACCCTGGAGCCCATTCGTTCCTCTCCGGCCATCGACGGAAACGGAGTCATCTATGTGGGATCGGGCGAGGGAAAGTTATTTGCCATAAATCCGGACGGCACGTTGCGGTGGGCCTATCAATGCATTACAGAAGTTCGAAACGATCTGAACGGCTCTCCGGGTCTGGGCTACGAAGGCGTCTATATTGCGGGCGAAAGCGGCGAAATCTTTTTTGTTCCTTATGATTATCCCCTGAGTCAGGCTGGCCGCAAGGACCCGCGATCGATCCAGGGACCCGGGGAAATACTGCCAGATGAAGGAGTTTTTCTTGTATGGACCGGACGATTCGGAGGCTTGCAGCCGGAGCCTCCGAAAGAAATCGACGCCAACGAACCCATTGTGCTTAGAATTTTCGTACGCGAAAAAGGCGATACAATTCTTTCCTCCTTTGATGAAGATTCGCTGGAAGTCAAGTTTTCCGGAGATGTAAAGCCTGAAGGTGAACCTCTGGTGGCCATGGCGGCCAATCAAAGGTTCCTTTCGCTTATTCCCCAGGAGACCTGGTCCGGCCCGGAAGGAGGCGAACTGGTGGTTACGCTGAAAGGGGAGTATCTTCTGAATCATTCCCGGATTGGTCTGAAATTCTACGGAGGGGATTCTGGCGGTACATTCGAGAGGACCTTTCGCTTTCGCATTCAGCCCAGGCCTGCTCGGGTCGAAAACGCCGCGACGCTGCCCTACCGAATTCCGAAAGAAGAGGGCGATCCTGCCACGGCTCTGGAGTTCTCCAGGCTGGCGGCGCCCAATCCTACCATGTTGCCGTCCTGGAATCAGATTGGCTTTGATTCCTTGCACTACCTGGCCGGATTTGTGGAGAGCTCCGGAAACAAAGCTATTTTGTGGGTGATCCCGGGCAAGCTGGATGGCCAGACCGGTCGCACGGTCACCGAACCGGCTCTGGAAGATCGATTCGTACTGGAACTGGACTATGATGGCGGGCTCCTTAGCCTGCATAACTACAATCCATTCATACTGACCTTCATCGGCTCCTGGGATATGCCTTTTGGAAAGTATCGCATTTCCACGAAGGCAGATCCCAAAACAGGTGAAATTCAGCGAAAGGCCGCCCTGAATGCCATGGTTCTGGGCGACGATCTCGAATTCTATGGCAAGTTTCTGAAGATCATGGGGCTCACCGATTTCTGGACCGGCCACATGTGGGTCTATGGCGGCATGAATGCCGGTTACTGGAACACGGGAATCGTTTCTGCGCCGGATCCTGCAGAGGTGGGAACCGTTAGCTTTCGCCTGGAAGACGGACTTGTAGTGGCCGACATCAAGGGAGGAAAGTTCAAGAAGGGAGAGCATGTCTTCGGGCTGCTTCTGGTGGATGCCAGTACAGGCCGGCCGGTGCAGGCGAAGTATGCCCGCGGTATCGAAGTACTTGGCGACGAATCCGGCCACATCACTTCGGTGAAGCTACCTGTAGGCCAGGAAATGCCGGCCGAAGTGCGGGCTTACTATATGGTGGATACCTATCCCGCCGCGCGCGGCGTTTTAAAGGCGAACTGAGGAAAAGCTGGACTCCAATGCCGCCGGCCGACCGCCTGTCAGCGAAAGTACACAGCCTGCCCAGGTACGCTCTGTAACCGGCTTGGCGATCATGCGAAAGCGTAGTGGATGAGCAAGAAAATGGATATTTTGTCGGATCTCCCGGATACTTTTCGTAAGCCGGCGGTGCAGCTCTTTCTGGATTCTCTTGGTGAAAAGTTCGTGCTGGCTATGGGCCAGGGGATAGGCCATGCTCTTCTTACCAGGCCCGAGGAGCATGGCATCGCACTGGGGAAATCGCGGTTGACTTTGCAGGTCGTAGATACGAATCCTCGCGCGAAGAAACTCTATGAAACACTGGGATTTCGCACAACCGGGACCTACAATACCTACCCAATGGGACGATTGGTGGGCTGGCGCTTTAACAAAGTGGATTTCATGGAAAAGACTCTGACTTCCAGAAACCGTGTACCATGAACGGCCCGGGAAGTGAAAGATGTCGGCGCTGAAGTTGCGTTGCTACTTGCAGAAATTCATAAAGATGAGTACATGCGGACCAGGCTTAATGGTCTTCCCCTGAAGCCATTTGCCAAACTCTCTTTCCGTTTCATGAACCTTTACATACTCTCGGATCAACCAGGTTGCATCTCTGGTG
>JAGRNE010000350.1 GCA_020440915.1 Leptospiraceae bacterium | reverse complement strand
ATGGAGCCCGGCCTCTTTCGCATCTCCGTAGGCCTGGAGGATCCGCAGTTCATTTTGCAGGCCTTCGAAGAGGCTTTTTCCGCCTCCCGATGATTTCCCCCCTGGTCCTGCCTCATTTCCTCTGAACGGGGCAATACTCGGATGCATCGGTTTTCAGACTTCCCTGAAATCGTCAGGAAACCGCGAAATCGCCAGGAAATGCAGAAACCATGGCAGGACTATCGTGCCGGAATGTTTGCGTCCGGCGAGAGCCTTCCTTTCTGGTCATAGAATTTCTGGCTTTTGCGAATTGTTTTTTGTAGTTCCGGATCAGGATTCATGGATCGGCTACGAATCTGCAGATTTTTGAGAGCTTCCGGCCGGGGAGGGATGTCGCTTCCAAAGTCAGGATTGTCCGGGATTAAAACCGAGGGCATCGGAATAATCGGTTTCTCCTCGTACTTCTTCACAAGAGCAATAATCTGTGGTGCGAATGCAAAGTCATATTCAGAATGCCACTTCTGTAGCAGGGAAATATAGTCCTCTGGAGGCGTGGCGCCTTTCTTCAGTACCATCTCCGCCAGGCCCACGGTTTCTTCGGAGCGCCCATCCAGCTGCCGAAAAATGAGCCATCCTCCGTCCATATCCATGGCATCTTTCTCGATAATCAATCGTGCAATGTCAAACATACCCCTGCTTACAGCCCAACCGAATTCGGACATCCCGGTGGCGCATCCCTGTAGCTGTTTCGAGTCTCCTCGTGCTCCTGCCTCAATGAGCAATGTTGCGATATTTCGATCGTAGTTTATGATGGCTTCCCTTAGAGGCGAAAGACCCGCATAATCCGTGGGCGAAGGCTGCGCTCCTGCCTGAAGCAGAAGCTGGACAGTTTCTGCGTTTCTGGCTCGGACCGCATAATGCAGAGGAGTTAATCCGGACCTGGGCTCCGCTTCATTAATGTCGGCTCCGGATTGAATTAGGCGACGGACCTGGTTATTATCCGCCTGGCGGGCCGCGTAGTGCAGGGTCTGCTTGTAGGAAGATGTTTCCTTTCCTTCCAGATACAGAGCAACCTCTACATGTCCATCCAGTCTGGCATAATCCATTGCCGTACATTGTACATCATACTTACTTGATATGCACCAATCGCCTTTCGTTTTTTTGTTTCGATCTGCACCTCTGCGAATGAGTTCCTTTACAAGATCCAGATCACCCAGACTGGCTGCCCCCATAAGCGCTGTTCGTCCGGTGGTGGGATCCTGCCAGTTTACATTGGCCCCTTTCCGCACCATCTGCCAGACTACCTTGTGCATGCTGTCTCCGATTTCGTCCGTGCTGCGAAGAGCCCACATAAGATTGGAGTAGTCTTCTCTGTCATGGGCATTTACATCCGCACCCCTGGAAATCAGCCAGGACGCTATGTCCACGGCCCCGCCGTAGCAGTAAGAGGCAAGGGTCAATGCCGTATTTCCGGAATCCGGACTTAGAGGCGCGTTGATGTTCCATCCCTGGGCCACGTAGGTCTGCACCAGGACAAGATTTCGATCGCAAATGGCTTCATCTACCTGATCCCCGGTGGGCCGGGCGGCCAGAATGGAGGGAAGGGCAAGAAGCCCAACGAAAAGAGCGAAGCCGCGAAAACCGAAAGACCTCTGATGGAACATATCCTGAATTCTCCTGAGATTTGCGTTTTAATTTAGACGTCTTTGACAGGCTACCGTTCTTCCTTTTCACTGGTAAGTCTGTTTTGGTATCCTGCGTCCTGGATTCCGGAAAAAAAACTGATTCTCCGGTTTCGGCGGCGGGAACAGAGGAAGCCCCTTTTTTCCTGGACCCCACCGGATGGCTCGTCCTTCTTGAATTGTGGGCGCCTCTGAGCGAAAACAACGAGAACTCCAGGAGCGAAAAGCCCTGCTACTCAATATTAGTCGGGAGCTCTTTTTGGAGAAAGGGTTTGATGCAGTATCGGTTCAGGAGATCTGCCGCCGGGCGGAATACGGAAAGAGCGCCTTCTATGGTCTCTTTGCAAGCAAGGAAGAGGTCTTTTCGCATATTAAGCTGCAGGGCTTTACATGGATTGCCAGCGAAATCCGGAAGAGAACGCAAGGGGTCGCTCCGGACGTTGCCCTGGAGGAGTCGGCCCTGCTTCTCTGCGATTTTCTAGAGAAGGAACCACGGCTCTATGAGTTCTGTTTTCTCTTTTTTGCAGAGTCCTTTCGCACCCCTGCTCAACTGGAAGAGGAAATCCAGACTCTGGTAGCCGAAGCGCTGGAGCCGGTGGAGAGGGCTCTAAGCGTCCTGGGCGGCAGCGAAGGATTGGCGCAGATCTTCTACACCGGACTTCTGGGCGTCATCAATCACTTCCCGCGACATGGCATCCGCGAAGCGCAGACCATCCGAAAGAGCGCCCTGCAATTCGTATCCCATTTCATCAAAGGCCTGGGATAGTCTTCCGGGCCGCTGCCATTCATTCCTCTCTTCGGAGCCGCTTCAAATACCTGCGAGAAATTCTTGACCCATCCTGACTTTTGGATTTGAATGGACTTATGGTCCAAATAGGACCAAGGGTCCAGTGGCGACAGAAGGCGTTCCTCAATGAGGGGCCGCTCCGGTAGGAGAAGCGCTACGTCTGGACGTCGAGGAGATCAAATGAAAGGAAAAAGAGTCATACTCTGGTTATCCGGCATCCTTCTGGGGGGATTTCTTCTTCTCTGTGTCGGGATCTATGCCCGTTTTG
>JAGRNE010000034.1 GCA_020440915.1 Leptospiraceae bacterium | reverse complement strand
TGAAGGAATCGGCGCTGGCTGCCCTTTCCTTTCTAAAGGCTCATGCGGGCGAACTCGGAATTGAACCGGCAAAACTAAAGAATCAGGATCTGCATATTCACATCCCCAGCGGCGCAACGCCCAAAGATGGCCCCTCTGCAGGTGTGACTCTGCTCACTGCGCTTACGAGCCTCTTTACCCATCGTCCCATTAAGGACGATCTGGCCATGACCGGAGAAATCTCTCTGCGCGGGCGGGTGCTTCCTGTGGGCGGCATCAAGGAGAAGGTGCTGGCAGCCCGGACGGCCGGAATCAGCGCCGTCTTTCTGCCGGAGAAGAATCGACCGGACTTCGAAGAGTTGCCGGACCATGTCCGAGAAGGCCTGAATGCCCGTTTCTTTTCTTCCATGATGGACGTAGTGCAGAACGCACTGCAGCCCGTCGTTCCCGAGTTTCAGGACCGGGAAGGCTGGTAGCCTGGTAAACGGGTAATCCAGTTGGCAAACGAACCCGTCACCGGCGCGATTCCCGGTGCCGGGTTTCCCTTCATTCGCAGCCCTACCGTTACTCTGTAACGATCGATCCAGTTTCTTGCGCAACCTTCGGATTGGATGAGTTGCTACGAAGTTCTGCCAGCGTCTTAAAAGCAAAGAGCCTGCCGAAACATCCGGAAAAATGTAATCTTCGGCCATTTAGCGATTAATCTGCCCGGGGAAGCACGGTCCCTCCGGAAATCGGTTGCAAATCAGAAACCATGTCTATAATGAGCCAGGTCCAGAATCCTGGATTTTGCAAAGTATTTCTGCCCTGGCGGCGGAATAAGAATTATTAAGATCAGGAACAGAAAGGAGATAGAATATGGCCGAAGAAGAAGGCGCGTTAGACAAATTGAAGAGCTCAGTAATGGGAGTGCTGCTTGGCTTGGTTCTCATTCCAGCCAGCTTTGTTGTTGTTTGGAAAGCTTCTCAGCGTGAGCAGGCCTCCGAGGAACTAGCTGGAGCGTTCAATATTGAAGAAATTGCAAAAGCGAAAGATGAAGGAAAGGCGGTCTATTCCACCGGAACCCTGAAGGCGCCTGCCTTAGGTGAGCCAGGTGTAATTAAGCCTGGTAACATTCTGTCGTTGACCAAAAGCCGTCAGATGTACGGTTATAAGAACGTAGAGAAATCCAAGAAAGTTGGCGAAAAGACGGAGAAATACTATGTTTGCGAGACCGACTGGCTGAGCAATCCGCAATCCTCTGCGGACGGAAAGCAATGTGCCAAAGAGGGCCGAGTGAACCCGGCTTTTGCTATTCCGGATTACAGCGCCTCCGTGGATCCATCCCTGGAAGTGAACGGAATCACATACTCAATAAGTAAGAAAGATCGCGACTATGTAGGGATGCCCTCAGTTTCCATTACTGAAGCAGATATGATTGGAGCCTATCCGTATAGTGATGGAAAGTTTTACGAAAACGATGGATGCGCCAGAAGTCCTACTGTAGGATGCGAAAGGTTCTCCTATTCTGGGATTGCCTATGATCCGGCTGCAGAGCATACCGTAGTGGGGATGCTGGAGGGAAAGTCATTTGAGCCCTTCAAGGATTTCCTTCTCGTGGGTGCAGGGGACTACAATACAGTAATGTCTGCTAAAGCATCTGAAGATACCATGTGGACCTGGATTCTGTTCGGAGCAGCTGTACTGTGTCTGGGCGGTGGTCTGAGTCTGCTTGTAGGTCCTTTGCTGACTCTGATCGAGTTCATCCCGATCATCGGAGATTTTGGCGCAGGATTGATTCGATTCGTATTCTTCGCCTTTGCATTCGTCACCATGGGAATAACCTTCCTGCTTATCGAATACTGGTGGCTGGTGCTCATATTCTTTGTTCTGGTTGTGGCAGCCATTGTCTTCATTGCGAAAAGCAGGAAGTCCAAAGCGGCCTGACCCGGAGGATAGGAACAATAAAAGACCTTCAATGAGAGGTTGCAAAAGGGTCGGCATTGCCGGCCCTTTTTTTTGCTTTCGCGGTGCAGACCGACCCTGGCCGGCCTACTTTATCCGCGGTGACTCTTTTTTCCTCCGCGGCCGCGGCGTTCGACTTATTGCAAGTGGCGGTCCATAATGCGAACCCGTCGTCTTTAGTCTGCCCTGGCGTTCACCTTATCGCCGGTTGGGCGGTCCATAATGCGAACCCGTCGTCTTTAGTCTGCCCTGGCGTGCGCCTTATCGCCGGTTGGGCGGTATAATGCGAATCGGGGACTCCGTCCCACTGCAGGGTTCGCCTTATTGCAAGTGGCGGTCTATAATGCGAACCTGGCCTCTGTACACGGCCACTGCGTGACCCGCAGAGGGGCCGCTATCCCTGGGATAAATCCAGTAGGACTGCAGGCGTATACATACTTGGAAACCGAGGCAGCAAAACACAAGGATGCAGCAAAAAAGAGAAAGGCCGACGTTTCCGTCGGCCTCAAATTCGCCGAGGCTAGAAAACAGCCCCGGGGATCACTTCGCCATGGCGGCTCTATCTAGAGCTGCGGATCCCGACCTTCGTTCAGGTTCTTACCCTGCTCATCTTCCAGGATTTCCACAGGCTCCTCGCCATCTTTGTGGTAGCGAAAGCGCATGTGCACGTCGATTTCGTCGTCAAAGCGCTTTTCGCGGGCATCCACCAGATCTCTGTGCCATTTCTGTGGAACTCTAAGATCAAAGATTGGATGCAGGTTCTTTGGAAAAGCGTAAGGGTTCTTGGCCCAGTTCATTTTGATACCATGAATCGTGGGAACCTCTCCATTTTCGTTATCAATCTTTTCGGTCTTAC
Source organism: Leptospiraceae bacterium (assembly GCA_020440915.1). Taxonomy (GTDB): domain Bacteria; phylum Spirochaetota; class Leptospiria; order Leptospirales; family Leptonemataceae; genus UBA3465. The sequence continues at coordinate 17,444 of JAGRNE010000034.1, read as the reverse complement.
CGGTGGGATTGATCATATAGTAATTCTTGTACGGATACTTGAGCGCGAAAATAAACTCTGCATTGAGCTTCGCCTGGCGGGCCAGCTCAATGGAATCCATGTAGCCTTCGATGCGCTTGAATAGTTGTTCCGGGGTCAGGGTTCTGCCTTCCGGAAGATCCCTGCCGATTTGTACCGCTCGCAGCCTTGCTTCCTTGGCCATGCCCAGCACTTCGTACCCTTTCTTCATGTTCGCTTCGATGCGGTACTTGTTCTCTGCGTAATGATAGTTACGCGGATCGTATCTTCGCACATCAATGGGAATTTCTCGGTCCTGCTCGAAATCGCGGCGCAGTTTTGAATTGGGTCCGTAGTCAATGGAGATGTCTACAACGGAAGTGTCCCTGGGATCGTTTGGATTCTGGCGCTCAATAGATTCGCGAATCATGATCTCGGTGCGATCGATGTACTGCTGAGACAGTTTTTCCATCAGTCCGTCCAGTCTTGCCTGGGCTTCCAGGAATCGGCTATAGGAATTGATGTAGTTGCGCTCGAAAAGATAGATCAAACCTTCTTGATAGATCCTCTTAATAGCACGGTACTGATCGACGTTCGGCCCTGGATTCTTTCGCTGCTCGTTGATGTCCTGGGGCAGACATTCGGGCATGGGCTCGCATGGAAAATTGTAGACCATGGGTCGAAGCTTTCTAAGGAAAATAATGAGCTCATTTCTCTTCTTGTAGGCTTTTTCGCCTACGGATTCGGCTCCCAGAGATCCTGTGCTCAGCAGGATCAGCGCCAGTCCAAGTGCAATTCCTTTGCGGTTCATAGTATGCATTCCCCTGAATAGTCTCTACATGTATCGGTGATTGGATAACGGAACCTGACAGTACCCTATCGGAAAATGGGGCGCATCCTTTTTTTCTGGATGTAGATTCTCGCATTATGTCTCCAATCCGTATGCCCGGCTTTAAGGCGCTCTTCCACCAATCGGCAGAGCGCTCCGAGAACCCATTGGTAGAACCGGATGTCGTAGCATCAGTTCCGGATGGCCGCCCCCTTTTTTCCATGGGATACTGATCTGTCAGATTCGGCGCTCCGTTGGCTACCGTTCCGGCATCGTCCGGGTTCCCGGATTCAGAATTTGAAATTCCAGGGCCCAGGAATTCACATAATTGCTTGTAGCGGGCCGACCGGCCCTGTAAATAGAAATGTATGCGCGTTAAGGAACAGCGAGCCAAGTCCATATCCTACAAGTCCAAGGATATTACAAAGTGTCCCATCTGTCATCATGAGTTTCAGATCGAGCAACTGCATTCTGGAGGAGGGCGCCTGATTGCCGGAAAGCTTACTCCAGAATTGCGAAGGTTGTACGATCTATCGAAGAAATACGGGCGGGTCTATCCTCAAGCTTACCATATTGTAACCTGCCCTCAGTGTCTCTACTCTTCCTTTCCGAAGGATTTTAATCAAGTGGGCGCCGACGAAATCGAAAGCCTGAAAAAGGCCACTTTGCAGCGTCGCACAGGTATCGAGAAGATCGTCGGACCCGTGGACTTCAACGAGAACAGAAACCTGGTGCTGGGCGCCGCCTCTTACGTTCTGGCGGTGGACTGCTACCAGCATCGCGGATACAATGTCTCTCCCACACCCAAAAAGGCTATTTGCTCGTTACGCGCCGCCTGGCTTTTTCACGATATGGATGAGGAATTCCCGAAAATGGGTTTTGATAAGATCCGGGACTTCATGTACACGAAGACTGTGCGATATTATCAGCCTACGCTGGAAATCATGTCCACCGGTAGCGAACCCCATGAGCAATTCATCAATCTTCTGGGGCCGGATACTGATAACAACTGGGGTTTCGACGGCGTAGTCTATTTGAACGGATATCTGACCAACAAGTACCTGGACTTCGTTACGAAAGATCCCGAACAGCAAGCAAAGTTGCTCGATCTTTGCAAGAGGCACCTGGGTAAGCTCTACGGAATGGGAAAGGCTTCAAAAAGTAAGCCTTCCGTCCTTATGGATATGGCCAAAGATCTCTACGAAGAGATTTCCCATCGCCTGGAGGCGCTGACCGGAGAGACGGCCGAAACGGGAGCTTCAACCTGATCCGGCGGCTCTGTTCCGGTCAAATCGATCTAATTGCTCCTGCTTGTTCCGGCCTTTCATGAACGTAGTGGCAACAGTAGCCTACGATGGCGGCGCATTTGCTGGCTTCCAGATCCAGAAAGATGTAGTCACCGTCCAATCCTGCCTGGAAGAAGCGCTCAAAGTCCTCTATAGAAAGCGGTGCGTTGTTCACTGCGCCGGTCGCACGGATGCAGGAGTCCATGCCACAGGACAGGTGGTCTCCTTCGAAGTGCCGGAGATTCGTCCGCGAATTATTCCCTCTTTGAATGCGCTGACCCCGGACTCCATGGCTGTGATGCATCTGGAAGAAGCGCCTTCAGATTTTCACCCGCGCTTCAGCTGCATTGCCCGGGAATACCAGTACTTGATTTCCAATGCACGCGCCTGGAACCCTTTCTTGAAGGGTCGAGTCTGGCACCGCACATCCTGTCCGCCACCCGAGGAGTTTTTGGAGATGCTACCGGTACTTGAAGGGGAGCAGGATTTTGGCGCCTTTACCCGACCTCAGTATCTGGAGGATGGCACCCGGCGATATCTGGACACAGTGCTCATGGAATCCATTCAGGACTCCATGAGTGGGGAGCGCTTACTCTCTTTTCGTGTGCGCGGAAACGCTTTTCTGCATAACATGATTCGGATCATGATGGGCACTCTGGTTACTCTGGCCGAGGAGTGCCCGGGCCCAAAAAGGCCGGCTACACTCAAAGAGATTCTTGCATCCAGGGATCGCAAGCGGGCCGGCCGGACCGCTCCGCCTCAGGGACTCTATTTTCGCCATGCCTATTATCCGGACACTCCGGACTTACGTCGCCTGGGACTCAAGACCCTGAATGACTACCCCCGATTCGGCCAGAAATCAGCTGGAAATTCCGATGGACCGCATATCCGGGCTCATTGATCTGTTCCAATCACCGTGCGCAGATTACTTGCAACCATAGTACTGATGGCCGTGGCGCTACCAGGAGCCCTGCAGGCAAGGGAATCGGACCATCTCAAGCATGAGCTGGGGATCTGGCTTGGCGGCTCCTTTCCTTTTCCTTCTACACCTTACGATGAGGTCCTGGATTCCAACGTCGGCGGCGGTATGTTTTATCGCGTGAACTGGCCCTGGATTTTCTATTCCGAGTTCGGTTTTTCCTACACTACTTATTTCTCTCGCACAACTCAGCTACTCGTATCCGCTCCGGTGTACGGGGCCCTGGTGTATCCTCTGCCATTACCCTTTCGTCTCCAGGTGATGGCCAAAATTGGTGGAGGCGCCGCATACCTTGAGGTTCGGCCGCAGAACCTGCATGGCTGGGATCCCATGATTTACGGCGGGCTGGAAATGTCCCTTCTTGCCAGCCGACGATTTCGCGTTGGGCTGAGGCTGGATGCCAACTATATCATGGACAGCCATAGACAACCGCCTCTGGAAGCGCGGCTGGGCTATCTGTATCCTGGCACTACCAATGCCCGGTATATGGAAAACCGTACCTACGATCTCCGGGATGGCGGATTCTACCACTTTGGATTGATGGTCAGCTTCATTCTATAAGAGGCAGCGGTCCCCGGGCCATTGTTCAGGAACGAATTGGAACGGACTGAAAGAGAAAAAGAGCAAAGATACAGCCTTATGAAATTCAAAACCCGATTCGTAACTATCATTGCAGCCTTACTCATGGTGGGCACAAACTGTTCCTCTGGCGATGACGCTCTTCTATCTGCGCTCATCAACAGTCGCATGGTCGTTATACTGAAGGGGACCTATGCGACAGATCGTCCTCTGGATTTTGCTCAAATCAACAACAACACCCTGTTTCTGGACAGTGATGCACCCACCACGGAAGTGCTGGATACAAACAATGTTCCTGCATACAGCGATTTGCCGATCTACATTGACGTGGGCGAAATTCGGCTCAGCACCAAAGGCTATTTGAGCAATCTGTATGATATAGATTCGGACCGGGATGCAGAGGATTTCTGGGATGTAGTTTCTACCACCCGTCAAGTCTACTGCAGCCAGCTCTACACGGCCGTAGCTGCCAACGATTCCTGTTCGGCTACAGGCGGTCTGATCAACTACGTAGAGTTCTTCAATGGCGTTGGAGCGCTTTACCCGGCCCGGGATGTAGGTCCTGGCGGCTACACTCATGCCGGCGTTTTTATGCGTAGCTTCTTTCTTGGGTATGCGAAGAGGGAAGCGGTAATTCCCGTAGGTAGATTTGATAATAACGATGTTTCCGGCACCGATGTCCTACCCTTGTTGAACTACGATGCCGGCGTCGATGCAGCCGTGAAGGCGGCCCTTCCGCCTCAATGGTTTCCCCTGCATCATACTACGTATCCAGGTCAGCAGGATTCCATGCAGGTTTATAACGGTTATGCATCCTTGGTCCTGGAAGTTCGTACCAATATCAAAGAGAATCTTATGGTGCATAGTTTCCCGGATGCTGGTGGCGAGTACTTCACCGTCGTTGCCATCAGTGATTGGAGAGTCGAACACACCGGCCAGTTTGATATGGGCGGTAATGCTCTGACCAGAGCTCGGCTTTTCTATCCTGATTATACGGGCAGTCTCCAGGTTACCGGCGGAACAGAAAGTACCCGGCACTACTATGCAGTATACTATGCCAATGAATGCGTCGACCAGAACGGAGGCTCAGTCTGTAACAAAGACACTGACCTTCTTCCACTGGCGGCCACTCCTGTGCGAAACGGTGGCGATAACGTCCTCACCGAATTAATGCCAGGCGAATATGTGCTCCAGTGTCGCTACGATGAAGTGCACGACGGATACCCGGAGAAGGTTCTGTCGGAAATACGTTTCTCTATGCCGCAAAAGACCAATATTTCCATTTCCTGTTCCTGCGGCGCAAGCACCACTACAGGGTGCTAGGATACTCCAGGCCTAGCTGGAAGAATATCGTTGCAGACATTCGTAAAGACTCTGACGATTTATAGGTTTTGGCAGGTATTCGTCAAAGCCAGCTTCAAGTATGGCCGTTACCTCTGAGCTCAGAGCATGAGCTGTCATCGCGATGACCGTTCCGGTGTACCCGGCATTTCGTAGATTGGCGAGAACCGTTTTTCCGTCCATCTCTGGCATCTGGATATCCATCAATACGCAATCGTACTTTTGCTCCTCCATAAGCCTTTTTAAAGCGGATTTTCCATCAGCCAGGGTATCTGGCGCGATGCCCGCCCGCCTCAGATATATTTCTACAATCTTTCGAATGTCTGGATCATCCTCCACTACCAGAACCTTCATGCCGCTGAGCTTGATCACCTCGTCCGGACCGTGATCTCCCATGGGCTCATGCTGCTGCCGGTGTGCGGATTGCTGGGCCATGCCAGCACTTGCACTTTGCAGTGGATCCCTACGCTCCCGGGAGGATTGGAAGTCCTCTGCGGATGGTTTTCGAATGGGAAGGTACAGGGTAAAGACGCTACCAATGCCTTCTTCGCTTTTTGCCTCAATTCGCCCACCCATCATCTGGGCCAATCTTTGCGAAATCGCCAGCCCGAGTCCGCTGCCCCCGAAGCGTCGCGTAGTCGATGTATCCGCCTGCATAAACGGCTGAAAAAGATTGCGCATTCCCTCTGGCGAAATCCCTATACCGGAATCCTTCACGGATAAATAAAGCTCCTCGTCCAGAGTGCCGGCTTCCACTTCTAGCGATCCTGATTCGGTGAACTTGATGGCATTGCCCAGCAGGTTTACGAGAATCTGTCGAAGTCGACCGGGATCGATTACCATGATTTCGGGCACATCCGGATGAACTGTTCTGCGAAAATTAAGGCCCTTTCGCGTTACCCTTTCCCGAAGCATATTGGATACTTCATCCATGATCTGGACCGGCGAAGCGGCCAGATCTTCGGTTTCCATTCTACCGGATTCAATGCGAGACATATCAAGTATGTCGTTCACAATGGCCATGAGATGCTGACCGGCTTCCTTGAGGCTGCCCAGGTACTCTGAGAATTGCTGGCTGGAACTCTCAGCCTCAGAAAGCAAATCCGCATATCCTAGAATGGAAGTCATGGGCGTTCGAATTTCATGACTCATGTTGGCGATGAAGGAGCTCTTTGCCTCGTTGGCGGCTTCGGCCTGCCTTGCCAGTTCGTTGGCATGCCAGATGGAGAGCTCTAACTGGCGATTAGTATCTTCCAATCGGCGATTCGCATTTCGCAAGGCTTCATCCTGCAATTTCCGTTCGGTTACATCCAGATGTGTCCCTACCATGCGAATCGGAGCCCCGCTGGCATCGTACTCAGTTACGGTGCCTTTTCCGGTAATCCACCTGTAGGTTCCTTCCCTGTGTCTGAGGCGAAACGTGAGATCCATCTGCTCTCCGCCTTCATCCAGAGTTTCCTGCACCGCATGCAAGGTGGCATCCATGTCCGCAGGATGCAGCAGACTCTTCCACTTGTCAAAGTCCACGGCGAAAGCTGCATTCTCGTAGCCCAGCATCTCGTAGCACCGTGAACTCCAGACCACTTCGTTGGTCTTTAGATTCCAGTCCCAGACGCCGTCCTCGGTGGCCTTCAAAGCAAAGGTAAGCCTCTCCTCGGATTCTCGAAGGCGGCGTTCATCTTTCTTTCTTTCGGTAATGTCCGTAATGAATCCATGCCACAGCACATTTCCATTTGCTAGACGCTCGGGGTTTGCATAACCGTACAGCCAGCGCACCGTACCGTCGTCGAATCTTACGCGATATTCCTGCTCCCAGGGGCCCAGGCTTTCCGCCGACTTCTCAATGGCTTTCTTTACCTCTTCCAGGTCTTCGGGATGAAGAGTCCGAAAAACAGCCGAGGCGTCTTCCCGAACCTCTTCGGGGCTAACTCTATAAATTGTGCGTATCGCCTCCGAGGCATACGGGAATCGGGAGCGGCCGTCCGGAAAGAGCTCGAACTGGTAGATCACTCCGGGAAGTTGTCGGGCCAGCTTGGTGAGCTGATTCGTGGAGTATTCCAGTTGCTCTTCTGCACGGTGCAGATCCGTGCGATCCTTTATGATACCCAGATAACCAGTCAGTCGGCCTTCAGAATCGCGCATCTGCGAAAGGGCCAGTTCTCCGTAGACTGTGGCGCCGTCCTTTCGTCTATACGTCCATTCTTTGAATCGATCGCTCAAGCTTTCTCTGGCAATGATGCGAAATAGATCCAGACCAGGTAAGACTTCGTAACCCAGTTCTTCGCTGAGCTGATTGGCCCGGTCCTGCAGTTCTGTGGCGCTATGCAAATCCAGAGGGTCCAGGCTTTGCAGGGCTTCCTGTTCGGAATAGCCCAGGAATCGTTCCGCTCCCAGGTTAAAGGTCTTTATTTTGCCCGAGATGTCTATGGACAGAATTGCATGGTGGGCGCTGTCCAGAATAGATTGCATTAACTGGCTTTGCCTGCGCCTGGCGGTCACATCGGTCTGAAAACCTACAAAGTGGACCAGTTCGCCGTCCCGAAAAACCGGGTCAACTTTCAGATAGAGCACATAGGGCAACCCCTCTTTCGAATAGTTGAGGATTTCCGCTTCCAGCGATTCCTGGCGTCTCAGCTGCTCGCGTATGCGCTGAACGGTTTCCGGATTGGTGCCTTCCCCCTGGAGCAAATCCCCCGGCTTCTGACCCAATAGCTCTTTCAGGGAAAAGCCGGTGAGACGACAGAATCCTTCATTGGCCCATTGAACTCGGCCGTCCGGATCGGTGATTACAATGCCCCCGGAGAAATGAGTCGTAATAATTGTCGAAAACTCTTCCGGAAGACCTTCGCCCGGGGCGGCGTTCCTGGAATCATTGTTACCAGAGGATTCTTGCATGATCGCTGTTTGGACTTGAAAGGGACGGGCCTGTGGGCTGGAGTCTATGGTGCAACATCTGATGAAAGGGGCAACCTTCTTTTGATTGCCGATAGGACGGCCAAATGTACCGTCCTCCCATGCTCCGGTTCGCACTACACGATGCCGCCTTCAATCTATTGTTTGCCGCTTTCGTCTTTCTTGGAACTCCGGTCCTCAATAATGCCATCCAATCGGTGCTGGACGGCAACCCGGACTACATTCTGGCAGGAGCGATGATCCTGGCTCAGATCCTGGAGTTTTTTCTGTTACCGGCTCGCATGAAAATCGCAAATAGTCGGCTCAAAGAGGATGCGGCCTCGGCCATGCTACTATTGATTCTTCACATGCTTGTGGGAGTGGTCATGGCAGGCCTGACGCTTACGGCCCTGGGTGTGGATCCCGAGGCGGATCAGTATCTTTTCGGTGGCATCATGTTCCCGGTCGTGATCAAGGAGCTGATTATTCTGGTTCGCTCCCTGGGCGAATACGAAACCAATGAGGAACATCGATTGCCGCGTCTGGATATCGGATTGGTCCTGGTCTCTTATCTCTATTGGACTGTGATCTGGAGCTCTATCGGTGGGGATCATTCCGGTCGATATCAGGGCGGCGAGCTGGCGGTGCAGATGGTTGCTGCGGCGCTCATCTTTTTCATTTTTTACACTCCGTTGCGCATCCCTTATCTCGTAGAAGATTGGCATGGTCTGACCGGTCCCAGGGCACGACTAACCTCCATACTCACAACGTTCCTTGTAGCGGTGGCCTGTCTTTACCAGGTATTCTTCTGAAGAAGGGGATGACTGCAAGTCATCGCTGGTGATTTTCCGGGCAATGGAAGAGGATCCAGATGATGCGGAGGCCTTCTAGTACGGTATGGGCTTTCTATCTCGGTAGAATTTTCCGGAAGACAGTTCGGGAGCGTGGGCGGCCCAGACAGGAGTATCGGCGCCCTGGCTTACATCTCTTGGAGCAGAAGGTCCGCCCATATCCGTTCGAACCCAGCCCGGGCAAACACTGATAACAGTCAGGTGAGGCCATAGTTTGCTCTGAATTCGCGTGAGTGTGTTCAGGGCTCCTTTGGATGCGCAATAAGCGACGTCAGGCCAGCCTTTCACGGATAGATTATGTACGACCTTCCCATTCCGGAGGGCTAAGTAATCCTTAACCAGCTCATTTAGACGATCCTCCGTGATATCCGGGCGCAGCAACTCCTCCTTCGCTTTCGCAGAATAACCGCTTAGTTCACCCATTCCGCTGGAAATGTGAATTATCCTGGCATTCGGGGCCATTGCAGGGAGCAGAGCATTGGTCAGTAACCGCGGCCCATGGTAGTTTGTGTGAAGGACGTAGTCTACATCCTTGTCATTTCGATCCCTGCCCGAGTATACACCGGCATTGTTTATGAGGGCTCGGAGCCGCAGCCTACGGCGCAGAACCTCGCTGGCGAAGCCTTCGATAGACTGGCTGTCGCTGACGTCCAGACCGGGAAATTCGCCATTTCCGGAGGCCTTTCTTGTGGTGCCTATAATTCGCTCGGAGGCGCCTTCCTGGAGCTGCCTGAGAATCTCCGCCCCAATGCCACGGGCAGTTCCGGTCACAATTATACATTCCTCCATTCTACAAAGATGCCTCCTTGTCTCTTAAAGTCAATGGAAGGGTTTTCCGAATCTGGTGCGAAGGCCATTTTTTGACGCTGACGGTAGGTATTGCTTCGTCCAATCTTCAGTGAAAACTGCAGCCTATCGAAAATCTTTCACCGTCTTCCTCTCCTTATTGATGCTCTTCGCCCTGGACGCGAGGAGCCTGGATGAATACTCCACGCAGGCAAATTCGCTGATACAGTCCCAGGATTGGATCGCCCTGGAGGCCTTGATGAATCAGGGAATCAAAGAGTATCCAGACAAGGAATGGATGCCTGCAACCCTGAATCAGTCGCTACGCAATCAGAAGCGGTATGATGAAGCGCTCAAGCAGGCCCGGGAAATGCGCAAGAAATGGCCGGATTCAGAAAGAAGCGCCCGGACCCTGGGATGGGCCCTCACGGCCGCAGCAGGCGAAGAGTATCGTAATCAGAATTATGAGCGATGTCTTGCGTTGGCTACCGAGGCCCGTAAGCTGGACGACTCCGAAAGCGCCTATGTGTGGATGGGAAACGGTTTGCGAAAGCTGGAGAAGTACGGAGAGGCGGTGGATATACAGGAAGAGGGGCTCAGGAAGTATCCGAAAAACCCCTGGCTCAGGCCCAATCTGGCTGCGACCTATGCCTCCTGGGGAAAGAAGGAAGAAGAGGCCGGCAACCTGAAAAGAGCGGCCGAACTCTATGAAAAGGCTTTCGCGCTAGATTCTGATCAGGATTACATACTCTTTCGACTCGCCAGCGCAAAGCGCTCCATGGGTAAATTCGACGAAGCGATTGCGCTTTTTCGCGCTGGCATCGAGCGCTTCCCGGATTCTGACATGTTCGAACGGGCCCTGGGATATACCCACTTGCTCCAGCTACGGTCAAAACTGGAAACAGGCAGCGTCGCGGAGATCGAAGGGCTGGCCGAACAGTCGCTTCAAATGGCCCGCTCCAGGAAGGACTACGAATCAGCAGAATACTATATCAAGGTGATTGGCGAAGCCTACATAAAAACCGGTAACGCCGAACAGCTTCGTTCTTCGCTCCTTTCGCTGGAGAAATCTTTATCTGATCCGACTGCCCTCTGGGATTATTATGGTCATCAGCTCTATGTGCTGCACCGAAGAAAGGGACCGGTTCCGCCGGAGGCAAAAAAGGAAGCCCTTCTGTACCGGCGAAAGGCTATGTCGGCTTACGAGACAAAGCACAGCGGAAGACCCACTGTCCGCAACCTTGAACTACCGCTACGCCAAACATTTGTTGTCTGGGCGATGTTCGATGGAGACTACATGACTCACACTGGTTTTGCAAAGTATTGCTATGATTTTTCTCGTGTGGACGATACCGGAAGTCCTCTCCGACCCGGGGGGAAAAGGATGAATGCCTCCGACTATCTTATGTTCGGCGAACCGGTGTATTCGATGACCAGAGGTACCGTAACTATGGTTAAGAGCGATGCACCGGACAACACAGGAGGCGAGTACGGCTATGAAGGAAACACTGTTGTGGTCCGGACTCCGGAAGGACATTACGCGTTCTACACTCATTTTAAGCAGAATAGCATAGCGGTGAAAGAAGGCCAGGAAGTGAGCGTCGGTACAATCCTGGGGAAGGCCGGTAACAGCGGAATGTCCAGCGAACCCCATTTGCATGTCTGTATGTACGATCAGAACTGGGTAAGTCTTCCCTTCCTCTTTCGAAGCGTAAAGGTCAAGGAAGGTAACCGCATGTTTGATACCACAGAGCCCCTGAAGGAAAACTGGGTCATTTATCCCCGGGGGCCCTGAAGTGGCGGTCCAGAATATGCGATTGGGGGTCGCTTTGTCGGATCCGTCTATTTAGTCCAGGGAATCATTGTTTTGGCCGCGAGAGAATTCCGGCGGTTTTCGCAGCCATGAATCGCGGCGTGAAGCGAATGCTCCAGGCCAGCACTTTGTTTCTTTTGCCCGGAATTACTGAGAGCTTCCTGCCCAGTTTGCGAAGCGCCAGCCGGACCACTTCATCGGCCATTTTGAATCCGCCTGGCGGAGTCAGATCTACGTCAGCAGTCTCCTGGAATTGGGTTTTCGTATATCCAGGCGAGAGTACCAACGAAGTGACTCCGGTGCCTTTCAGCTCCTCCCAGAGAGATTCGCCCAGCATCAGATTAAAGGTCTTGGTCGCGCCATAGGCCGCAAAGTAGGGAGTGGGCTGATATCCCGCGATGGAAGACAGAAAGATCAATCCGCCATGCTTTCGCTCAAGCATTCCCGGAAGGTAGGCATGAGTAAGATCGATGGGAGCCACGCAATTGAGCATGGTCATGCTATGGTCTTTCTCAGGTTCGATATCCTGCAGACGGCCGTATGTTCCCACTCCTGCATTGTTTACTAGAAGGGAAATCTCTATCCCTCTGCTATCCGTTTCTTTCTTCACCGCTGTCGCTGCATTTTCCCTGGCCAGATCTGCCGGAATTACGGTTACTTTCACTTTGTTGCTCAGCTCTTTTGCCAGAGATTCTAGTTTCTCCGCAGACCTTGCTACCAGCACCAGATCCATGCCCTTTTCGGCGATTTGCTTTGCAAATTCGGCTCCGAGTCCAGACGAAGCTCCGGTCACCAGCGCCGTTCCTTTATAGTTGAAACCTGCCATTCTTTTGCTCCTCTTCTTGTATTCTTGTTACAACAACTTCGGAATGAATATTCATTCCGTATGTGGCCGTTTCCTCTCCCGGCCCATGTCGGGCCAATCAGCCCGGCCCAAGCATTTTCCAGACCAGGTGGCCGGATTCCTCGGCTATTCCGGCTGCCAGCTTTCCATGGTTCTGGTCACGCTTTACCAGTCCGATGAAAGCCCCATACGCCATGGAAATCAGCTCCTGGGGTTTTCCGTCCCCCAATGCCTTCTCCTGCTGTCCTGCCCGAATCCAGATGGAGAGCTCCTCCTCAAAGGAATCGGAAATGCTTCGGGAAGCTTTGCTGAGGTAATCCCCATGGGCATGGACATCCAGAAAGACCATTGCATCCGGATTCTTCCGGTAAAATCGCCAGAGCCGGGCCCAGAGTTCCAGAAACTGATCCCGGAATCCAAGCCGCAGATCCGGCGCCGGTTCCAGGATGGACTGCCTGAAGTGCTCTTTCCAATGGGAATATACCGCGTTCACCAGACCCTCTTTGTCCTCGAAATGCCTGTAGATGCTCCCTGCGCCCACTGCTGCATCCTTTGCCAGATCCGGAACGTTCGTTCCATGAAAGCCACGGTGCGCAAACATTCGAAGTGCGGCATCCATGATCAGTTTTCTCGTGATGTCTGGATCCCGGACCCCCATAACGGAATGAATATTCATTCCGTAAGCATCGTCAACTCTTTTCCGGCAAGAAAAGGACCACAATCCACCGGGAACCGGAAATTCTTGTAATCTCACCGTCTACTGGATATGGAAGGGTATGACCGTAGCATCAAAAACAGCCAAAGTGTCCATCAGCCAGGCGGAGAGCCTGGTGAAGCTGGTGCGCTTGTTAGCAACGTCCGGTCGCAGTAATTTTCACAACTATCTGATTTCTCCGCTATTGTACGCTTCCTGGAAGCGCGATTACAGTTCCGAATCCAGTCATAAGATGATGGTGCGCATTGAGAGGCAGGCAGAAGAGCATCCGAATACCATAGCGCCGCATGCAAAACGCCTGGTTGGTCAGGCGCTTACCGAGACTCCCAGCGCCGTTGGCAATGCATCGATCTTCTTCCTGGAGATGAGCATTCGCTACCACCAGGTTTCCGTGGCGCCCGAGACTCTGGAATTCGTACACGTGGTGGAACCCCCGATTCGAAAGTTTGAGGCCATTCTGACGCGCAAGACATCCGAGGATTTCGAGGTCAAGCTGGCGGATATGACGCCTGAGGAAATTGAGGCAGCCTTTCGACCGGTGGAACTCGGTAGAAAAGAGGAAACCGTCCGACTGAATCAGGAAGCGCGAATCCTTTTTGAGAAAATCAAGCGCGCAAATCAGAAAGATGATATGCCCGCCTGCCGCAAGCTCATCGCGAACTATCTAATTCGCTTCGCCGATGAAGACGACAATAATCGGGACCAGATCGAGCAGCTAATTGATGCTCTGGAGCAGCGCGCCGCTTCCTTTCGCAAAGAGCTTCATGATTTCATGGCGATTGAGCTCTTCTACAGAATCAGTCAGGGAATTGCAAAGTCAGACCTGAAAAAGACCATCCAGGGAATTCGAAAGTACGCATTTATTTTTGAGGGCGATTCCGGAGCTCTGTACCATAAAGACATTGACCGTCTGGAAAAAAAACTCTATGCAATGATACGGGAAAAGGGTCTGATGAAGCAGTTGATTCGGTCCAAATAGACGGAAGCGCTCCACAGTCTTCTCCGGAGAAAAAAATGTGACGGTCCGGAATGCCTGCTTTCGAGAAAGGGGGCGCGACCGGAAAAAGGGAAATCTATGTCAGACGGATTAAACATCAAGGCAGCAAAGAAAGGAAATGCAGTAGTCGTTTCCCTGGAAGGTTCGCTGGATGCCGATACGGCCCCCAGACTGGATAAGGCCATGGAAAAGCTCATCTCTGACGGTCAGGCAAAAGTAGTGTGTGATCTTGCCAGTCTAAAGTTCATTTCCTCGGCCGGGCTGGGTACACTCTCTTCCGTGCGAAAGAAGCTGAAGGCTGCCGGCGGCGATTTGAGGCTGGCTTCGCCCACCGCCGAGGTGCTGGATGTATTTGAGCTTCTGTCCTTCACGAAGATCTTCTCCATATCGGCGACGTTGGACAAAGCCCTGGAAGGATTCTGATTTATTGGATCAGGACCCAACACTGGACCTCCTCCTGAATCAGGAGGATTACCGAAAAGGCTCTTTGCGGAGCCAGCTAAGTCCTATTCTGGAAGACGCTTTTTCCAAGATCGAAGTGAATCGAATTCTCCTGGCTATTGAAGAAGCGATGGTAAATATCTTTGAGCATGGCTACCGAGGTGAAGAGGGTAGCGTAGGTCTCCATCTGGAACTGCTTTCGGATCGCCTTAGAGTAGAACTGCGGGATAACGCTCCGGTATTCGATTGCACGGCGGCCCCGTTGCGCGATCCTGCCAGCGCTGGCGAAAAGGGCGAAGATGGTGGCTATGGTCTGTATTTGCTTCGCACAATCATGGATGTGCGGCACAGAGCATTGCCGGACGGAAACCTATTGACGCTGGAGAGAAGTCGTGCGCCCGGAGAGGCGAAAGACGAAAGCTAATATGAGATCCAGAATAAGAATTGGACTTACCTGGAAGATCGCCGTGATTACGGGAGCCCTTCTGATGGGACTGGCGGGCACAATACTGCTTGTGGCTTTGCGACAGCAGGAAGATCTCATTATGGATTACTCGTTGCAGGAAATCCAGGCCAAGCTGGATCCTGTAGAGCGAAAGACCGAGCAAATCAGATTCTATGGGGCGGCTCTTGAAACGCTCCAGGAAATAAAGCCCTATTATATAGACAAATCCGATACGGACGACGCAACGGACCGTTGGAGGAACTTTGACAGGGATCAGCTAGAACAGATTCGCAGCCGGCTCAAGGCCAGTCTTTCAGCGCGAGGCGAAGGAATGGGGGATGCCGAATTCAACCAGATTCTGTACCTGGCGTCCTATGTGCAGAAGGCAAGAGAGCAGACCAGAAATGCCGAAGAAGCTCAGGTGGAGGCCATCTTGCAGGGTTATACGCAGGTGGGTCGGGCGCTGGACTGGAAGATTCTTCAGCATACAGGATACAGAGAGACACTGCGATCCACTTTTGAAGGCCTGGAATCTCGTTACCGTATTCAGACTGTGGGCCTCTTTTTCCAGGCCTACTTTGATACATCGCTGCTTTCTCCAGCCAGAGACATTGACTTTGACATTCAGGAGGTGCAGCGACAACTCTATCAGGAGGACATTGACCCGGATCGTCGGGCCGCCCTCTATGAAACACTTCAAGGCCTCTTGCAGCGCAGGAATCGTCTGAATCGCCTGGGCAATCCTGAAATAAACCTACTGCAGCCAGGCACCAATGAGGAGATTCGGGCCACTCTTGATTCTGTGCGAGATGCCTATTATAGTAAGAATCCGGCTACCGAAGTTCACCATCATACGTATTCCACGGAAGAAAACCAGTACCTGATCTCCACCAGAACACTCTTTATGAAGCCGGAGATTTCGGAAAGGGCGCGAATCATAATCGCCACAAAAGAGGCTGCGGACAACCAGATCTGGGCCAGATATCTGGCTCAAGAGGAGAAAATTAATCAAAGGCTTAAGGGAATTATCGAACAGCTAAAGGCCATTCGCAGCTCTGAAGGCAGCGAAAAGCCGTACGCATTGCTCAGAAATTCTGATTTCCAGACTCTTTATAGAGAGTACGAGAAAGTCCGAAGCGAGAAGCGGGCCGCCCTGGAAGAAGCGATGACGGCCTCCACGGCTCTGGATCGCCAGACGCTAGAAGGATTGGAAGAAAAGAAAGAGGACACTGCCAGAGCCATAGAAGAGTCAGAAAGGCGAATCAAGGAACTTCAAGGAAGAATCCAGACTCTCAAAGAAAAAAACCAGGAGGCATCGGATACCACGTCGCCTCCGGAGGCCGCCGATGAAAACCGGAAACCGACGAATACAGCCGAGCAAGCAGAAACCGATCCTTCGCTAGAATTGCTACAGCAACTGGAAGATGAAACCCGCAACCTGCAGGCACTGAAGCAACGACTGCCGCAGATTGAAACCCAGATCAAAGAGTTTTTTCCTCGTTCCAGCCGCATCGGCGATGCCTACTGGCATCTTACAGATGCAATGCTCATAGATCGTGCTGTTCTGGACTTTGTGTACGATCCCACGACCTACTTCAGCTACGAAGGCTCGCGCCTGAACCGGGACAACAGCCAGAAGAAATGGGAAGCCATGCGCAATTGGATTCGCACGGCTTGCGCCGAAGTGAGTTCATGCGGCAATGTGTATCTTCCCTATCTTGCGGGCAACGGACAATGGATTCGCCCGCGAAGAGCCCTTGAAGACATCATGTGGAAATACGATACCATGCCTTCTACGGACCTGGCACAATGCGCACTCTTTGAAAACACGGCAGCGTTTACTCGCATTTTTTCCGATCGGTCTGGCATCGACAGCGCTCTGCTTTCTGAACGTCATCGGTTGCTGGATATGGCGCTTTCCATTGGCCTTCGCATGGTACTTGTGGCGCTTCTGATTTCGCTCTTCTTTGTTCGGAGAATAAAAAGCATAATCTACAGCGTAGAACAGGTGGGGGCAGGCAATTTGAAGACTGTCTTTCATTATCCCGGAAACGATGAGCTGGGAACTCTGGCCGGCACGCTCAATCAGATGACGCGGGATCTTCGCCATCGACAATCCATGATCCAGGAAATCTCGGCCGCCGAGCAGATCCAGAATCAGCTTCTACCGGCAGAATTGCCGGCTAATTTTACGCAACACCTGGGCTTCGGCTTTCTCTATCGAGCATCTTCGGGAGTGGGCGGCGACTATTTCGATTTCATTGAAATCGACGAACGACGTCTGGCTTTCTGCATTGCGGACGTTACGGGTCATGGACCGGGGCCCGCTATGATTATGGCGATGATGCGATCGCATCTGCATTCCTTGATTCAGCTGGGCAAGTCAGCGCCCGGGGAGATCTTGCAATCTCTCAATGATCGCTTATACAGCGAGACACCTTCGCATGTTTTCATAACGATGTTGCTTGGAGTTTACGACAAACAGAGTAATGAGATTCAATACGGTTCGGCGGGGCACAATCGCGGTCTGATGTTTCGTTACGAAACCGAATCTGTAGAGACCTTGCCGGCGGGCGGATTGCCGTTGGGCCTCGAGGATCGGGAAACCTTTTCCACGGTTCTGGAAGTCCATTCTACAAAACTAAATCC
>JAGRNE010000349.1 GCA_020440915.1 Leptospiraceae bacterium | reverse complement strand
ATGGCGCTGCGCAGAGCGGCCAGATCTACCACGCAGGGAACGACGGTGAAGTCCTGGAGCACTACCCGACCTGGCAGGTAAGGGAACTCCCGGGAGGATGGGTTGGCGGCATTATAGCTTGCCACAGACTTGACATCATCTTCTTCAACACGGTAACCGTCCAGGTTCCGAATGGCAGTTTCCAGAAGAACTCGAATGCTGAATGGCAACTTGTCCAGGGAACCCAGGCCTTCTTTTTCTATAATATCCAGACGGTGGATTTTTACCTCTCCGGATGAAGTCTTTAGTGAATGTAGGGATGCGTCTTTGATGGACATTGAATACTCCTGCTGCTAAGAGGAAGCGAAACCCGGGCTCCACTGTCAATTGTTTTCGCCCTCTCCAGGATTCAAGTGATACGGAAGGGGGGTATATGGCCCGGGGCCCGTGGAAAGCGAAACCGACATCTCAGGCTTGCAATGGAAATGGCCGGCGGGCTGCAGGGCTCTGCCGGCAGCCAGGCTTGCATGCAGGAAAAAAGCGCCTGCCTTTCGGCTCCGGCCCATCGGTTCATTTAGATAATTCTTAGCTGTTTCTCTTTTCCCTTTTCGCCTCGATGGATTGTAACGGAGGATGGAGGAATACTCAGTTCACGAGCAACAGCCAGTATAACAGCGCGGTTGGCCTTACCCTCCGTTGCCGGTTCACGGACTCTGACGATCCAATGATCCTCGGAGGGTTTTTCGATCCCCACGGCCCTGGCGTTGGGCTTAACTGTTACCCGCAGCGACCGCATCTTTACTCCGTATGGGGCGGAACGAAAATACCCTGCCCGGAAGGATGGGCGCTTGCGCCACCCGGCCCATAAGCGCCGGCGATCTTTTTGATTTCTTCCACAGGTTTTTGCGCAGCCTGACGATACGCCTTTTTCTCGGGAAAGGTTTCGATGTGCAGCGTCTGGGTGGGGAAAGCGAAATCAACCCCCATAGACTCCGCCAGTCGGTAGATTTCCAGCATCAAATTCTGTCGTTCTACCAGCTCCGTGGACCAATCCGGAACCTTGAAAAAGACGTACACCATGATGATCAGGCTGTCTGGCCCATATTCATGAAAAACCACATGGTAATAGTCTTTTCGCGTATGTGGATTGGCTTTGATGATATTCTTGATGCCTTCCAGGAACCCTTCCAGTTTATCCGGTCCTGTATCGTAGGTAACGCCCAGCTTCAGAAGTAGTCTGCGAAATTCCCGTCGCCCCATGTTGTCGATCTTTGCATTCATCAACTCTGCATTTGGAATGGAGATCAGAGAATTGTAGAAAGTGCGAATACGAGTAGAGCGAAATCCAATTTCCTCTACGGTGCCTTCTGCTTCGCCGACTTTGATCCATTCCCCGGCCTGGAAGGGCTTGTCAAAAAGGATCATCAAGGAACCGAAAAAGTTGGCAACAGCATCTTTGGCGGCAAGAGCAAAGGCCAGACCTCCAATACCCAGACCGGCCAGAACGGACATCACATTGATGCCCAGATTCTGAATGGTGACCAGAACTCCAAACACTACTACGAAGATCTTCAGAGTTCTGGAGAGCAGGGGTACCAGTTGATCGTCCAGCGTGGATTCGGTTTTCGCAGCGATGGCTGTAAGGTATTCCGTGGCCACTCCAGTCAGTCGATAGGCCAGCCAGATGAAGTTTACGCTGAAAAGGATTTGAATGATTACGTTAAAGAATGTGAGCACACCTCCGTCAAAGCGAAAGTACTTGAGGGAGAAATACCAGAACAATGTTGCAATTGCAAAGCCTGTGGGCCCGCGTAAAGAATCAATGATCTTGTCGTCCCATTTGGTTTCGCTCTTGGACACCAGAATCACAAGTTTGCCCACCGAGAACTTTACAATAGTGCGAATGATAAGGCCAATGAGTATGGCAATGGTCAGACCAATCCACTGCCAGGTGAATAGCCCCAGAACGTTGTTTTGCGCCCAGCCTGGAATATACTTTTCCATCCAGGGATCTTCGTAGGCCGCGCCCTGGCCGGCGCCCTCCAGATAGGGCAGATCTTTAACCTTTTCGTAGAATTCCCGACTGCGTTCTACGGTATTGGAACTGAACAGGTACTCCCCGGCGCGTTCCCCTTCCTGTTTCTGCACAATGACGATTTCTGTACCGGCCAGTCTCCAGCGCTTCGGAAGGGGTTGTTCTTCACTTCCTTCACCCGGAATGCGTTCGTAGTCCAGCACGATGACGCGATCCAGCACTTCCTTCAATAACTTGGCCGCTTCCTGACCCTTTTCTTCTCTGGTGACGGCCGGGATTTCCGAAAGGTCCAGGGTTCGCAACGCATCCTGAATACGGCTTAGCTTCTCCTCGCCACCGCTTAGCTTGCCGTCCCGGTAATCTTTCATTGCCTCCATGAAAGACTGCATGGTCTCTCGAGGGCTGTCGGTCCTTGTTGGTTCCAGCCTCTTGATCCCTTCCTCCGCAAACAGAGCAGGGCCGCTGGCCAGTAATATAGAGATTGAAAGCAGGAAACCCAGTTTTCGCTTCATTGTACCTTCCCGATGATTTCTGGACCGCAGGGGCCGAGACGGCCAGGTCCGATCTGTTCCGAACATACTGAAGGCCCCTGTAGAATGGAGCGCGACGTTTGGAACCGCTCGCCCGGGCATACAGCCCGCACGGCAGAGCAGGGACAATATGTCTGCTACGTCTGAAAGGTCGAGTAAAAAGCCGGACTAGAAT
>JAGRNE010000348.1 GCA_020440915.1 Leptospiraceae bacterium | reverse complement strand
CGACTCGCCTCTTAATGTACCATATTGCATGCTGAATCCTCTGCAAAAGGATTATGTCTCATAAGGAATCCTCGGACGCAATTCCTTTTTTACCTTATATAGCAAGATTGCCGGCCATCTCCCGGGCAAAAGCGGAACCGGACGCCAGCTACAGATATTGCCATTTCCAGTTTCCATGCCTGCCGCCCTATGTATGAGCGAACGACGTCGAGGAGCGGCAATCTCGGCCCCTGAAGCCCCGCCCGGCGGGGTAAGGCGCAACGGGTCGAAAAGAGCGCCTATCCGGGAGAAAAATGAAAAACGCTTGAAGGGCCTGAAAAGCGACCGGAAGTGGAAAACAATGAGACGAATCTTTCTTCCTGCAATTCTCTTTACCTTCCTGCTTTCGGCGGCCTGTAGCGAAAAAGTTTCGGCGCCCATTCCCGGACCGGCTAGCTTCAGCTGGGGACAGGCTTCCGACAAAACGATTTCCAATCTCAGCGCCACCGGCTGGATGCTGGAATCCGAAGAAGGCGCCGTGGTAACCCTTTCCTATCCAGTATCCCAGGATCCTGAATTGGAAGAATCCGCTCTTTTCCAGGATGCAGAAAAACCGGAGGAGCCCTACACCGTGAGACTGTACTCCAATGAAGGTAAGCTTTCCATCGTTCGGATTCAACGAAGGGACACAACAGAAAATGTAGATGCTTTCATGAAAGTAATAAAGGAATTGTATGACCTGGAGTCGCCGGCTATTGACAAGCCCGGAAACGACGAGAAAACCGAGACCGGCAACGTAATCCGTTCCAGCGAACAGATTTTCGAAAACCAGCAGTACGTGGTTCGACTGAACCGGACAAGCGTAACCGCCACCGAAGAACGTATGAAAGGCGGCCTCAACGATCAGGTAGAACTACAAATCTACGCGAAGGCTGAAAACACAGGTATAAGCGCGGCTGCCCTGGACAAAGAATAGTTCAATCATTAGAATCGAAAACATCAGAGGACATAAAATGGACACAGCAAAGATCAAAGAGTTTCTGGGAGCGGATGCAGACTCCATCCTGAACCATTCCCCAAAAATTGCAAAGGACCGGCTTCATATTCCGGGGCCGGATTTCATGGACCGTGTATGGGTAGGTTCCGATCGCAATCCGCAAGTAATCCGTTCCCTGGGACAGATCTTTAATCATGGACGGCTGGCAGGCACCGGATACGTCTCTATCCTTCCTGTAGACCAGGGAATTGAACATTCCGCTGGCGCTTCATTTGCTCCCAATCCGGACTACTTTGATCCAGAAAACATCATCAAGCTGGCTATTGAAGGCGGTTGCAACGCTGTGGCCACAACCTATGGCGTACTGGGGTCCGTCGCGCGAAAGTATGCCCATAAGATTCCTTTCCTGGTGAAGATCAATCACAATGATCTTCTGAAATATCCCAACGAGTACGATCAAATCATGTTCGGCAATGTAGAAGAGGCCTGGAACCTGGGAGCCACTGCTGTAGGCGCTACAATCTACTTTGGCTCTGAAGAATCCAGCCGACAGATCATCGAAGTTGCAGAAGCGTTTCAGCATGCCCATGAACTGGGAATGGCCACCGTATTGTGGTGCTATCTGCGAAATAACGATTTCAAGAAAGATAAGGATTATCACACTGCAGCGGACCTTACCGGTCAGGCCAACCATCTGGGCGTGACCATCCAGGCCGATATCATCAAGCAGAAGCTGGCCACAAATAACGGCGGCTACAATGCCATCAAATTCGGAAAGACCCATGAGAAGGTTTATACCGAACTCAGCTCCGATCATCCCATAGATCTGTGTCGTTACCAGGTAATGAACTGCTATGCGGGTCGTGCCGGGCTCATTAACTCCGGCGGCGAATCCAAAGGCGCCAGCGATCTGGCGGATGCGGTTCGCACAGCTGTAATTAACAAGCGTGCTGGCGGAACCGGGCTCATTTCTGGAAGAAAAGCTTTCCAACGTCCCATGAAAGAAGGCGTGGAACTGCTCAACGCCATCCAGGACGTATATCTCAACAAAGACATTACAGTAGCCTGATTCAGATTATATGCGGTAGCGGCATTTTTGCAGATCATTTCTGCAAAGGGGCTGCATGGAAGGCCCGGAGAGATCCGGGCCTTTTTCGTATGCTCCATGATTACCGGGCAATGCTAAATTCCCGGCTGTGGGATGCCCGGCGCCAACTGAATCGATCATCCATCATTTGCATGGAGGTGGGCCCTTCTGAATGCCCGTACCATGACACGATACAGACCATCGAACCATTTCTCCCTGAATTACTGGAGAACAGCGCAAATTTGATTGGTCTTTCCTCTGATTACTCGTCCAATGATCATATGAAGCGCGAAACATTGAAGGTCATTCGCGCGCAGGCGCGAAAACAGAGCCTTCCACCCAACAAAGTCAAACCATCGGGCAAAGCTTACAAAAGGCATGCCAAACACAGGGCCCGTCTGGAGCAAAACCAGCACGGGCCTTTTTCCTTTATTACCCCTCTGAGTCTTCGCGGAGCCCCCGACCTTCCCGCTCCCGCTGTAGAAGCGGCAATCGGAAAGCTTCCCCGGACCTGGCCTACTTTGCTACGTCCATGCGCCTGATTCTCGATATTGATCCCGCAGGGCCCGCAAACAAAGCCCTGTTTCTACTTCTGGAGTCCGGCCACAGGATTCGAATATCGGAATGCAGAACCGGTACTCATTCCGGTCATCCCTATC
>JAGRNE010000347.1 GCA_020440915.1 Leptospiraceae bacterium | reverse complement strand
AGAATGGTTCGAACACTGGGTGGAATTCTGTAAATCCTGGCTGGAAGGACTGGGCTTGCAGAGCAAGAATCTAAGGGTCCGCTCTCATGACCCGGAGGAATTAGCCTTTTATTCCGAAGGCACTGTGGATCTGGAGTACAACTTTCCATTTGGCTGGGGCGAACTCTGGGGCATCGCTTCGCGTACCAGTTACGACCTGGGAAAACACATGGAATTCTCCGGAAAGAAACTGGATTACCAGGATCCAGAAACCAAAGAGAAGTATGTTCCTTATGTGGTGGAGCCGGCCCTGGGATTGAATCGCCTTTTTCTGGCGGTGCTCTGCGATGCTTACGAAGTGGAAGATGCGGGAACCAAAGAGCAACGTGTTCTATTGAAGCTGCACCCTGCACTGGCTCCGGTCAAAGCAGGCATCTTTCCTCTGGTAAAGAAAGACGGTTTACCCGAAATCGCTGAAAAACTCTATCAGGATCTGGCAAAACACTGGCCGGTGGACTACGACACCTCAGGAAACATTGGAAAACGATACTACCGCCAGGATGAACTGGGTACTCCTTTTTGCATTACAGTGGATTACGACTCAAAAGACGATCAGAAAGCTACTGTCCGCGAACGGGACAGTAAATCCCAGGAGAGGGTAAGTCTGGACCAAATGGTGAACTACATGCGGGATCGTATGGACGACTGAATGGTTGGCGGAGGCCGCATAACACAGTAGCGCAACAAAGATTGCTTTCGGCGCCAATGTGGGAGATTTTGTCGGGGCAGGTATATCGCCATAAGACCGGCGGAATTCACTGAGCTTCCTTTCCTTTCAGGCGAAGAATAGCGGGTGCGACGCGGCATCATTTCAGATATATGACCGAGCCATTTGTATTCTATCTCTGGGCTACCCAGCTCTTTTTCAGCGGCATCATGACCGGTCTTGTCTGGTTCGTTCAGATCAACCATTACCCTCTTCTCTTGCGCATCCCTGCTTCGCATTTTTCCGGTTACGAAAAGGAGCATATTCGGCGCACTACATGGATTGTGGCGCCGGCCATGCTTCTGGAACTGGCCTGCTGCCTTTCGCTGGCCTATTTCATGGCAACTCCCTGGTATGTTTTCGGAAATACGATCCTCCTTGTGTCCGTATGGCTTATGACCTTCTTGATTCAGGTTCCACTGCATGCAAGACTACAGAAGAGAGGAAAGAATGATGAAAGCATTCGCCAGCTAATAACTTCGAACTGGTTTCGCACCGTAGCCTGGACTGCTATTTTTGCAGGGCTGATTCTCAATCGTCCTTGATTGATCTGCTTTCACTGCACCTGGTAAAATGCACTCGATAGCAATTCACAGCGAAAGAATCGCAGGTGTAGGAGCCGCGGTTGTGCCGAACTCTGGACGGGAACTCAGAGAATTCATCTTCCCGTGGAATACACATTCCGGTGGAATCCTCAAGATCGTAGAAACCTCAATCACGTAAAATCCACAATTTTAAGATTGAGGATTACTGGCCGGTACTTCCCTTTCACAGAATCGCCGGGAATTCACTGGAGCCGAATGCAATCGTATATTTTCGTTGCCTCCGGGCCATGCGGATCGCTCTTATTACCACAATGAGCTCCGCTCCGGACACAGAACCCACGGCCAGGTTCACTATCATCAATGCTCTGCGTTCGGTCTTCACGAGCCTGGCATGCATCCTTGCTTTTTATGCAGAACAGACCACCGCCGCATGGGTTCTGAGCGCCCTTCTAGCGCTTTCTATTATATGGTTAATCCTGACGCTTCTCTGGATCAGCCCGGAACAGCAGAGCGGGTACCTGTCCTTCCTGCCCACTTTTTCCGATATCACTCTGCTAACTGCCTACATCTACTATACTGGCGGAAGTCTGTCCACGGCTCTTCTCATCTATGTGTACGTAGTGGCCGTATCCTCTATGAATTCCAGGGCGCCGCAAGGACTGTTCGCGGCGATCTACATTGTTCTGCTCTATTCCCTCCTTGCCTTTGTGGGGGCTCTGGAATGGCTGCATCCTCAAAATATCCTGGGCCCCGTTCGGGAACCGGCAACCCTGGAAAGGGCGCAGAGTGTTGCTCTCGTAGCTGTCATCTGTTTTGGCGTGTACTTCCTGATTCGCGGCCTTGTGCGATCTCTGGAACAAAAGAATTACACTCTTGAGAAGCAGGCGCTGGATTTTCAGGATCTGAATCGCGCTCTGGCCGCCAAAAACAGGATGATCGAGGATGAACTTGCCGTGGCCCGCAAGATTCAAGAAACGTTAATTCCCGCACACATGCCAGAAGGTAAGGGCTTTCGCATAGAAAGCAGATATCTTGCCCTTCATCAGGTAGGCGGAGACTATCTGGATTTCTTTGCCACCAGGGAAGGATATCCAGGAATCCTTGTAGCAGATGCTGCAGGACATGGAGTGCCGGCCGCGCTGGTAGCCAGCATGACGAAGATGGCGGCGGATCGTTTCAGAAATCAAATGCGTAGCCCCAGGGATTTCTTGCATTCGCTGAACGGCGCCATTCTGGATCGCGTCAACCTACATTTCGTGGCCGCATGCTATGCCATGTATCATCCCCGTCGCCGCCTGTTGAAGTATTCTGTGGCCGGCAATCCGCCGCCCTATCTGCTTCGCCCCGGACAGCCCGCTCTGGAAATGGAAGGTAGAGGAAGCGTTCTGGGTATACACTCGGAACCGGTACTGCACAAATACAGGGCCAAACTGGAAGTGGGCGATCGCATCGTTATGTTC
>JAGRNE010000346.1 GCA_020440915.1 Leptospiraceae bacterium | reverse complement strand
CGCAAGAGTCCCCTATTTTTTTGGGTTACGAATGGCAGGGCCGAAGTTGCTCGCTCAATTTTGCGCGATTGCCAGGTCTCCACCCACCTTGACTGGCCCCCGAGAATACCAGAGGCCAAACTGTTTCACCCTGAGCGGCGTTGAAAACCAGGCGCGCCGGCCTCAAGCCAGCTGTTCTGACGTTTCGCTTCCCATTCGCCATCCAATGGGGGCCCCTTTACTTTCCAGAAAACCGCGAGTCCGCTGAAAGACCGATCGGTAAGAATAAAAAGGAACCGTTGGATAGAGATGATGGATGAGATGATAGTTTTGTCCCAAAAGCACAATGTTCAGAAGCGAGCCGGGCAGAATCCGCGTGTTCCTATAGCGGTGCCGGGAATTGTGAGGATAGTGCGGAAGCCAGTCAAACACCATGGCCAGAAATGCCAGAGCAATCATGGCCGGCACGATCCATAAAAGCAGGGGTTGGATCGGATCTGTAAAGTAGGCCCAGGAAGCATAGACTGCCGTCAGTACCACAATGCCTGCGAAGGTGGCCGGCATCTTGTCCTTTGCCTGCTTGTCCGCATGCGCAAAATAATGATAGTAATATCTGGGAATAATCGTCAGTCCTCGCAGAGTGAGTAGCAGAGGATTGGATGTGGCCATCCAGTGATCGGGATCCATATCTGGATCGTTAGTATTGCTATGATGCCGCAGATGCAGAACTTTGAAAGCGGAAAAAGGAGCGATGAGCATTGCGCCGCTCAACCATCCCACGGTCGAATCCATCCACTTCCATGGTCCTTTGCGGGTGCCAATATTACTGTGGCTGGCCTCATGAAGAGGGGTGAAGATCAGATATCCCAGAAAGGCATTGAAAAGCATCGACAGCCATATGGGAAATGCACCCACCGCATAAGCCGCGCTGCTGCCAATGAAGCCTGCCACGCAAACCAGGGCCAGAAAGGCGGTGGGATAAGCTACTCGCCCGCTGTATTCCTTCCAGACATTTTGTGCTTGATTCGGTTCCATAAACTCCTCCTGCTCAGATTCCAGAACGCTTCCAGAATATGACTGACTGGCTGGCCAGTCAAGACGTTTTTCCCTCCGAAGTTGTCCGGTTATCCCTTCTAAGCTCATGCCCGGAGGCGGCGCTAAGGAGACATAATCTGCGGACCCTTCCTTTATCTGCCCGAATTTCGGGCATTGCTAAAAGGATGGATGTGGCCGGTGGCGGCCCTGGTCGCGCCTGCTTCTGCGTCGAGGCTATGCGAGAGGGGGAGGTATCGTGAGCTTTGCGCTGTGGCGGGCTGTGGCGGGCTGTGGCGGGCTGTGCCGGGCAGCAGCTATCTTTGTTCGGGAGAGCGTAAGGAGCTTTCATGGCGGCTCTTCAGACGCTGGAAGATGTAGTTTTCCAGCCTGCGGAAATCGTCGGGACCGGCTCCGGTAAACTTCATTCCTATAAGGAAGTGATCATCCACCGGAAAGAGACGGGTAATGTCTCCTTCCATTTCCAGCACATCATTCTTCAGAGGTAGCAACACTCGAAGTGAGTCGTGATCGATCAAATAGTCGAAGAGAACGTGGCTTCGTATTTCGAAAAGCAGGCCCGCTATGGAGATATTTCTGAGGCGAGCCAGCGGTTCACGGTAATAGGTCCGCGCCACTGCCGTTCTGGACATGGCGTAGCTGAGAAGAGTGGCAAGAATGTCTATTCTGGTCGCATCCTCGGTGGTAATCTGATGTTTTTCCAGTACAGTTGTATGTAGATAGATGTGCCCTACCACCTGGTCAAAGATCGTAAGAGGGGCGCAGACATAATTGTACAGATGCTGACGAAGTTCCGTTTGTTGCAGCTCCTCGAATTTCTTTCTGGCATCTTCTTCGGACATTACGTTAAGCATATTTTTGAACTCTCGTTCATAGTTTGTGAGTCCAAAGAGGTTCAGCTTGCGGAAATAGTTGTCCAAACGATCGGTGTCTCGAATATACAGAGTGCTTTCCTGGGACGTCACTACCTGCTCCATAAGGGAGCGTTTTTCCCCTTTCTTGTAGAACTTGAATTCAAAGTGTCTGGAGATGGAATGTAGCTCTTCCGCGACCATCCGAAGTATGAGCGAAAGATCCGGATAATCCTTCCGTAGCTCTTCCACAAGATAGGAGTAACGGTCCTCTACAATTTGACCGATTCCCCGCTTACCAAAGATGGGACGGTATACAAAAAGAAAACGGAGGAATACATCGTCCGGATAGACACGCCGATACTTTCGCCGGGTGGCGGACTGGATGCTGTCCGGCATCCGGATGCTGACCAGTTCTCCGCTCACCGATTCAATGATTACTTCAAACTGATAGAAGATATTTACCGCATCAAACCGGATTCGAATCCGGCGTTGGGGTCCTTCCTCGAATCCGGGAATGCGAAGCATTACCTGATCGTCGTCTACATCCGCAATTCGGGCCTGAAAGACTTCTATGCCATAGCTAACATCGATGTTTCTGTTTTCGGCCCGCAGATGGAAGAACAGGTGGCGGATTTGATTCACATCGGAGTCGATGATTGTGAACTGGGTGGGAACCATGCGCTCGGTTCCGTAAATCTCCCGCATCAACTCCATGAGCGAAAGATCCATGTCTCTTTCGATTTCCTGGATATAGTGCCCGGTACCGCTTCCAAATGTGGACCAGACTGCAGGTAGAAGGCCGCCGCTCACACTCATTCATCGACGGTCGGCAGGCCAGAATTGATTTGGTAAATAGCTATTTCGGCTTCGA
>JAGRNE010000345.1 GCA_020440915.1 Leptospiraceae bacterium | reverse complement strand
CAGTCCGGAGTTTAATCTGAAGATTCTCTGGGCGCATTTGCGACAGAATATTTTCGAAATCGCACACAGTTTTCGGGCTAGGGAAAGCGGCAACTTGCACAGCTCGGAATTCTTGATGCTGGAATGGTACATGGAAGGCGATGAAGAACAGACATTTTCGCTCATCCTGGAATTGATCCGGCGTTGCCAGGCCAGCATTCAGCCTGTAGAAAATCTGCAAGTCCAGGTGATGTCGGTGCAGGATCTCTTTGCCCGGAACCTGCATTGCGGGCTGGGCTACGAAGAATTAAAGAGGGAGTGTTTGGATCGCGGTCATTTTCGTTTGGACTCCGAGGAGCGGCGATACGAAGAGTATTTCTTTACTCTCTTTTTGAATTATCTGGAACCCCGGTTTCCGTCGGAAGAGATATTCATCGTCCGAGACTATCCGCCAGAACTGGCAGCATATGCGAAGATCGAAAATGGGTTCGGCCGACGATTCGAAGTCTACTGGAAAGGCCTGGAACTGGCAAACGGCTATGCAGAATTGCAGGATGCAGCAGAACAAAAGCGGCGGATGATGGAAGAAGCCTCCCTGAAGCGGCAACTCACAGGAAAAAACACAAAGCTGCCCGGCGCCTTTCTTTCCGCCATGGAAAGCCCGGGCCTGCCCGAGGGCTGCGGCGTTGCTCTGGGATTGGACCGGCTGCTCATGGCCCTGACCGGGGCCGACCGACTGCGCGATATCAGTCCCTTTCCAGCAATTCCTGACGTTCTTGAATGAAGCTAGCCATTTGCATATCCAGCGCCGTAATACCGCCTGCATCGTGGGTATGTAGCCAGATTCGCAGCTTATTGTAGACGTTGAACCATTCTGGATGATGATCCATCTTTTCTGCTTTCAAGGCAACGCCTGCCATAAAGGAAAAGGCTTCGTTGAAGTCTTCGAATTGTATTTCACAATAGAGCTTGCCGTCTTTCTCCTCCCAGTCCTTCAGGTTCTTCAGTTGGTCTTTGATCTCCTGATCGCTCAGTCTGTTTCGCTCCATATTTCTCTTCCTGTGCTACGCTTCCTCTGTACTATTTCTGTGGCTCAATGATGTATCGAATGGGGTTTTCTTCCCTGGAGTCCAGCTTTTTGAGGTACCGATTGATCTCGCTCAAAGGATGCCGGGAAGTAATGGACAATGAAAGATCCAATCTTCCTCCGGCCAGAAGCTCTATGAGCTCCGGCATGCTTCTGGAATCGCTACCATAGGCGCCTCGGATGGATAGCTCTTTGTAGATCATATACGGTGGCATGGAGAATCCCAGGGTCCCTTTTCCCAGACCCACCATAACATACTTTCCTCCGGGATTCAGACCCCGGATCAGATATTCTGCATTTGCGTACACTCCGCTGAAGTCCACCATCAGATCCACATCGCCTTTATCACGAATCTTCTGCATTGTTCGCTTGAGCTCCCGTGCATCGTATACCTCATGCGCCCCGGCTCGATCCGCATTGGAAAGGGCCCCCTGGTCTATATCCACTGCAATAATGCGGGCGGCCCCCAGAGCCCGGGCAATCATCACACCATGTATTCCCAGTCCGCCACAGCCGGCGATAAGAACCGACTGATTCGCCTGCAGTTCGCCTACGAAACGAATAGCATGGTAAGGAGTGGAGACGGCATCGGCCAGGATGGCGCCCTGCTCCATCGGAACTCCTTCGGGCAGTGGGTATACATTTCTGCGTTCCACAACAATCTGTTCGGCAAAAGCGCCGTCTCGATCAAAGCCCAGTACGCCTACCTGTGGACATCGGTTTTCTTTGCCGGCCAGGCAGGCAGGACACTTGCCGCAGCTAGTTCCCGCCGAGATAACAACCCGTTGGCCTGGCTGAAGATCCGTGACGCCGGGACCGCACTCCAGCACCTTTCCCGCAGATTCATGTCCTGGAATCCTTGGATACTCTTTGAGGCGAATGATCGGATGCAGCGTGATGTGTAGATCAGACCCACAGATTCCGCAGGCTTCTACGGCGATGCGCACTTCCCCTGGTCCCAGGTTAGGATCTGGAACCTCCTGAATCTGCAATTCGGGATTTCCTCTTTCCAGTACCGCGGCTCGCATAAGCTCTTATCCTGTTACTGCGACTGGCTTTTCGCAACGAAAAAAAGTCCTGCAATGATTAAAAAGGTTCCCAGCACTCTTCCCGTAGTTACGGATTCGCCGCTGTAGAAGCCGTAGCCTAGAGTGATCAGATATCCGGCGGACATCATGGGCCGAACCATGCTAAGATCCGCCACGCTCAGTACAGCCAGCCAGAGCGTTATGCTGATGCCATAGCAAAACACAAGTAGCCATACTCGCCAGGAAAGGGCCACTCCAAGCGCATAATGGAATAGCTCGGAGCTCCGGTCCAGCGGAACGGGTCCTGCGGCCTTCATGGTTTCCTTCATAAGGATCTGCCCAATGGCCCCCAGAACAATGGCCACCGCCAGAGAACTCCACATGATTACCGGATGTTGCATGCTCATTACAGATTCCTTATTCTGAAATTCTGGGACAGAATATGGAATCGCCCTCAATCCGGGCAAGTACAGCGCAGCACATTGTTGAAACAATGCAGCGGCGGGGCATGCGGTTGGCGTAAATCTGCTGTTGAGGTAGAATGCGGAGGCAGAACGTGTAGCGGGGCAGAAAGAGGCGGATCGCGCATCTGAGCGCTATCATCCACCCCATCTGTTCGCGCAGCAGGCTTCCGGGGATGGATCGGCGATGGGATGAGTATGGTTCCCGGACTTCCGTACCCTTC
>JAGRNE010000344.1 GCA_020440915.1 Leptospiraceae bacterium | reverse complement strand
TCACCGTGTCCAGTTCCATGATCATCTTCTGATCCAGGCCAATGGCATCTGAAAATCCCCACCGTCCCTCTTCGATGATCCTCCAGAAGGTAGCAGGCCCATAGTCAAAGAAAGGCGTTCTTTCGGAATAGCCCACCCGGACCCGGGTGTGCACTGTTTCGCAGTTGTCCGGTGCCTGAAAGTCGCCGGGCAGGCCGCCAATAAAGCTTTCTGGATCGTGGGCATCCGAGGAAGTAAGCTGCGCCCATTTCGCATTCTGAAGATCTAGCCCCGGGGGATCCGTACGAGTTGTAGATGCAATTCTGCAGGCCAGCTTGCCATCCATTTCGCAAATGTCCTGGACCCAGTCCTGTCTGTCTTTGCGGAGAGACATCCAGGTGCGCACTTTCAGAGGCGCCCCAGGCATCTGTTCCCGCGAAAAAGAGCAATGACTGAGCTCGGGCAGAAAGCGGACTTCATCTTCCAGAAGCGAAGCGATACCCAGACCGGCCTTCTCCAGAAGGCGAAAACGTCCCTCCCAGCAAAAGGCCTCGTAGGTTCTACTGGTCACATGTCTCTGGGTATCCAGGTCGTACATCCTTGCGGCTATCTCAAATTCATCGTAGAAGGCCATTTCCCTTCCTCCTGTTTTCTCTGGTGCGATCCCAGCAATTTCCTTTGCCGACCGTTAAGCCTGGCCTACCGTGGGTGAGCCAATGGCTCTCCGTTTCCGACCCGCGGATTGCATGTTCGGTAGCCCCTTCCTGACAACGTAGAAAGAGTTACGACTATTTCCATTTCCAGTCCGACTGCTGTAGAGGCAGTCCGGACTTCTTTGCCAGGGACTGCATGAAGCGATCTAGCTCGACCCCCAGATAGGATTCTGGAAGCGTAATCCCCTGACCGGTAGGAAACAGAATGAATCCGTATCCCTTTATTCGATGCAGCGAAGCCAGAGCACCCAGATCCACTCTGGTTTCTGCGCCTTTATCCTTGAGAATCAGGCCATCAGCCTGAAGCGAGAGCTGCACCTCCATACCAAGAACGGGCGATGAGTATTCCTCTACATGCTTTCTATAATGACGTTTGTAGTACCAGCGGGAAAAGAAAGGATACAACAATGCCCAGGTCAGACCCATGATTGCCATACTCGAAGCGGCAGAATGAAACTCGCCAAAAAACTCCAGAACAGCGATAGCAAGAGCCAGAAATGGGATAATAAGCCAGCCAAATAGGCGCTGCCGTCGAATTCGCGGAGAGCGGGATGCGGCAAAAAGCTGAAAGGTAAGCAGGGCATCCTTTTCCAATGGATAGGAAACGATCATTCCATCGTTAAAAAGCCTGAGCGATGGAGTGAGAACAAGAAGAAATAATTCAGTGCCGGCGAATCCGTGATGGAAAATGCCGGGAAGAATCTGGGGGATGCTCCAGGGCGAACTGGCGCCGAATTTTCGCCACCCGAGCAAAAAAATGCGACGCCAGCTATGGATTTCTAAGAGAATGTTTTGGCTTTCACCAGAGGATCATTCCTTCAGCGGAACCCATTGCTCCCCGAAAAGACGCTTTTGAACTTCGCCGTTTTCGTAAATTTCAAAGTCCAGCTTACCAATCTTTCGATAGAACATGGTCACAAAGGAGGAACTGATCACAATAAAGAAGGAATAGAGGATGGGAAGCCAGAGCATACCGGCCAGCAATTGGGCGGACTCGTGGAAGCTAAAGGTTACGATACCCACAGCCAGGGGCCCATTCTGAATACCGGTTTCCAGCGATACCGTTCGACGATGCCTCTTATCAAGGCGAAGGAGCATAGAAAGCAAATAACCGAATAGCATCCCCCCCATACCAACGCCGATGGCTGCTACGTAAGTGGCCCAGTCGGTCTTGGCCATAAGGCATCGCTTGTAACCGTCGCCCAGGAATGTCCCTACCAGAAAGAGGATCACAATGATACCCATGAAGCTGGCTGTGTCTTCCGCAGCCTTGGCCCAGCCCGGAGAGTACCGGCGCAGCAGCATACCCAGAGCAACGGGAAGCAGGACAGCCACAAGACTAACTATGATCTTATTAGTAGGAATGGAAAACTCTCCATCGCCAGGAAGGTTGATCTGGCTGGCAAATCCTGCGCCATAGCTATCCAGAATAAGCGGAGTCATTACAACGGCAGCGATGGTAGAAAAGGTGGTCATCGTAATAGAAAGAGCGACGTCACCGCGGGAAAAGTAAGCGAACATGTTGGATGTTGTGCCGGCCGGCAGGGAGCCTACCAGGATAAGTGCGATGGCCAGTATGGGATCCAGTTCTAGCCAGATCGCCAGACCCAGAGCTACCAGCGGCATGACGCCGAACTGCGAGGCAAAACCGATCAAGACTC
The DNA here is from genome assembly GCA_020440915.1 of Leptospiraceae bacterium. Taxonomy (GTDB): domain Bacteria; phylum Spirochaetota; class Leptospiria; order Leptospirales; family Leptonemataceae; genus UBA3465. Next base: position 455 of record JAGRNE010000344.1, on the reverse strand, counting down.
CCTTTGGATCTTTTGTGAAGTACTTGAAATTTTGCAGGGTCAATCCGGACCCCATTCCAAACATAATTACGAGAATCATTATACCCAGCAGAGCTTCCTGCAGCGGATTGATCATTTGATAATCCGCGGGTATGTTGCATGCTTCCATCATGGCCTGTATCTCCTTTCGCAGAACCTCTATTCGTATTGCATCGGCGGTTCGAATCTGGCTACTTTCTGCAACTCCAGGTACTCCTGGAGCTCCGAGAACTCCATAGAATTCCGAATCTATAGCCTTTACCCTTCCGGGTCACGAGCCGCGCCCTCTTTCTTCTATTTGCCCGTTTTGCACTGCTAGCAAATTGGACTTCAATTGGGACTTCTTACTCTCTATTCCCTATTTCGTGGCCTTGCTCTTCTGTGCCGTGGACCGACCGTACATTTCATCGATTAGATGCTGATACTTCTCCGTAATT
>JAGRNE010000343.1 GCA_020440915.1 Leptospiraceae bacterium | reverse complement strand
CTCCTCAAAATAATCAAGCGCTTCTTCAGGTCGATCCTCTCGCAATAGTAGTATTCCTGCATTGTAGCAGAGTAGGTCCGGACTATCATCATTACCGCTACAGCCATTGCCCAGGAGCTCCAGAGCTTTCTCTTTGTCTCCATCGGGCAAAAAGTATTCTTTGACGGCATGGTCCAGGATCAGGTAATAGGGCTCAGAGACGGTCTGATGGCAACCGGTTGCGGTAAGCGTTGCGCCCAGGACCGCCATTCCAAAAAACCGCCTGGCAAGAAGCCATCTTTGAAAAAGGAAACCGAAAAATGTCGACAAAACACCGGATGTGGTCCCCAGTATTCTATGTGAAGCTTTCAGGTATTCTAGCAGCCGTTCTTTCATTGTCTTTACTGTCATTCTGTGGGTGCGATCCGGCCCAGAGCAAGAATATTCCAGCTCAGTTCAGTCAGGAAAACTTCGACGATATCGTAAAGTATGCTCTCGATAACTACATCGACCCGGGCGTCGATACCAGTCGAGGTTACGTTGGAGCGGCAGAGGCGGCGCTTCGTACTTTGCCTTATCCGCTGATCCTGTATCCGGCCAGTTTTTATCAGCAACAAAACCAGATCCTCAGGCCCATCCGGATCATACCCGGGAAGCTCATTCCCGAGTTCTCCAACAGTTCCTATGTAGTACTGGAGCCGGACTGGAAGGCCTACGAAAAAAAGCGCAAGTCAATTGAAGAAACGGAACAAAGGGAAAGGGAAGGGCTGACCAACGAGCAGAGGACTCGTAAGGCCGAGGAAGTGCGCCAACAAATCCAATCCGAGCAGCAGGCCCTGGACCGGGCCTGGAATAGCATATCCTTTGCTCGCGAAGACTTTCTCAAAGTAGTCACCTGGATTGATGCGAATCGCGAAAGTTACATTAATCCACCGGATACCGAAGCCCAGTCGGAAGCCGAGGATTTCGATCCTTCCACTTTTGGTTTGAACCATATATATTTCGCCGCCGCAAATGGCTTTCTCAAGAGCCTGGATCCCCACAGCGCCGTTCTGGATATGCAGACCTGGGATAAGATCCGAAAAGAATCTGAAGACTCTACCTTTGAAGGTATCGGGGCCATGCTGCGGGGCGGGGGTTCCTCGAATGTAATTGTGGAAACTCCATTGCCTGGTTCTCCGGCGCTGAAGGCTGGCCTGCGAGCCGGCGACATCATAAAAAAGGTGGATGATAATAGCATTGAAGGTCTGCCCCTTTCGGATGTTGTAAAAAAGATCCGTGGACCCAGAGACACCACCGTTACCCTGACCATAGAACGCCCTACCACCCTGGAAACGCTGGATATTCCCATTCGCCGTGGCGTTATTGAGCAAAAAGCGGTGTCTTCGACCTATCTTCCGGAATCGCCGCTCAAGGATTATACAGACCAGAAGATCGGAATTATCAAGCTCAGCTCTTTTCTTTTTGACCGCACCTATCCTTCGGATCTGATTCGCGAGGAGTACGAGTCTCTGGTGGGTAAGGCGGACGGAAAGCTGGATGGGCTGGTTCTGGATCTAAGAGGGAATCCTGGCGGCGACTTGCGGGAAGCTATCAAGGTAGCCGGCCTATTTCTGCCCAAAGGCCTGGAAGTGGTGGAGATCAAAGGTCGTCGGGATTCCAAGTCAGAAAAAAACAATCTTCGGCCCATTTTTCTGAACTCCGCCGAGGCTCCGCTCATTGTATTGATCGATGCAGGATCGGCTTCCGCCAGTGAAATTGTGGCTTCTGCACTTAAGGATCATGGGGCCGCTTTGATCCTGGGGGAGCGTAGCTTTGGCAAGGCAACCGTTCAGAGTCTGGAAAGCCTGGGTGATGTAATCGTAAAACTTACCACGGCTCGATACTACGCTCCCGATGGATACACTATCCAGGTTTACGGAGTGCATCCAGATATTGCCATCTCCCCGGAGCCGGACGGAAGCTTTCCTCCCAGGTTTCGCGAAGAGGACATGTGGCAGCATCTGCCAGAACTACAGGAAAGAAAACCCAATCCGGTACGGCAGGCCTGGATAAACAGGTTGGAGGATTCAGTGGGCGACAACCAGCAAGCGGAGAGATTTCTAAAGGATCATAAAGGCGATGCCATAAAGCCCGATGCAGGTCTAATTCGCGCCATCTCCTATTTTGAAGCGCTGAAGAAAAATCCGCGGCCCTGATATGTCCGATCGTACAGTAGATTTCCTGATTGTTGGTAGTGGTGTATCCGGTCTGTATGCGGCCTATCATCTGGCCGATCAGGGCTCGGTCCTCCTGATTACGAAGTCCAACGTTACCGAGGCCAATACCAGCTATGCCCAGGGTGGTATTGCATCGGTGCTGGCATCCACCGACAGTTTTGAAAGCCACATTCAGGATACTCTGGATGCGGGAGCCGGACTCTGCGATCCGGAGGCCGTGCGAATTCTGGTTACAGAGGGGCCGCGTCACATCCATAAACTTATGGAAATGGGCGCCGAGTTTGATCGAAATGCCAGGGGAGATCTGCATCTGGGCCGGGAAGGCGGGCACAGCGCCAATCGCATTGTGCATTCCGGCGACCTGACCGGTCGCGAAGTAGAGAATGTTCTGGTGGACGCTACCCGAAAGAAGGGCGTAGAAATCCTGGAAGACACCTGCGGAGTAGAGCTGATTACCCATTATCATGTTCAGGGGGAATCGTCTCCCGGGCAGAAAGAGCCTGCTTGCTTCGGTGCGTACGTTTACGATCGGAACACCTGGGAGATCAGTGTGATTCGTGCCCGGGCCACCATTCTGGCCAGCGGAGGAGCCGGTCGGGTCTATCTACACAACACAAATC
>JAGRNE010000342.1 GCA_020440915.1 Leptospiraceae bacterium | reverse complement strand
AGGAAGAGGTGCATTGCCGTCCACACCGTCCTTCGGGCGGCTATAGCCGAATCAGGCCTCCAGGGCTTGCTTCAGATCGGCTTCGATGTCCTCATAGGCTTCGATTCCCACAGACAGCCGCACGAAATCGGAGCTTACGCCTGTGGCCTTTTGCTCTTCTTCGGTGAGCTGGGAATGGGTGGTGGAGGCTGGATGAATGGCCAGGCTCTTTGCATCGCCAATATTGGCAAGATGGGAAAAAAGCTTCAGATTGTTGATGAATTTTTTTCCTGCTTCCAGCCCGCCTTCGATGCCAAATCCGAGTATGGCTCCAAATTTGCCGCGGTGCATGTACTTCTTTGCATTTCCGTGGGCAGGATGCTCTTCCAGTCCCGGATAGTTTACCCATTTCACCTTCGGATGGGATTTAAGGAACTGGGCCACTTTCATGGCATTATCGCTGTGACGTTCCATCCGAAGATGCAAGGTTTCCAGTCCCTGCAGAAATTGCCAGGCGTTAAAGGGACTCATGGCCGCTCCGATATCGCGCAGCCATTGCACGCGGGCTTTAAGGATATAGGCGATGTTCACTCCGCCAAAAGGCTCGAAATTGCCAAAGGTGTCCCAGAAGCTCAGTCCATGATAAGAAGGATCGGGTTCGGTCATAGTCTTATGACGTCCCTGGTTCCAGGCAAATTTTCCTGAATCTACAATTACGCCTCCAATGGAGGTGCCATGACCGCCAATAAATTTCGTAGTGGAGTGAATTACGATGTCGGCGCCATGATCAAAGGGACGGCACAGGTAAGGAGAAGCCGCTGTGTTGTCCACCACCAGCGGCAGTCCCTCGGCATGGGCAACTTTGGCCACCCCTTCAAAATCCAGAACGTCCAGGGCAGGATTGCCCAGGGTTTCGGCGAAGATCAGTTTTGTCTTATCGTTGATCGCTTTTTTGAAGTTTTCCGGATTCGAAGCGTCTACAAAGTGCACTTTGATCCCCAGCTGGGGCAGAGTGTAATGGAAGAGATTGTAGGTTCCTCCGTAGAGGCTGGCGCTGGAAATGATTTCATCGCCGGAACCGGCAATGTTCAATATGGCCAGGGTTTCTGCCGCCTGTCCGGATGAAGTTGCAAGCGCCGCCACGCCGCCTTCCAGACCGGCAATGCGCTTTTCCAGCACATCGGTAGTGGGATTCATAATACGCGTATAGATGTTTCCGAACTCTTTTAGCCCGAATAGATTGGCCGCATGTTCGGTATCGTTAAAAACGTAAGAGGTGGTCTGATAGATGGGCACAGCCCGGGAATTGGTGGTAGGATCGGGTTCCTGACCTCCGTGTAGGGCGATGGTATCCTGACTCCAGTTGCTCATGTATGGCTCCTTGGGTAGACCTGAATTCTGCGTCCTGCAACCCGGTGGGTCCGGACAAAGCCTACCTATTTACTATGAATTGCCAGAATACGGACTGGAGTGCATCAGGTCAATCTTGAATGGTAGCCTGCGAACCTACCGGACAGAAATATTTTCCACTTCGGCCTGCCAGCTATCCAGATCCGTAAAGCGACGAAGCACGGAGCCTTCCTCGAACAAACAGAACTCCAGGGGATGGGCAGGTCTGTCCGAGGGCCATTGCTTCCAGGTCATGGGCCACGCCTGGATCTCTTCTCGGTGGTCCGGCATTAACAATAGATTCCCTGAATATAAAGTAATTCGGGCCGCCGGAAAATCCATTCCGCGGGACACTGCGGCGCTTCGATCCTGCCGGAATTTTTGCACCGCTGCCCGGCACACAGAAAGGACTGCGGCTGCTGAAAAATCCTCTGTACCCTGGTTCTGGTCGGATTGCGCCGCATCGTTGGCATCCGGCTCGGAGTGCAGTTGCCAGAAGTACAGTGACTCGGCAACGAAGAACCAGATCGAACGGTCAAAGGTCTCCTGCTGCAAAAGGGTGCGGAATTCTTCCTGCCTGCGATGGATAACTTCGGCGGTTTTCTCCGCAGAAAGCTGAGGATCGGCAAAACGCTGAATGTCGTACAGAGCAAATTGGATCAAATAGCCGGCGCCGCTACCCGCCCCGGGTCCCACTTTCTGAAAAGGAGAGGGCCGCTCCGGATTTCTTAGCCAGGACCAGAGACTTCGTGCATCCGCCGGAAAGGCTAGCTGCACACCGGGGCTGGAACTGGCGCGCCAATTTCGGATTCGCCTGCGAATCTCCAGAAGAAGATGTGTTAGACGAACCGCGATAAGATCTCTTCGCGAAAGTCGGCCACGAAGGTGCAGCATGAGGGGCAGTAACGTTACCGAGAACAGGAAGGCACGGACCAACGATCGCAGAGGGTCGTTGCCGGCAAAAAAGTCAAATTTTCCCGAAAGAAGAAGAAGCGATGCGCTACCGCTCAAGTAAAGTACCGTCAGAAAGATTCCGTAACTACGACCGTATGCCATGAACCAGATGAGCAGCAAAGTGAAGCGGATTTCGCCTCCTGCATCCACAAGTGTGAGGTACACGGATACAGGAAGAGACAGTCCGGCGGCCACCCAGAGCGCCAGACGATGCATGGTTTTTCGCTTGATCCGCCCCAGACGAAAAAGCGCCCAGAGCAAAAAATAAAGCGCCGCTTCCGCAACGGCGGCGCGGCCCAAAAAGGAGAAAGGAAGTTCGCGACCCCGAAACCATTCGAAAATTAGAAAACCGGCCGTAGCAAAGAAGAGTGCCTGGAGAGCGCGAACGCCGGCAATGAGATCCGGCGCCGGATCCCCTCCTCTAACGCCTTTCTTTCGGAACCGTGCCCACATATACCGAAGTAGCCCCGGAAGAGCGAACCAGATCCACCAGTTCTACAACC
>JAGRNE010000341.1 GCA_020440915.1 Leptospiraceae bacterium | reverse complement strand
TGTATCGGCTTTGCGAAAGTCCGAACTTTGCAGCAGCTTTTGCGGACCGGCGGTGGAGCCAGTGTAGACCTCCAGACAATTCCGCAGGTCTACGGTAGGGGTGGAGGGCGAACAGGCTACCGCGCCCAGAAATAACAATCCCGGGAGCAGTAGCCGGACAATCATCATTCCCCTTTAAAGGATACCCAGATCTCGGTTCGTCGGTTTCGCGGCTCAGAAGCGGTGGTATCGATGATTTTTCGGTCATCGGCAAAACCCCGGACTTCCACTATACGCTCCGGGGCAATACCTTTACGTGTGATCAAAGCCTGCTTTACGGACTCCGCTCGCTTCAGACTGAGAATCTTATTTCCCTGGTAGGAACCGGGGGTGTCTGTATGGCCATGGACTTTGGCTACCGTATTGGGGATTTCTGCCAGGCCCTGTCCGATCTTGTCTACGATCTCCAGGGCTTTGGGCGTTAGCTTCGAAGATCCGGTAGGAAAGGAAAGGTCTCCATCGATGATGGCTATGAGCCTTTTTGTATTTCCGCCTGCATCCAGTTCTTTTTTCAATTCAAAGCCCTGCGCACGAAAGGAATCCTCAAGCTCTTCAAGGATTTCGCCGTTGTTGGCAAAGTCGTTGCGCACCCGAGCATAAACTTTGTTCAAGCTGTCCGAGGCCTCATCGGTCTCCGGGCTGATTTCTGTGCGATGCTGGGTGCAGCCGCAGAACATACCCCAGTAGGAGTCGTACCCGAAATAGGAAGGCATTTCCTGGAATGTATTACATCCCAGGGTTAGCAGTGGAAGCAGCAAGGCTGCCAGAATTATCTTTCGCTGCATCGTTTCTATTCTCCTTTATGCCTGCTACCGGGCCCCCGTCTGGGGGGCCCGCCCGGTTAGTTGAAGTAGCTGTACCGCACCACCAGGACAGTACCAGTAGGAGGTAGAGTGCCTGTTAGCACAATCTTATTCTCCCCTGCATTATAAAGATATCCGGTTTGTCCGGATGCCGGCTCCCCGGTGCGTTCCAGTTCCACTCCGTTCATGGTCACCTTCAGGGAAGACGAGATGGGAGTGGCGCTGAGGAAGTAGGGATTGGATTTGGCGGCCACGCTGTCGGCGATCTGATTAAAGAAGGCCGCGTAGGAAGAGTCCGCGCAGATAGAAGACACAGATCCTTCGGTGGCCAGGGCCAGACTGCGAATGTTAACTTCATAACTCTGCGTTGCGGACAGTCCGGACCAGTTGGGAGTACCGCTGGCATAGTTGGATCCGCTACAATCTCCCTGCAGTCCTGTGGAATCGTTCAGCGGCACCAGACCATAAACGGTGAATCCCTGATCCAGAAAGACGTTATCTGAATAGGAGAATTGTGGCGCATCATCGTTGCTGCCGCTTCCGTCCAGCTTGGAATAAGAATCGCTTTCATCGGTAATGATGATCACGGATTTCTGAGCGCCGGGCCGCAGGAAGCTTCCGCTTTCGATGGTTCCTCCAGGGAGCAATGCCTGCTCGGCCCAGTAGACGCCGGATTCAGCGCCGCTACCCTTGAGCATGGTTCCGTCGGTGTCCGAAGCATTGTCGATGGAAGTTTCATTTCCGGAAGCGCTCATCCAGTAGGCCGGTCCGGAGCCTTTGCTGGTCCCCCAGCCGCCTTCTCCAGTAGTCCAACCACCCAGAAGATCCTTCTGAAATGTGCTCACATCTGTGGTGAAGCCGCCGGGACGAATTCGGTGTGTATCCGTAGTAATGACTCCGATCTGGAAGTCCAGATTCAGACTTTTCATACGGTTAAAGAAATCCAGAGCCGCCTGGGCAGCGCCGTAAATCTCATTACTCATGGAGCCGGAATTGTCCAGAGCGATGATGAAGTCAGCCTTTGCAGCTGCCGCAGAGGCGAAGTTATCGTTTACCGGAAGCAGGGTCTGGCCTGCAAGACCCACGTTGGTGCCGTCCACAAAAGCATTCATGCATCCTTCCGAAGAAGAAAACAGGGATTTTGGCGTCATGGCTGCCAGTATTACGCTTCCTGTCTCGGTTCTGGAAGCCTGAACCACCAGCCGAAAGGTATCGCTTACAGTTTCCCCGGGCGTCGGAGTGGCAAGACCGTCGATGGTGGTGGAGGCGCCGGTGGTGTTGGCAAAGTACTCCATTATTCCATTTCGCAGCGTAGTGGAGTTCTGGCTGCTTCCGACCACCAGTTCAATGCTGGCCACTTCTGTAGGAATGCTCACATCTATGGAATTCCTGGAAATCAACGAATAGTCGCTGACCGATCCCCAGGAAGAAACGTTGCTCAGCGCCCAGGTCAGCAATCCTTCTACGTCTGTGGCAGAACCATGGGGAACGGCAGCCGCGAAGGCTCGAATATTTTCGCCGCAACTCAAGGACAGCCCCTCGTAGGGATCTTCTGGCGATCCGTCTTCTTCATAGGTTTTGGGATAGGCCACGGTCATTCCGCTGCCGATATCCGACGTTGTTACTGAATTTCCTGCTTCGGGAGCCAGAGCTACACCGAAGAGTATGGAGGAATCCGCCGATGTGCTGCCCCGGCAGTGTCCCAGCCAGAGGGCCCCGAATAAGATAAATATCATTCCCAGTCGCATTTTTGTATCTCCTACATCTAAGCGACGGAGATTCTGCCACCGGTACTTACAGGGCACACTGTCAAATGTTACAGGGGGGCCGTATTACTTTCTCAATCCGGGCTCTAGTTTTGTTCTGTACTTACCGTCCTATACCTAGAAACCATGCGGGGAAAACCCCATGGAATGAAACAGCAAGGATTTTCCGGTGATTGGAACCAGATCATTTACTCATACCGTAATTTTGGCCGTACTTT
>JAGRNE010000340.1 GCA_020440915.1 Leptospiraceae bacterium | reverse complement strand
AAAGAAAAATGCCCACATAGAACATGGAAGGAATACTCTTGAGTAGTGCGGTTACCAGAATTCGGAGCTGGGGCAGGGCGCGTACCAGACGCAGGACTCGCAACAGTCGGAGCAGTCGCAATACGGTAACATACTCTGCATGAATGGGCAGAAAAGCCGCAGCCACAATAGCGAAGTCAAAGACGTTCCATGAGTCGGTAAAGAACAGTTGAGGTTTGGGCCATCGTGCGATGAGCTTTACGACGATTTCCAGAACAAAGATGGCCAGGATAACCTTGTCCATGGCATGCAGGATGTTGCCGTATTTTTCGATCATGGACGGATAGGTTTCCATCCCTACGAGCACGGCAGTGAGCAGAATCACGGCTGTGATGAAATTTTGAAAGACGCTGGATTCGCTGACTTTTCTGGAAATTTGGACCATGCAGGTTCGTATAAAGGCTTGCAATGTCTGCAACCTTTTTTCAGATTATGCACTCTTAAATTGTGGTACTGCAGTCCCGGAAAGCGAAAGCCTGCCGCGGAGACACCGGTATGCACTGGAGGTTACAATGAAAGGAAAGAAGAAGTTCGCCATCCTTCCTCTGCTGATGTTTCTGGCCATCGCTGCCTGGAAGTATTTCTCGGCGGATACCTGGACAAATCCGGAAACCGGAGAGGAAATCAAGATCGGCCTGTCGGAAGACCAGGAAGAAGCCCTGGGAGTGCAGAGTTACCGCGAAGTACTGGCGGAAAGCCAGGTTCTTACCCGGGGTCCCGAAGTGGACCTGGTTCGCCGCGTTGTGCAAAGATTAATTCCTGCAACTGGCGATGGAGGAGATGACTTCGAATGGGAAGTGAATGTGGTGCAAAACGATCAGGTCAACGCCTTCTGTCTTCCTGGCGGAAAGATTGTAGTGTACACAGGTATACTTCCGGTGGCCGGCGATGAGGCGGGGCTGGCTACCGTTATCGGTCATGAGATGGCGCACGCTACTATGCGACATGGTGCGCAAAGGCTCTTTCAAAACGACATTTACAATACCGTAATGCAGGGCGCACAGGCCTCCATGGCGGATATGGATCCAGCTTCCAGAGAGAAGGTCATAGGCCTTCTGGGAGCCGGCGCAAAATTTGGAGTCTTGCTACCCTTTAGCAGGGATCATGAAACAGAAGCCGACCAGATCGGACTGCTTTACATGGCCCGGGCAGGCTACGATCCAGAGGCAAGTGTGGCTTTCTGGCAGCGAATGGCGGAGCAGGGCGGCGGCCAGGGACCAGAATTCGCATCCACGCATCCGTCCCATGGAACTCGCATTGATAATCTGCGCAAATTCATACCCGAGGCTCGAAAACAAATGCCCTGATGGGCGCATGGCTCCCTTTGCCCAGGCAGATAAGCGTTCCGGATTCCGAAGCGGCCCGGTTTGTAAGCTACGACAGGTCGCCGGGCCAGCCATAGCTTCAGGATTCGGAGGTGGTCTGATTTCTGATTCGCGGTTTCGCAAGACGCTCGAGCTTCAGGATTGCCGCTTCAGAAACAGATGCGGCACCATTTGTTTGAGTTCTGGAGAAATGGAGGTTCGCTTTTCGCCAGAAGTATCCAGTATAAGATGATGAAGTCTGGCGCCGCTTGCAGAATGAAAGCGGTCCCCTTCCACAGTCAGATCCACAGATTCGAAATTTTCTTTCAGCTTTTTCCAGGTGTCAAAGTCTGTTAGATCCGAAAATCCAGGCCTGGTTTTTCTTTTGTCCAGTCTTCTGCGAATGATCTCCTCGGAACAATCGGTCTGTAGAATAAGAATATCCATTGCTGGCCGGCTGCGCGAAACCATACGGTAGGCAAGATTGCGGTACTGCGCTCTAGAAAAACTGGCATCCAGACAGACCACGGATTCCTTTTCGAAAAGGCGCCCGGCCTGACACATTAGCTTTCTGTAGTTGAGCATCTTCTTCTTGCTGGAATAAGAGCCCTGGCCGTAGGCTTCCGGCTTGCGCATCTCTGGCCTGGTATCGTCCTTTTTTCTAAGCACATCGCTGGAGAGTACCGGGATTCCCTCTTCCCGAATCAATGCAGCTATCCTGGACTTCCCTGTGGCGGGCAGACCGGCCAGAAGTATGAGCAGTGGGCCTTTCCAGCCAATGGCATGAGGCGAGCCAGAACCGCCTCCGTCTGTCGCAGTAGCTTTCCCCAGCCCCTGCAATTGTCGCCGGTTCCCATTATGAATCGATTTTTTTCCAGAAATCAGGTCTTCGATTAGCGATGCGTAGGCTTCTGACCGGCGTCGCAGATAGTCGGCTCGGTTCTCGCCCCCGGCTTCTTTGAGCTGCAAGGCATCGACCATCAGTCGTACGGCCGCTCTATAGATTTCGTACAGATCCATGAGCAGAAAGCCTCGAACGTCGCACATTCGATGAAGGTAGGAAAGGGCAAGGTGCCTTGCCAGGTCCGGTCGATGATTGAGGCGAAGCCCCATGGTGGCAAAGGCCAGGTCCTCGTAAGGATCCACCTGACGAATGTCGGCGCTGAATTCCACGCAATCTATGATATTTACTGCATCATCGGACAGATAGATGTGGTCTGGCCGCAAATCGCCATGGCCATCCACTTCATGAAAGCGTCGGGTATTAAGAGTTTTTCGGTTCGAAGAAAGCAGAGAATGCAGCGCCGCTTCGAAATCCATGCCGCCAACAGTACGAATTGTATTCAGTACATTTTGAAGCCGGCTTCGAAATCCATGGGAGGGTGGCTCCGCCGGGCGGTTGCGGTGGAAGGTGGCGATGGTTTCCGCCAGCCGGTCCATATCCGCAGCGCCCAGGGTTTCCATCTTTTCTTCCAGACGCTGCTCATCCGGAAG
>JAGRNE010000033.1 GCA_020440915.1 Leptospiraceae bacterium | reverse complement strand
AATCGAAGCCAACCTCTGCAAAATAGGAGAAGCGGTACCTGTAACCAAAGGGGATGCCCTGGTTTCCTATCTACTGAAGCTGGGTCGAGATACAACAGAACTTAGCATGGAAGAATCCAGCGAAAGCGATGTTGCCGACGCATCAGAGGGCCCGGAGGCCAACGGTGGAAACTGAGATCTGGATGGGGATATACAAAGGCTTACGCCTTCCCCTTCTGGGTATGATACTTCTCTTCATTGCCTGGTACGTGTACCGTCCGGGCAAAAAGAAGGAACTGGAAGCGGCCAAGTACGATATGCTGGACGATGAAATCGATACCAGCCTGTCTCAGGAATACCGCAACCGGGATAAGGAGGCAGTATAATGGCAGATTTTCAAGAAGTTAGAGATGATGAAGAGATTTACGAGGGGCGGGGCTGGCTACCTACCTGGTGGACGCTGCTGCTCATAGCCGGGATCGTCTTTGGCGTTGTCTATGTTCTCTGGACCCATGCCCTGGAAGGCTGGGATCAGGAAGCTGGCTACGAACAGGAAGTTGCGGATTACAAGAAGCAATTCCCCAATGCGATGAACCTGGAACAGGTGACTTTGACCGAAGAAGGCGCAAACCCCTTGCGCGGTGATGCAGCCGCTATCGAAGCCGGAAAAGGACATTTTCAGGCCAAGTGTGCAGCATGCCACGGCAGCGATGCCAAAGGTCGAAATGGTCCTGATCTTACTGACGGACAATGGCTGCACGGAAATAACGATGCCGCTATTTTCGAGCTCGTCATGGGCGGTGTAAGCCAGGAGCAGAAATTGCTGGATAGTGGAGGAATCATGCCTCCGCATAAGCGTAGCCTGGGAAGTACCAAAGTGCTTCAGGTTATGGCCTGGATTGCGGACATGAACCCGAGTCTCAAAAGCAAATAGATTCCAGCCTCGTAGTTTACGAAACCACAAAACTTGCTTAATTGATAAGCGGAGGGTAACCCTCCGCTTCCTTCTTGGAAGAACACGCTAGACCCCATCTGGGAGGACACCATGGTCATCGCAAGACCTATAGAAGGCAAACACCGAACCATCAAAAACAGAATCAACATTGCGCTTTTCGCATTGTTCATCGTCATGCCGTTTATCCGAATCAACGGCCATCCATTTATCCTTCTGGATATTCCACAGCGTACGTTCCATGTTTTCGGTCTCACCGTCTGGCCCCAGGAGCTTTACTTCCTGCATATCATTCTGCTGACCCTCGGATTCATGTTATTGTTCTTTACCGCCCTTTTCGGGCGAATCTGGTGCGGGTATGCCTGTCCCCAGACGATCTTCACCGAAGCCTACAACTGGGTAGGCAAGCTGGTGTCCGGTAGCGCCTTCGGAAAACCTACAATGAAGAAATCCCACTGGGCCAGGGTAATACCGGCCTGGGTGTTGCTTTCTTTCCTGTTCTCTTTCGTCTTCGCCGCCTACTTTGTGCGATACGAAGAAATGCTCGGCGGGCTCTTTAGCGGTAACATATTTGCATTTGCGGATTCTTATCGCCCTGCCGCCTGGTTTGTCTTCTTGATGGCATCCACAGGCATTGCATTTTTCAACATGGTGTACTTTAGAGAGAATCTCTGCAAGTATGCCTGCCCCTACGGTCGCTTTCAGGCAGCTTTGATTGATCGCCACTCCCCCATCGTATCTTATGATGTAGAAAGAGGCGAACAGAGAAGGCAAAAAGGACAGAAAGTAGGAGAGCATGCCGGGGATTGCATCGACTGTAATCTCTGTGTGCAGGTTTGCCCTACCGGTATTGATATTCGAGACGGACTACAGATAGGATGTCTTTCCTGCGGACTCTGTGTGGACGCTTGTAATACGGTTCTTCCGAAGTTCCAGAAGCCGACTCTCATCGACTATTCAACTATTGCAGAATCAGAATCCCACAAGGTGGATCGATCCAAGCGACCTTATTTCCGTCCCCGGACCGCTGTCTATGGAGCGGTAGTGGGCGCATTAATTATCGCCTTTTCCACTCTTTTGATTCTTCGCACTCCCATCTATGCCTCCGTTACACGGGATCAGGAACTGATGAACATCAACGCTGGCGGTAGCTATCAGAATGGTTATGAGCTGCACGTAGGAAATATGTCTTACGGGCAACTCAATCTGGATCTAAAGGCCGAAGGCGATGGCCCTTTTGAGATAGTATCCGACCATGGCGCCATTCAGCTAGATGGGTCTCAGCACAAAGAACTGAGGGTCATTGTTAGCTACAAGGCGGACAAAGCGCCCTTTACTTCCAAAAAGGTGAATTTCGTTCTGACCAGCAAAGACGATCCTTCGATGAAGCGAGAAATCGAGGCTGTGTTTACCTTTCCTCTGGAATGAAAGAGATAGAATCACGGCAAAGGATTTAAGGAAAGGCAATATGTCAGAATCAATGAAAACAGCTTTCTGGCTGATCGGAATCTTCTTCACCTTGATGGTGATTGGCCTGGGATACACGCTAAAACTGGCTCTGGACAATGCAGAGCCCATTCTGGATGAAACCTACTATGAGAAGGGCCTGGATTACCAGGCCCACATAGATGCACGGGAAAAAGCCGAAGCCCTGGGATTTCGCATTCAAGGCGAAGTATTCGATGCAACCAGCCTGCAAAGAGGCGAGCAGTCCATAGCCTGGACCCTGGTAATTCCGGACGGGCAAACGGTTAAAGTCGGGGATGTGGATTTCAAACTCACCCTTGATCAACCGGCCACCAGCCGCTATCGACAGGTTCTGGACATCCAGCAAGATGAAATACAGCAGGTGGACGGCAACCTGGTGTTTCAGAAAAAGGTCAACCTCAAACGACCCGGGTACTGGGACGTCATCATAGAAGGAAAGAAAGGCGAACTCTACTTTCACAGAGCGCAGCGATTGGCTGTTCAGTAGGCGTTGTCGTAAAATAGTAAGCATGGCATGGCCTTATCGAATGAAAGGGCGATGCCGCTTTCGAGCCTTATAACGGAAAAAAGCCGCTTTCTAGATCTACCGATTTATTGCGGTGACCGCCTGGAAGAAACCTGGCTCTGAAGCAGAAAGAAGGTCAAGCGGCAGGCCACCAGGGTTGGCCGGAGGAATCATATGGCAGGACTACTCATCACTCTTCCCATTGCGGTAATCATCGCACTGGCATTTCTTGGCTTCTTTTTATGGAGCGTGCGAAACGAAGATCATGAAGATCCGGAAATGATCAAGTATCGCATGCTCATGGACGAACAGGATCAGGCGGATCGTAGCATCCAGCAAAAGAACCATAAAGCATGAACGGAATGGAAGACGCCAGCCTCTGGGCGGCGATATCACTTGCCTTTATGCAGGGAATGGGCGGCTCCCTGCATTGTGTGGGCATGTGCGGCCCATTTGTGCATCTCTTGAACGGACGCGCTCCGGGTCCGGTGCCGCCCTCTGAATCCGCTGAAGCAAGCGAAACCTCTTCGGGAAATCCGAAAGGCGAATCCGCGGTTTCTCAGCGCCAATCCGACTCCCTGGCACCGCAAGCCTCGGCCCATCGGTCGCCCTCCGAGCAAATCCGATCCGGCGCTCCAACCTATCCTGCTACCGCCGGACGCGCGGGCCAGAAGCGTTGGAGCATTAATCTGATCTACAATTTCACCCGGTCGCTTTCGTATATGTCTGTGGGTTTCTTCCTGGGCATGGCAGGAAAGACCATCAACCTTTACGTCGTAAACTCAATCGCAGCGGTGCTCGGTGCAGTGCTGCTCCTGTACTTCGGACTTACCTATCTTTTCCCTTCGCAGATCCCCGGCTTTCATGGGATTCGCATGCCCGGCTGGTTCAATCGCAGTATAGGACAGCTGGTAAGAGGTCGCACCAATCCAGTGGAGAATGCAGCCCTGATGGGTATGGTTTCTGGACTGCTACCTTGCGGATTGCTCTACCCGGCCTACGCCCTGGCCATGGGAACCGGCGAACCTCTGGCCGGAGCCTTTACAATGTTCGTTTTTAGCCTGGGTACCTACCCGGCTTTGCTACTTGTGGGTCTTGCAAGTTCGCGCCTCTGGGATTTCCTTAGAACAAAATGGCCGGGAAGAATTCTGGGTCTGGCCATGATTCTCTATGCAATCCTGATCGTTTTCAAACGATGGAGCAATGCAGGACAATTCTGAACTCTGCTATCATTGCGGACTTCCCGTTGAAAAGCGCATAGAGCGGGACGGCCACAATTTCTGTTGCCAGGGCTGCGCCGGCGCCTACGAAATGATTTCCGGCTCCGGTATGCTGGATTACTACGAATTTCGCACAGAGTACGCGCCCCGACCGGAAGACCGCACCAGCGATGAAATCTGGGAGCTGATCGAATCCACAGCCCTGCGAGCGGGCCAGGATGCCGGAACGGCCGCATATGCCGGCACCGACAGCGTTGGCCGCACCGATGGCATTTTGAAGAATGATACTGCCGGAAGTTCTACCGGCGCTTCGGGTCCCTCTGACGCTGACAGCAAAGCCGAAGCGGACTTCTTAATCGAAGGGATTCATTGCAGTTCCTGCATCTGGCTCAACGAAACCATGCTTCGTTCCCTGCCGGGCGTACTTCATGCAAGCGGCAACCTGGCCACCAATCGACTGCGGCTGGGCTGGAATCCCCATCGCATATCCCTCAAAGAACTGGCCCATCGCATTGAGGGCCTGGGATACAGATTACTACCTCTAAAAAAGAGCGAAGCGTCGGAATCGCAGAAGAACTATGCCCGGGGTCTGCTAAAGCGAATGGTTGTGGCCGGCTTCTTTGCCGGGAATATCATGCTGGTAAGCGTTTCCCTTTATGCCGGCTATTTCGGCACCATGGATCGATTTACGCGCAACTTTTTTCATCTCGTAAGCTTTGCCTTTGCCACTCCGGTAATGCTCTACAGCGCTGCTCTGTTCTTTCGCACAGCCTGGGCCTCTCTCAAACATGGCGTTTTGAGTATGGATTTGCTTACCTCCGCTGGTCTGGCCGTAGCCTACCTGTACAGCATCTACGCAGCGTTTTCCGAACATGGCGAAGTGTACTTTGACTCGGTCTGCTTCGTAACGTTTGCCGTGCTTGCCGGTCGATACCTGGAAAGCCGCCTCAAGCTGCGAAGCCTTTACCTCATCGACAATCTTCAACAGGCCGAAACGCCTTTTGCTCGACTCATAGAGGAGGACGGTACGCAGCGCATTGTTCCCTCGGAAACGCTGCAGCCCGGTCAGCGAATTTTATTGAAGCCGGGCGAAAGCCTCCCCTGTGACTCCAGATTGATCAATGAATCCGCCGAGGTAGAACAATCCCTGCTCACCGGGGAATTCGAACCGGTGCTCAAACATAAAGGGGATCTATTGCTCTCCGGAATCCGGTCTATTGGAGAGATGGAACTGGAAGTGGAGCGTAGCGGAGATCACAGCGCCCTGCGCCAGATTCAAAAGATGGCCTCCGAAAGCCTGAACGATTCGCCCCGAAGCCAGAAATTCGCCGAGTTGGCGGGGCGTTACTTTGTCGCTTTCGTACTTCTGGCAAGCATTGCCGCCTTCATCTATCATTATAGAATCTCCGGACTTTCCGAGGCCATCATTATCACCGTAACGCTTCTCATTGTTGCCTGCCCCTGCGCTTTGAACCTGGCCATCCCCACGGCCTTCATAGCAGGAATCCAGAGATCTTATGCATCCGGAATTCTGTTTCGCACCGGTCAGCATCTGGAAACCATTGCCAGAGCGAGACGCATAGTGTTCGATAAGACGGGCACTCTGACTGCAGGAAGAATGGAAATCGACTCCGAACACTTCTTTCCTGAGAGTATTTCTGAAGTGGATCGCAACTCCCTTAGATCCCTGGCCCGCGCTCTGGAATCACGTTCAGGAATCCAGCATCCAGTGGTTCGCGCTTTCGAGCAAAACTACGGTTCCATTTCCAGCGCAAACTGGAACGTAGACGCCGGCGGCCTAAAATACGTCCCCGGCCGCGGATTGCACTGGTCGGTATCCCGGGAACTCCAGGAAAGAATGCTTGAATTGCTGGCATCTCTTTCGGCCAGTGCGACAGATGCCACAGATGCCACAGATGCCACAGGTGCCAGCATGGCCAGTGCTACCAGCGCCAGCCCGGGCGGACCAGATGCCGGGACTAACTTTCAGAAAGACAGTGAAAGCGCTGCCTTCGGGGCCAATCCCGGGCATACCAAAGGTACACATCCCATTGTTGCCGATGAACTTTCACGGACAGTCATACCAGACCGCAGTACGCTGGAGGAAGCCCAGCAAGGTTTCGAAGTATCCAGCGATCATAAAATAGATGTCTATCTCGGATCCTTTCAGTGGACCAGCATGCTCAAGGATTCCGAATCTTCAGCAAAAGAATCCGAATCCCGGCCCGGGCCATTCATGGATGCACAATCCGAATCTTCCTTGCAGTCTATTGCGAAACGATGCAGTCAGGAACAAAAAAGCGCCGTTGTGTTGTCCGCCCGATTCCAGGGTAGACTTCGCATACTTGCAGTTTTTGTTCTGGAGGATGCATTGCGCCCTGGCGCCAGAGAGATGGTTCAACGCCTATCCAGAAGCTTCGACCTGAGCATCCTCAGCGGCGACTCCACCGAACATGTAAAGCGCATGGCTGCAGATCTTGGTATTCAGGAATTTCTGGCCCAGAGAACGCCGGAAGAGAAGAAGCAATACCTGGAAGAACTTACCTCGGGCAAAGACCTTGTCTTGATGGTAGGCGATGGGATCAACGATAGCGCTGCGCTGGCAAAGGCAGATGCAGGAATCAGTTTTGCAGGCGGGGCGAGCCTGGCGCTGCATAGTTCGGACATCCTGCTGCTAAACAATCGGCTGGACGATTTGCTTCTTATGAT
The DNA here is from genome assembly GCA_020440915.1 of Leptospiraceae bacterium. GTDB lineage: Bacteria > Spirochaetota > Leptospiria > Leptospirales > Leptonemataceae > UBA3465. The sequence continues at coordinate 13,693 of JAGRNE010000033.1, read as the reverse complement.
TTCCATTGCTCGCTCCACTCGAAGAAAGATTCTGGAAAACCTGGGTCTGGCCTTCGCATATAACATCGCATTGCTGCCTGTTGCATTTGCCGGTTGGATCAACCCTTTTCTGGGCGCGGTGTTCATGAGCCTTTCTTCGATTACAGTAATCGTGAATTCTATCTTCGCGGGAAAGGTAAGGCGGACAGGGTAGGAAGGAAGAGTGCATCCGGTTTGTTCCCGTTTCGCTCAGGCCTGGCTGCCATCCCTTCGACGCGCAGAGCTCTCTCTGTCATTGGCGGGGCTAGAAGAGCTTACGCCTGGAGGGCCGGAGCGATTTTGATTCTTGTGATCTTTTGAATTCGGATGGGAGCCAACGCCATTTTATGGAATCCGATTGGTCAATTTTGCCACTAATGCTCCATCAGTTCAAGAAAATCGCGGGCACAAATGTCGGCCAGTTCTCGAAAAGGAAATGCGCCGGTAGGATCCATATAAATCGTTCCTGCGCCGGCGGCCCGCCCCGCCTCCAGATCGTACCGATAATCGCCCACCATAAATGCCTGCCCTGGGTTAAGTCCCAGACGATTCAAATGAAATCGGATTCCTTCCGGATCCGGTTTGGGCGGGGCCATCTCCCGGTCCACAATGGCTTCGGATTCGAAGAACTCGGCCAGGCCGGCCTTCTGTAAAGTTAGAAGTGCAATCTCATGTTTGTTTCGAGTGAGGATAGCCAGGCTGTGACCGGCTTGCTTTAGCAGCGCCAGGAATTCATGAATACCCGCAGCCGGTCGGGCCTGAGCGGCGAGCTCAAGTTCAATCTCATGAAGCCTCCGATTCATGGCCGTACGTCTTTCCTGGCTGGCCGATGCAATGGAATCCAGGATAGGAGCGTCCGCAGCCAGGCCCAGTTCTGAGCGTATCCAGCCAAAGTCATGCACGGCTTCGGTGAGGGTTCCATCCATATCGAAGATCCACAGGGGCCGGTCCGGGGGCATTCCGCCATGGTTTCAGGCATTTTTTCCGCTGCCACGAAAAATCCTTTACCGCTATACAATCTTTGGTTCGGTTCAACCATGGGTTCCGAAGAACTGGAACGGGCGTTACGAGAGAAAGAACGAGAAATCGAGCGCCTGAGGACTATGCTTGGGGCATACGAGAAGGTAACCGATCTATCCCGCAGGGAGCTGGTGGATGCCGACCAGACCATACAGGCTCAGGAATTGGCACATGAGCTTTCCCGCGCCGAGATAATGGGACTGCAATCCCAGGTCAAAGAACTGGAATCCGGGCATGCGGATCTGGTGGACTTAATACGACAGATTCTGGACGAAGATCCCCTCAGCGAAGACCGCATTCTTCGAAAATTCGAAGAGCTCCGCAACAACTCGAATACCGAGTTCTACGTCGACCTTTTCCGGGTTCTGCTGCATCATCGCTTTGAACCTGCCGTAGCGCAGGATCACTGGAAAGAGATATTGCAGCATTCCAGAGCCCTAGAACGAACCCTGGGCAGACCCATTGGCTTTCGCGTCGCCATGCTGGATTATTTTATCAATCTGAATAAAATCCTCAAGAATCCAATCATCATTGAAATCTCCGTAGTAGATGAAATGATGAAGAACTCCATGACCGATGAGCTCACCATGCTCTATAATCGCAGGTATTTTGATCGATGCCTGCGAAGAGAAATGAAGCGCGCCGAAAGGCATCAGGTAGAGGTTTCCCTTCTGATTATCGATCTGGACAACTTCAAGAATATCAACGATACCTTTGGTCATTCATCCGGCGATATGATCATGCGAAAGGTAGGACAGATCCTCAAGTTGCTGCTCCGGCAGGAAGACTATCCCTGCCGATTTGGAGGAGAGGAATTTGCCGTTATCCTCCCCCATACGTCCGGCGATCAGGCCTACAAAGTTGCCGAGCGCTTTCGACAGGCCGTAGAAAAAGAAGACTTTGATGGCATTCGCGTAACATGTAGCGGAGGATTGGCCACATATCCTACGCATGGGAAGTCCGGATCCGATGTCTTCGAGCAGGCGGACCGTGCCCTGTATGGAGCAAAGAAGGAAGGAAAGAATAGAATCCTGCTGGCCTCCTGAAATCCTGGTAATATAGCCATTTTCTAGACTATCTTTCCAGGCCCATCGCTGCCTATCGGGCCCAGCAAAAACGAATCAGATGAAATTCAAGAAAGGCAAAACCTACGAAGCGCTCTTTCTTTCCGATGTGCACTACGGGGTCTACAAGAAGATCAAGAACCATCATCACCAGGACCTTTTCCGTGTATTGAATAGCTTTCGCAAGAGAGGAGTGCGCTTTCGCTCTCTGTATCTAGTAGGCGACATCCTGGAGAATTGGTACTTCGATTCCGCTGCCAGGTTGCGCACCAGCGAAAAGAAGTTTAACAAACTCTTCGATCGCCTGGACGCAATCTGTATTGAAGGCGGTCTAAAGTATTTCATAGTCGGAAATCACGATACAACCTCTTTCCGGATGCAGCTGGCGCCGGAAATCCAGGACTTTCTGGAAAGACGCGGCTATCGAATTGTGGAACGGTTCGAAAGCTCCGAAATGGTGGTAATCCATGGACACCAGGGGCAGTACAATCGATTCAACTGGACGGTGGACATCTTTATTGTGCGGCTACTTTACTGGCTGGCCCTTCTAGTCCCCGGATTCTTTAAGAAGGCAGAATCCTTCTACAATCGTCACTTGAATGGCCGGGATCCAACAACATACCAGGAAAGATTGAAGTACTACGGTCGTTTGAATAAAATCACAAAACAAGGGGATCGGGTTCTCATTTCCGGCCACACGCATATGTTTCTGCATATGCCCGAAATCGGAGTTATCAATACAGGGGACTGGGTCCACAGCCGGACTATGGTCATACAAAAGGGTCGGACCCTCATTGGACTGAAAATGCAGACTCGCAAGAAATGGAAAAAGGAATTCGAGCATCCGCTGTCCAGGCAGTAGAATTTCGCCTACTGCACCGAATCTGAACCGAAAAATGCTGCATGCTTCGAAAAGCGATGCTGCACTCTGGAATTCCCAGATCCGCTACGCAGTCCCGGTAACCAGATTCGGGGCTTTGCGAATCTGCTGTATGCCTTCGTGTTCCAATCCCAAAGTCCCAATCTATCCGTGGACTCCCACTGCCTCTCGATTCCAGGCTGCCAGGGGTAGCTTCCTGACCTGGCTTTTTGCGCCCGGCGCTGCGGCTCTTGCAGTCCTTCTGTTCTGCGCCACAGGTTGCAGCGATGCAGGTTCTGCACTGGATGCCAGTCCGGGCCAGACTTCGACAAAGGCATTCGAAGTACAGAAGTCGGCCGAAGAATGGAAAGAAATCCTGGGAGAACAACGTTACCGAGTAATGCGATTACACGGCACCGAACGAGCTTTTACGGGAAAATACCATGACTTCAAAGGCCGGGGCATCTATGTTTGCGCTGCCTGCGGTAAGGAGCTCTTTTCCTCCGAAACCAAGTTCGATTCCGGTACCGGATGGCCCAGCTTCTACGAGCCACTATCTCAGAATGCCATTGGCGAAAGCAGGGATGAATCCTACGGAATGGTGCGAACGGAAGTCCATTGCCCCCGTTGCGGCGGTCATCTGGGACACGTCTTTTCGGACGGGCCGGAACCCACCGGGCTGCGATACTGCATCAACTCCGTTTCGCTGAGGTTCGTAGCCAATGAAGCAGAGTAGCACGCCCGCAGAGATGACTTTAAGCTTCCGAAGGCGCCTTGCTGATTCCGGGGCGGCCGAGATTCAGGGGGCAGCCGGTCTGGAGGTTTCCTGTGATCCTAACGGAAATCGGTCCGCAGCCTATAGCGCGGACTGGACCGATTACCTGTAATCTGTAGTGCAAACGAATTCCATTCGGCGAAATCGCTTATCGATCCACTATCTTGAAATAATTTCCCTGAGGCAGTGTTTCGTATTTCTGAAAGTCCAGCTTCCTTCCCCTGGGAAGATACGGACCATAGCCCGGCTTCTTGAGCTCCAGTCCGGTAAACAGTGAGTAAATGCCGACGGCCAGGCTCCTGGCCACTTCCTCCCGCTGGTCGATGACCATTCGCCGGTCTCTCCATACATTCAAATGCCCAACCTCGAGGAAGGCCACAACGGCATTTGTGTAGGTAGGCAATGTGTAGGTGCTGACGAATGGATCCAGGATCGGCCCGAGCTTGTTGGCAGCTCTCTTTTCCGGTACCTGCATGCGCACCCCGTACTGGATAAATCGCATCAACTCGTTGGAGGCCAGATGGTTATCGCCTCCGTAGTTGATTCCGCTCCCAGAAACGGCAGCTTCCCTTCTCCAGTATTCGGCCTTTCCCTGCTCCCTTTCCCAGAACTTGCCCTCGGGTCTCCACTTGCTGTAGATCATACTGTAAGGTCCGGTTGATTTTCTTTCTTTTAGCGCAGTCTTCTCCCAGCCGGGCGGGTCGGCGTAGCGCCACTGAAACAGATTGTGGCGAAAGCCCCGGGGCTTCTTGTACCAGGGAGCGGTGCCGCTCTTATTGCTCCAGTAGCCGTTCATGTACACCCAGGCGTCGGCCCGGGCTGCTTCCAGCTTGTTCCACCCCGGTTCGGTACCCAGCCAGTGATCCGCCCAGGGCAGCTTATAGAAATCGCTGGCAGGTTTCTGTTTGAGAGAAATCTGACGCAACAGGTCAAATGTCTTCCATCCCGGAGAGAGCACCGCCGCCATTCCACCGCTATGGCCTGGTGGCGCAGGATTTAAATGAAGGGAAAGCACCAGGTAGGGTTCCAGATCATTAATTCTGGAAATGCGGCCTTTCTGGATTCGACCCGTCTTTCGATCGGGATAGTCATAGAGCCTGTACGGAGCATTCACATCAGGATGCGAAGCCGGAAGGCTGCGGTCCTTCCAGCCGTCCGTGCGGCTCAGATGCGAATCAAACTTGATGCGCACAAACTTCTCCTGGGTTGAAAATGTGCGCAGTATCTTTTCAAATTCTTTCCAGCCCTGATCGGTTTGCGTGAGCATCAAATAGTAGTGCACCCGCTTAGCCAGCGATAGCATTAGATCATGTTCTGTGTACTTTGTATACTGCGTGCCTGTAAGATAGCCAGTAAGATACTTTCTGCTGATGGGATCCCAGCGATCATCCTTTCGATGGACGATGGCGCCTCCATGTCCTGCATCCACAACTACTGTGTATTCGGGCACCGGCACCGGCGCCGGCGCAGTAGAAGGCTTTTCTTCGGCAACAAGGGAAATGCCAGCGAAGGACAGGAAGGCAAGGCAATAAAAAGCAGATCGCAAAGTTAATCGATGGAATAGTATTGGGAGATTTGGCATAGCTCGCAAATAAGAAAGCTAAATTGCAATGCCAGCGTCAAGTATGAAGCTCGTGAACCGCCAGACCTTATGCAAGACCAGGACCCTGCGGGCAGGTTATTTGCCAATCATACCAGCCCTAGCCGCCGGCCGATATCCGATTGAAATCTGTTTAAAGGGTCATATTTCTTCTTGATTCGTTTCCAATCTTCCAACTCCGGATACATGGCCGCAAAAGACTGAGCATCCAGCGTAGCGTCTTTTCCTGCATAGATCCTGCCCCCTGCATCGAGCACCAGGGCATCCAGCTTCTTAAGAAACGGAAAGAGCTTCCGGGTTATGGGGAAATCGATGGCAAAGGTATAACCTGGCATGGGAAAGGAAAGATAGTTCGTTCCTTTTCCGAACTTCTTGAGCACATTTAAAAAAGGATGGCAGCCGCCATCGCTAATCTCTTCCAGAATTTTTCGGATGGTTTTGCGGGCGCCTTCCACCGGCACCACAAACTGGTACTGAGTAAAGCCCCGTTTGCCATAACCGCGATTCCAGTTGTTGATGGCATCCAGGGGATAAAAGAACTTATCGTAGTGCGCGAATTCTCCAGCATGGGATTGAATAAAATCAATGATCCGATTTAGCATGCGAAGAGTGAGAGCATTCAAGGCGAATCCCGGAAGAAAAACAGGAACATTTAGAGCGGGCAGGCCGGTGATCTTTAAGGGCTCCGCGGCCAGCTTCTTCGGCAGCTCTTCTTTGCCTGCATGGTTGCCGGCCGTCAGCACTCCCTTTCCCAGGGTTTTTCCCCGGGCCAGAGGATTTACCCAGGCCACGGAATAGGGAAACTCTGCATCCTTCTCGTCGATCAAATCCAGCATTTCATCGAGGTTTCGCGCGCGAAAGGATTGTTGTCTAAAATAAGTTGTCTCCACTTTGCGAAGCTTTAATCGGACGCGCAAAATGAAACCCAGAAGACCCAGACCGCCAAAGCTTGCATGAAAGAGATCCGAATGTTTCTTTCGGCTGGCCTGCAAAACCTTCCCGCTGCCCACCATGATCTCAAAGCTTTCCACGCAGTTCTTGAAGCTGCCATCCACATGGTGGGCTTTTCCGTGAACATCGTTGGCAATAGCTCCTCCTACGGTAACAAACTTGGTGCCGGGAGTAATCATTGGAAAGAAACCGCGGGGCCCAAAAACCTCGATGATTTCAAAAAGAGAAACCCCGGCCTCACATTCCAGTTCGCCGCTTCGTTCATCAAAGGCCAGGAAACGATTCTTGTCGGTGCATGGCACAACGTAACCGCGACTGTTCATTGCCTGGTCGCCGTAACTTCGTCCCAATCCTCGGGCCACAATATCTGAGTAATCGCTCAATTGTTCCGGTATGCCCGTCCCCCTGAGTACGCTGTTTTCTGCGGCCGGGAATAACCCCCAGCCGGATATCCTTTCCGTTGTTTCCACCATAGATTATCAGGACAGAAAATATTGCCGAATAGGCAGGGCAAAGCCTTTTCGTCCCATGTCCAGATTCAACGCTTCCGCTGTGCAGGCCGCCGTATTCGATATGGATGGCCTGATTATCGATTCAGAACCAATCTGGCAGACGTCGGAGATCGCAGTGTTTTCTTCCCATGGACTGCAACTGACCAGGGAAGACTGCATGCAAACCATGGGACTTCGCATTGATGAAGTGGTAGAATTCTGGAAAAGTAAACAGGCCCTGGCGGATGTAGATTCCCGGGAGCTGATCGAAGAAATCCTGGAAAAGGTGATCGAGAGTATTCGATCCAACGGAACGGCTATGCCCGGCGCGGAGAAAACCATTCGCGCTCTTCATACACGAATGCCCATCGCTCTTGCCTCCTCTTCCTTTCCTGAAGTTATCGAAGCGGCATTGAATCGCCTGGAGTTGCGATCGCTCTTCTCCGTTGTCCATTCAGCGCAAAAAGAAAAACGTGGAAAGCCGGCGCCGGATGTGTATATCACTGCTTGTCGCATGCTTCAGAAGGCTCCGGAGCATTGCCTGGCCCTGGAAGACAGTCCCGGTGGCGTATCCTCGGCTCTGAACGCAGGTATGCAGGTGATCGCCGTTCCGCATCCGGATCATCGCAATCATCCAGATATTCTCAAAGCCCATCTAATACTGGAAAGCCTGGAGGATTTTTCGTGGCCCGCTCCATAGGCGGCCTTCCAGGCGACAGCCCTGACAGTACAGCAGATGTACAATGGACGGTTAACCATGGTAGGGCAAAAAATACTTTTCGGGGAATCCAGGGCTGGCTATTCTAATATCTCATGAACGTTGGTCCTGTGCACCAGAAGCCAGAAAAGCCCGGAGTAGAGGAAGGACCGGAAAACACCGCCCATATCCTCTATCGTGTTATGCCGGAAACTACTTTCGAGGAAGCTGCTTCCGCATCCTTCCAGCTGGTCAAGGAAGCGCAGGAGCGATTTCCAGGTTATGCCCGGGCCTTTTACCTTGAAATCGAAGGACATCAGGGTACTTCTTTTGGCTTCGACGGCGATTTCTTCGAATTTCAGCAGGAATTTCTGCAGGGCTTTCTGGGGCCTTTTCTGAGCGGACTGGACATGCCGCTTCTTTCGGTGTTCAATCCCAGGCCCCAGAGAAATGACCTGCCAGATAAAATCGAAATCGATGTTCCGGCCCCGTCTCCCGGCGGCTTTCCCTTTTCGTTGCCAGGGTCCTGAAACGGTCCTGGAACCGGACGATAGCGCTGCAGTCCAGCAAGGGACTGTCTATCCGCGCATTTTCTTCTTGAAGAGAGAAGAAAGCCATCGCCGAAAGCGTCGCTTTTCTTCCCTGGCCATCTCAAAGGCCTTTCGGCCGGCTTCCATCCCCAGGTCCACCACCTGATTGAGTATCTGCTCGTTAGTGGTAACAATCTTCATGGGAAGGCTCATGGGGGGATCCACGATTCGCACGCGCACTCCGCGGGGAGGATGGTTGATCAGTTCTTTGGCCCGATTGTACTTCAGATGGTGCTCCCGGTGAACGAAGCGCGCCATGGTTCGATTGTAGGGAAAGGAAAGGAAACTCAGCAGTCGGCCGGTGCGGCCGGATATATAACTTCTGGGATGATTGAGTACAACGGTAATGTCCCGATAGCCAGCCTGGATTACTGCCTCAATGGGAATAGGATCGGTAACTGCTCCGTCGGTATAAAGCTGATCTCCCAGTTCGCTCCTACCCTTTGTTGCAATGGGCAGCGCCGTGGCCGCTTTCAGTAATGGAAGGGCGTTGTCGGCGGTGGCCCGGATGTACTCTGGTTCGCCGGTGCGAAGGTTGGAAACCACCACATACAGGGGCGTGGTTCTTTTTCGGTTCAGCCTCTCGCGCTTGAGCGGGTACTGACTTCCAAAGAGATGGTCCACCAGATAGCTCTGATCCATCACGGTTTTCTTTCCGATGAGCCTTCTGGTAGAAAGGAACTGCCCGGTGCTCAATTCGTAGCGCCAGACATTCAGGTTTCTAAGGGTGCTTTCAAGATCATTTGGATCTTCGGTAACGTAGTAGGCCGCAGAACAGCTTCCTGCAGATACGCCCACCACAATGTCGAAACCCCTGGAAGGTTGCCAACGGTTCATCGCTGCCAGGACCCCTCCTGCGAATGCTCCCCGCATTCCTCCCCCTTCCACGATCAGGGCCCGACCTCTGCGCTTTCGGCAGGGGGGCAGAGTGGCGGTTCGAATCTGTCCAAAATGTTCTTGCGGCTTTCCCTTTCTACGAGGCATGGTTTTGCCCAGCTATATGAATCGATTCATGACGAACAACGCCATTTTTTCCTGTGTTTGCCTTCTGGCATTTCTGCTTTCCACCGGCGGATGCGCGGAAGAGGAGCCGGCCGAACCCCATGCCCGGGAGGTATTAAAATCCATTCTAGAAACCAGGGATTCCCTGGCCAGCCAGTGCGGAGATGGATGTATCTTTTTGACCTTCTGGGACTTCGATGGAACCATCCTCAAGGGCGATTGCTCCGAAGGTTTGCGCGAGGACGGAAATCTGGTGTACCGCGGGCTGGTAGAATTGACCATTGAGGCTGGATTTTCTTCGAAGTTTCGTCGCAACGAAGCCGCCCTTTTCGAGGAAGAATACAGGCAAAGGGATGAAAGCCGCGGGCATAGGGATGCCTACACCTTTTTGACCACCCAGTACGGCGGAGCCCATCCTGACGAAATCACCGCTTTCGCAACAAAGCGGTTTCAGGAAGTGTACCAGAACTACTACTTTCGCAGTTCGCTGGAAGTATGGAATGGACTTTCGGAGGCGGGCATTCAAAACCACATTATCTCGGCCAGTCCTCATTTTTTTGTGCTGGGGGCCGGCCCTACCCTGTCTGCGCCGCCAGAAAGAATCAACGGTGTCCGACTGAAGATGAGAAACGGTGCGCTTCTGCCGGTTCTGGATCCTCCTTTGACCTACGCCGAGGGCAAGACCAGCAAATTGAAGGAAATCGTGGATCGCATCCGCAAAGAGAATCCGAAAAAGAAGGTCTATGTCCTGGCAGCATTTGGAAATAGCTATCATACCGACGGCGATTTTCTGAAGTATGTGCAGGAACTATCGCTTCCGGCCGGGAAAACCAGCGCCATAATGATCAACGGAGGGGCGGCGCCGGAGGAATATTCAGAGTTCTGGACTGTGGATCAGAGATTGACAGCTCGCGATACCACGGAGTAACGCTCGTTACTGCGAAAAATATGCTTCTTTCGCCTTTCGCATCGCCCTGGACAAAAATTTGTTGAAATCCTCCGAATCTGTGTGCTACATTTAGCGAAAGCCCTGAAAAAGGGAGGCAAACATGAACCAGGGAGAAGAAGATAGAGTAGCCGGCGAACCGGACCTTAGCCTTTTCACAGAGGTTATTTCTTACAGTGTGCTGGGCTGGTCCCTTTTTGTGGATACGGCCATAGAGAGCAATATATACCGCGTAGCCCGCGAAGCCATGGGTCCCGAGGTGGCGGCCCGCATCACCCTGTTTCGATTGTATCTGGAGGGCTTCACCGAGCTGGAGCGCCAGAAGCTTCTGGAAGATCCAGATTACTTTCTTCAATATGCCTTTGGCGTAGTGCGAGAGCTCTATCCGCCGCATACCAAGAACCGCAGGACCATCCAACACAACCGAATGGTCTTTATGGGCTCCATTCGCCGTTTTCTAGAATCGGAACGCAAAATATCGGTTCATCGCTGCCATGAAGCCGCCCGCATCCTGAAGGCCGCCTCCTGCATGGCTCGTTCCGTGGAGGAAATCGTTCGAGCCCGGGATCAATACCGGGAATTCAACTTTCGCATTGCGGCCCAGCGCAATCTCCAGTGGTTGCCCGGAACAGATCCGCTGCCACTGCAACTGAACGCATCCTTGGGACTGTAGCTCACGCCGCTGGCCCGAACCGGGCTGTCCACTTCCAACTCCCTTCCTTGCGGACTTGAATAACCCTGCAAGTGCCGGTTTTTTCTGCGCAAAACGATTTGAAACGCTGCGGACTTTCGTCCAATAGTCGAGGAGCGGAACCCCGGGAAAAATGCAAAATGAATGAGCTTCTGAGTGTGATTCCCACCGGCTTTGTCCGGGTTAACGAAAAGGGCGAGATCGTTTTTGCCAATGAAATGGCCTGCCAGATACTGGATCTGACTCTGAATGAGCTCGCCGCCACCTATTTTCAAAGCACGGAATTCGGTCAGGTAGGCCTGGACGGGCATCCCATGGATCCAGAGGAACTCCCTCTGGCCCGGGCCATGATGGAAAAGCAGCCCATTCGCGACGTTGTCCACGGAATCACCGACCCCCGCTCTGGAGAACTCCGATGGCTTTCAGTAAGCGCAGCTCCGGTTCTAGGCGACCAGGGCGAACTCAAGGGAGCGGTGGCCAGCTTTTCCGATATCAGCGATCGAATCAAAAAGGACCAGATCTATAAGCAAATCATCGAAAACAGCACCGATATGATCTGTCTCCATCGAGTGGATGGAACCTACGAATATGTAAATCCGGCGGCCCATAGAATGCTGGGCTACAATGTAGAAGAGCTCATTGGTAGAAGCCCTTACGACCTGTTTCATCCGCAGGATGCCCGCAGAATTCGTGAAATGAGCCATGAACCTGTACAGGAAGGAAACGTAGAAACCGGCATCCGCTACCGAATTCGCAGAAAGGACGGCAACTACATCTGGCTTCAGACCACTTCTTTTCCCATTCGCGATCCAGCAGGAAATGTAACCGGGATCCAGACGATCTCCAGGGATGTGGGTCAGGACGTAATAAGAGAACAGGAAATCCTTCGAGCGCGACTTATGGCAGAGAAGGCAAGCCAGGCCAAGAGCGAATTCATCGCAGGTATGAGTCATGATATTCGCACTCCAATTCATGGCATCCTGGGTTTAACGGAAGTTCTGCTAGAGGAGAATCCGGATACTCAAACCCGGGAAATGCTTCAGATGATTGACCGCTCGGCTCATAACCTGTTGAATATAATGAACGATCTGCTGGATGTTTCGCGGCTGGAAGCGGGACAGCTACAGATGAAATATCGATGGTTTTCTCTTTCGGCCATGGCAGACTCTCTGCGCGGACTGTATCTTCCTCAGGCAAGGGAAAAGAACCTGAACTTCTCTCTGGAATTATCTGGCGCCACTCAGGGTTTCGTCCTCACCGATGAATCCAGGCTTCTTCAGGCTATCGGAAACCTGGTCTCCAATGCAATTCGCTATACCTCTCGCGGTTCGGTTCATGTAGAAATTCATTGCAGCCCGGCAGGCCAGGAGCGAAAGGCCCTTACAGTCCTGGTCGAAGATTCCGGGCCCGGCATCTCAACCACGGATCTACAACGGATTTTTGATAGATTTGTACAGATCGATACTCTGGATCGTGCTCGCGGGGCCGGACTGGGGCTGTCCATCGCTCGAATGATTGCACACGAAATGGGCGGAGAAATCTCTGTAGAAAGCGAACAGGGCAGAGGGTCCCAATTCAAGATCGAGCTGGAGTTGGATTACCGCGAAAAACTGGAAAGCGAAGAGTCCCGGATAGAAGACAACCCTCTGGATGCGGTGGCGAAGCGCTTCCTTCGAGTGCTAATCGCAGAAGACGCACCCGAGAATCGAGTGCTTCTATCGCGGTTTCTGGATCATACGAGCTGGGATCTGGATTTTGCCGAAGACGGATTGCAGGCGCTGGAAAAAGCTGAAGCATGCAACTACGATGTAATACTTATGGATATATCCATGCCACAGCTTGATGGACACCAGGTTGCGCGTCAGCTAAAAGATCGCTTTTCGCTGGCCAATCGCCCCCTGCCCCCGCTGATTGCGCTAACTGCATTCGGTAGCGATGAGGATTTTGAAAGGTCTCGTCAGGCTGGATTTTCGCTGCACATTACCAAACCATTTAGCAAGAATAAGCTACTGCGGGCCGTGTATTCGGTGATCGATGGTAACGGTTCCCGATTGGGCCTGGCGCAGCGCGGCATCTGATTGTTGATGCCGCCTCTTCTTTGTCCTGCGCTATTGTTCTAGCTTGAAGGCAGGAATCCATTTCTTCCCGTCGTGATAGAAACCTTGATCGCCGCTCAGCGGAATGGCCAGAAATTCATTTTTTGCTGATTTAAGAATGATGTACTTCTCATCCCGGCGAGCCTCTTCGTAGGATTGCTTTCCTGTAAGAGGGCTTTCCATGACCCAACCATTGCCTTCTTTGTAGAACTTAACGGACAGCCTGGCGGAGTAGCTATCGCTACCGATGATTTCCGGTCCGTCCACTTCCTCGCTCTTTGCAAAGGGGGCGATGGCGGCCAGAAAGCTGGTCTCCTGTCTTCCAATACCTCCTTCCTTGATGATCTTCCCGGAGGAGTCGGCTATCTTCATTGTGGGATAACCGTTGAATTGGAATTTATTCTTGTCCGAGTTGGTATCAAGTATGCGAAGAGCTACGAATCCCTGGTTCAGGGATTCAGCCACTGTACTCTTGGAGAATACATCCCTTTCCAGATACCTGCAGTAGCCGCACCAATCCGGCGCAGTGATCACCACAAATACATTCTTTCCGCTGGCTTTAGCTTTCTGAAAAGCCTCATCGTAGGATGTGATCCAATTGATAGAAGAAGTGGAGCGGAAATTTACGCTGACTTTGTCCCCCTGTATCTTGATTCGAAGCAGCTTCTTGAATTCCTGAGGACGAAAGCAAATGTTGGTTCTGGAATCGCACATTTGACTTTTGATTATGAGCGGGACGGTGTAGATTCTGGGCGCGGCGCTTCTGCCCTTTTGTTCAAAAATCTCCAGTTCATAGGTTCCGGCCACCTGGTTGCGTCCCTTCCCCTTTAGAATGTAGTCGGTTTCGTATTTCTGCGTATCCGGCTCTTTCTTGATCTCCACGCCAAAGCCTT
>JAGRNE010000339.1 GCA_020440915.1 Leptospiraceae bacterium | reverse complement strand
ATTCCATCCACCAGCGTAGTTTTGCCGTGGTCTACGTGCGCAATGATTGCAATATTTCTAATTTCCATTGATAAAAAGGTCTCTGCAGTCACGAATTTAGGTCCGGCTCTCAGGAAAAGCGGATTTTCACCGCCATTTGTGAAGGAATCCCTGGAGGCGACGAAACACAGCCGGGCCCAGATCAACCAACCGTTCGAGGGGCGCTGTTCTCTCCGGTCCTGGCTTACCGCGAAAAGGCTCTGCCACCGGCCATTGGCCTGGAACCGTTACTTGCAGGACCAGGCCGGCCCCGAGTCCAGGGTAGCGTTGGAAGTGAGCTGGAAAAGTCCGCTACCGCTCAGGCCAATGGTATAGATTTCCAGATCGCTTATAGGACGGTCCGATGCAAAAGCTATGTTCGCTCCATCCGGACTGAAATACGGGGCGGCATCATTTCCTGCATCGTTGGAAAGGTTCGTCTGCCCGGAGCCGTCAGCTGCAGATCGGTAGATTTCCTGGTTACCGTCCCGATCCGTGGAAAACAGGACGATGGTTCCGTCCGGTGAAATGGTGGGCTCCAGGTCCGAGTTAATATCGCTTACGATGACCTCAAAACCTGATCCGTCTTTACGGATTCTGGCGATGTCATCGTTTCCGCTGAGCGTCGTATCGAAGTAAATATAGTCCGAACCCGCAGACACTGCAGGACTGATATTGTCATAGGTGTTAGCGGAATTCGTAATCTGGAAAACCTGCCCGGAGGCAAAATCAAGGTAAAAGATCTCCTGAAAGGCGCCGGCGCGGGTGGAGACAAAATAAATGCCCTTGCCATCGGTAGCATACACCGGCTGACGATTCTGAAAGCCATCCACCAGCAGAGCCCTTTCATTGCTTCCATCCGCATCGATCAGATACAGCCCCGCATTGCCGCTTCGATTGGATTCGAATACAATGGTTCTCGCGTCCGGACTCCAGGCAGGCTCGGAATCCGAGACGGCGTTGAACGTAAGCTGGAGAAATTCGGTGCCATCGGTCTTTATGGAATAGATTTCGTTATCCCCATCTACCAGGCTATAAAAGGCGATGCGATCGGGGTTGGCGCATCCGCCCAGAAGAGAGGAAAGTATAAAACCAAGATTTAGCCGTCCGGCCGTACTCAGGTCATCCACCCGGGCAATAAGGCAACTCTGGCCAACCGTTGCGAGCAGGCAAAGTAGAGGCAGAAAAGGAGACCGAGTTTTCATGGCTATGGCGGAATCGCTGAGGTGCCCCGACCGGCGTCAACTCCGCTTATGGGCTGCTACCATTTTTTTTGGGAGGGCCCTAACCTTTGCAGATTGAAGTTTGCGTTCTGGATTCGCGAAACAAGCATCGCAGAAAGAAGAATAAATAGAGGCCTCGGGTCCGGCGCTTACCAGAGGCCTGAAAGCGGCCGATCCGGGTCGACCCGGCGCCGGGATAAATCCAGAAAGGCAAATGGATAGGCCGAAAAACACTGGCCCGGCCAACGGGTCTTAAACCCTTTTAGAATCTAAATCGATATGTTCTTATCCACGCTCAGAGGATTGGTGGATTCGAAAAGGAAAGTGTAGAAAGCGAGCATCATTTCCTCGTTGTTTTCGAATGTTCGTTTGATCTGGAAGTATTCTGCAACCTGAGGAGCGAATCGATCGGCAAGATCCCTGCGGATGATGGGATTCATAGTGTTTCTTCGCACCGCGTATTCGTGGATGGCTTTCATCAGGTTGGGCGAGAGCGAAGCCAGGGGTCGAATTCCGGAAGAGTCCGTACGTGCATGCTCCAGCGCTCGGCGCGTGGATCGGGTGCCGCGCAGATCCCGGACCACCAGGGTGCCTGCTGCAATGTCTCCGAGCCGGCGAAAAGACTTCCCAGTAATAAACAGAAAGAGTCCTGCCACAAAGTAGGACGGAACAAAAAAGAACCACCAGCTAAAAAGGAAAGGATACATATCTCCAATACGCACCATGTTGCGAATTACAGAATGGCTGGCATTTAATCCGGTGCCGCGAAGAGAGATTACCCTCAAACCCAGAATCATTTTTCCTGGAGTGCGGCCCCGGGAAAAGTATTCCCAGAGAAGAAAATAGCCCCAGAAAACGACGAAGAAGACCATGAACTGAACGAAAGCGGTCATCTTGAAGAACTCTTCGAAGGATATCTGAACACCCATGGAAACCAGAAGCGCTTGCAGCCCCAGTAGCAATGCCCATCCTCCGAGAATGACCAGACCCAGGGTGAGGTAGCAAACAACCATGTCTATCAAGAGCGCAAGGAATCTGGAAACCGGTCCTGCCGTACGGTATTTTACCTCCCAGAATTCTGGAATCGATATACTTCGCGAATTATCCAGTCCCACGGCTCCAGCGTTCCGCGGATGCAAATGGCCTGCAATGAGATTTCAATTTTTGGCTTTACAATCAGAGAAATCCAATTCTAATCGCACGGACCCGGCACCCGGGTAAGAACGACTAATGAGGTATCAAATGAAGAAACTCGCTATTGCAATCGCCATTCTTAGCGTTTCTGTTCTCGCCAGCTGCGGCGGAGATAAGCCAGAAGATGTGGCCATCGACTTTACCAAAGCCCTTATGCAGGGAGATGCTGAAAAAGCCAAGTCTCTGAGCACTGAAAATTCTCAAAAACTGGTAGGCCTGCTGGCCGGCATGATGTCCGGAACCATGGCAGAACAATCCGATGAGAAGAAAGCTGAACTTGAAGAAAAACTGAAAGAGCTGGATTCCATGGAATGCGAAGTAGAAGGCGACAACGCCAAATGCGGACCCAAAGGGGAAGATAAAAAGCTTACCCTGGTAAAGGTCGACGGCAAATGGAAAGTTGATTTCAAGAAG
>JAGRNE010000338.1 GCA_020440915.1 Leptospiraceae bacterium | reverse complement strand
GGACTCCCATTTCTCCGGCACTTCGTCTTCCGGAAAGATGGCCTGTACAGGACATGCCGGCTCGCATGCGCCACAGTCGATGCACTCTTCAGGGTTGATGTAGAGCATCTTGTTTTCTAGTTTGCCCTCTTCGTATCCTTTTGCAGGCCATTCTTCTTTCGTAGGATGGATGCAGTCTACAGGACATACATTGACGCAGGAAGTATCGCATACTCCTTCGCAGGGTTCAGTAATGATAAATGCCATCAAGTTCCTCCAGATAGGGATTCAGATGGAATCCCAGGACCAGGGTAAGAAGCACCGCAAGATTTTTCCAGCACAATACGCGGTAACTTCAGGAGAACCTGGAACCTATGAAGGGTATGCTTGTGCGACGAATCCAGACCACCGTTGCGCTAGCAACAAAAGCGATGATCGCCAGAGCAAATAGCAGGCCCCCGTCGCCCTGTACCTCGATTCCCAGTACTATAAGATGGGCCATGATAGCCCCTGCAAGAATGCCCATGCTGAGTAGCCCTCCCAGGGCGGCGAGACCGGGAATGAGAAGCAGAATCACCGCCACCAGTTCGCCTACTCCGCTACCCAGGCGACCATAGGGTTCCATACCCAGAGTTTCAAAGATGTAAACAGACTCAGCAGCGCCGGTAAATTTAAAGAAGAGAGTCTGACCCAGAATGATCGCGGCCACAATCTGCGCTACCCAGGATATGATTTTCGATGTTTCCATAGAGCCTCCTGCCGCGAATCTGCGGACCTCTTGTTTCGCGCCGGCTGACCCGTCGGTTACGCGGAATCGTGGATCCAGCACCCTGTTGGCATAGCCCTGATTCCGAGATTTCCGGATTTGGTGGATGCCGAGAGCTCCGGATCTGGCGGATTCCGGTAGCTACGAGACAGATCCCTGCAGCTCCCGGACGGCTCATGGTTCAAGCCTGCTGGGTAGAAAGAAGCCGATACTGCCGAAGACTCACCACCCTGGTCCGATTTCGAAAGGATAACGTAGATCCGGGCCAAAGCACATTATTCTGACCTTTAGAATTCAGATACCAGCTGGAGCATCCTCCGGCTATCCAGGCGCTGCCCTGCATCTTCCGATCCACTTCCTTATTGAATGCCTGCTGGGCATCCGGCCGCACATCGAGGTATTGGCCAGGATTCCTCCTCAGGATGCTCAGATAGTCGGCCAGATAGTTGGATTGAGATTCCATAATATGCACCATCGAGTTATGACCCAGTCCGGTATTCGGTCCAAGATAGAATAGCATGTTGGGAAATCCGGAAACGGTGGTCCCCAGGTGGGCCTGCATTCCATCGCGCTCCCAGGTTTCCTTCAAACTCTGGCCGTCGCTACCAAATACATCCAGATCCAGGGCCCGATGCATATTCGAAACCTGAAATCCGGTGCACAGAATGATCACATCAACGTCGGCCCACTCCCCATTCTCCCCTCGAACGCAATTCCCGGCTATGGAGCTCACTGCCGAAGATATGACCCTGGTATGGGATCGCGCCAGGGCCGGATAATAATCGTCGGAAAGAAGGACTCGTTTGCATCCAATGCGATACCCGGGCGTAAGCCGGGCCTGGAGTTCGGGATCCTTGATGGAGGACCGCATGTGCCTCAAAGCAAGTCGCGTTGCAAGAAAACTCAGGAGCCGGCTGCCGTAGATAGCATTTCCTGCGATCAATTCATTATAGGCATAGACCCTGAGTCGCTGAAGTCTTTGAAGCGACGGCAGCCGCGCAAAGAGGCGGCGTTTCCACGCAGCTACAGGCCGATCGTTTCGCGGAGTAACATAGGCTGCGGATCGCTGGAATAGATGAAGCTCCTTGACCTCATCGATGATTCCAGGCACTACCTGAATGGCGCTGGCGCCGGAGCCCACAACGGCGACTCGCTTGCCTTTGAGGTCCACGGAATGGTCCCATTGCGATGAATGAAAAACTGGTCCAGGAAAATCCTGCAAACCAGGGATATCCGGAAAGAAGGGACGATTCAAAGGACCCGGAGCCATCACAAGCAATCGCGCTTCCAGCCAGTACTGCCGGGCGCTTTTTCCAGCTCTCTTTTCGCTGACCTTGATCTTCCAAGAAGCCGATTTCTTATCGAAGCGGGCCTCCTGCACCTGGCTATTGAATCGAATATGATCCCGAAGTCCCAGGTTATGCGAACACTCCTTGAGGTATTCGAAGATTTCCGGCTGCGGAGCGTAAAGCCTGGACCAGTTGCTCCGCGGGGCAAAGGAGTAGGAATACAGATTGGACTTCACGTCGCAGGCGCAACCCGGATAGGTATTATCTCTCCAGGTTCCTCCGACTTCGGCCGCCTTCTCCAGGATTACAAAGGAATTCTCGCCTTCTTTTTTTAAACGAGCGGCGGCCGCCATACCGGAGAATCCGGCACCTACGATGATTACCTGTACAACGGCCGACGGTCTGGGCCCGCTGGCTGCGCCTCTGACATCTAGCTCGTTTGTGGATGCAGTTCTTCGTTTAAGGATACCATTCATTTTTTCCGTCCTCTCATCCTCATGGTGCGTCGGGTTCAGCGTCCTGGCCACATTTCCGCGCGACCTCGGCCCGGCACTGGCTTCCGGTATGCCACGGCCACTCAATCTGAAACACAGGGCGTATTTGCCTGATCGCCGATTGCCCCGCTTTCGCAGGCGACAACAATCGGGGTTAGCGTGAATTGTATTGCAAGAATCTTCGCCAGGCAACCTGACTTATAATTCCTATCTCCCTTTCCTTCCTTTCTTATAATTCCGGACTCCCCTTACGTCCGCGCTCCTCCGGCAGACAGCTCTGAAATACCCTGTTCGCGGCGAATTATATCCCTTTTGCGGCGG
>JAGRNE010000337.1 GCA_020440915.1 Leptospiraceae bacterium | reverse complement strand
TGGCAGAAAATCCAGAACTTGTTCGGCCTGAAACACCATGTCTCCAAGAATATAGCCATCTTCTACGGGAATAACCTCTGCCTGGATCCACCCACCGGGTGTATGAACATACTTTAAGACGGCAGCTTTATCGGTGGCCGGGCCGTATTCCAGAGTCTGCTCAATGCCATTGGCCTGTCCCGGGTCATCCAGAGATAAGGCAGCAAAATCATAGGTCTTACTTAAGCGATTGCATTCGGGGCCCAGATTCGCCTGGGCGATGAGCACCGCCAGAAGCAGGGTATCATCGTCCTTCTTTTCCGGCGAGAACGGGTCACATTGACTCAACAATGCCATCAGAATCAGAGGTACTGTTTTTATGAAGCGATGCATGTTGTCGAGGCCAGGATTACAAGCGCACCCGCTGACCCGCCGAGGTGGACCTTTTGGGTGCGCGTTGTCTTCCTAGAGGGCCGAGTTGTAGCTTGGATTTGAATGAATCGTCTGCGCTCCCGTTACATCGCAATCCGTAAGCGCACGACGGTTGGGCTCAATGAGACTACCGTCCTTTTTCGTCATCACAGGTTGATCCGTGGTGGCGAAATAGAAGGATCCATAATGCATGATGGACTCGTAGTCATAGGGACCAATATCATGGCTGGACTCCTTTGCGTAATTGGAGTCACCATCTGTTCTGTCCAGGAATATGGTTACAAAATCATCGCGGTCTGTTCTGCTCTGTTCATGCCACAGACCCAGAGCATGACCTATTTCGTGGACAGCGGCGCCGAAACCGCAATTCTCCGCCAGGTTTATATTCTGCCGTCCAATACCAACTCGCCCGACATAAGAATTACAACCCGAGTTGCCATCTTGAAAATGAATGTAGTCGGACTCCGAAGTTCGCGCCACAAATCGAAAGAAGCTTCTCTCCTGCCAGTGGGCGATCGCCTGATTGATTTCATCCTTGGTACTTTGCGGTAGTGAACTGTCTACAGTATAGGCCACGGAAAAAGTCACGCCATCAGCGTTTCTGGGCCAACGATATGAATTCGTAGCAATGCCGGAACTGTAATAAACATTCTCTGCAACATCCGCATAATCATAGAGCTGATCCTCTGAAAATAGCATGTCGCTTTCTTTCATATATACGCCGGGACTGACTTCCTGTACGGTGATTGGCTTTGGTCCATAGAGACTGAGCATGTATTTCTGCTCCGGCTCTCCCAGGGTTTCCGGCAGAGGCTGATCTCCGATGGGGTCATAGAATGGGTTGCTTTGCGCTGTATCCGATCCGTCTCCAGCTGGCGCATCGGGCGATACCGTCCCCCCCTCCGTAATATATTGATTAAAAAGAGTCTCCAGAAGCAGCCCCTGCTGCACGTTACAGCCGCCAGCCCCGGCATCCAGCAGTTCATATAATAGCCATTCCTGGATGAGCTGATCCAGAAGATCCGGTTCTTCTTCCTCTTCTTCTCCCTGCAGGGCAGCCAGTTCTTCGGCGCTGCAGTGGATGTTGAGTCCCAGCCCCAGGGAGAGGACCAGCACAAACAGAATCTTAAACAGGTTTTCGCCAGGTAGTTTCATTTTCGCACTCCGATGCTTCTTTGCTGCTTCGCATTGCGGCTCGAAGCGGGCCTTCTTCTCAGGGACGCAATTGCATGGAATCGGATTTGAGGTAGGCTTTCAGCTCTTCGTCGCTTACCGATTCTTCATAAAAATAGGTTATGCCGTAATTTCTGCCGCAGTCGTCGGCGCACATTTTAGGGGAATAATAGCACTTTGTAAGTACTCCGCGCTCATCCGCGGCCAGACCCACGTGATTGGTTTTCGGGTCCCGGTTCAGAACATCCTTTTCGCAGGCCTGGTAGAGCTCTTCCATCGTTAGGCCGGGAAATCCGCCTTCGCCACCGGAAAGTCGCTTCATCCCTTTCTCGGCCATCCATGCTTCGCGAATCTCTACATGGCGCTTTCCATCTTTGACGCCTGTCTTCAGGCGTTTGTACACTCGCGCGGTTAGTTCGCCTTTATCGAACCGAACCAGCGTTACATAGTTTTCGCCGGTCATGGACCCCTGGATGCGAATGTATGTATAGCTACCGTTCAATCGGCTCCGGGTTTTCTTCCATTCCGAGGCCGATTCCTTTAGTGCATCGCTGGAAAAGTCCAGGTCCGAACCGTCCGAAGACGCCTTTCCGCAAGTGGCTGCCATAGAGGAGGCTGCCAGCATAAGCGCAACCAGATAGGCAAGAACGGAAAAGGATGATTTCCGGGCCGTCGGGCGAGATTGCGGCGCCCTCCTGCCGAAGGGTTTGTCTGGCTGGTTGTACCGGGGTATAATATTTTTGTGGCGATCTAGCATAAGATATCGAACACTTAGACGTCATCGCAACGACGATTTCCACTGAAAAAAAGGGCCGGGACAGGCTTTCTGGAAAAAAGATGCACATATTTGCGAAAGCCCGAATCCCTGGGATTGCCCTCGAGAGCAGCACAAGGAATCAGGAATGGGGCTATTGCCGAATACCTGGCTGCAGATAGCCGGTGAGGATCTGGTAGAAGTTGCTCGGCGAAAAGGGCTTACCGATGAAACCATCAAAGCCGGCAGCATCGATTTTGATTCTCGTTTCGTTACTTACATCGGCTGTGGCTGCAATCACCGGACCGGTGTATCCGTTGTTGCGAATCGCAGAGCGCGTGGCGAATCCGTCCATTTCCGGCATATGCAGGTCCAGCAGGATCAAGTGGGGGTAATCTTCCTGTAAAAGGGAAAGACATTGCCGACCTCCATCCGCTTCTCTGAACTGCAGGTTCCAGCGCTCCAGGAAGCGTCCGGTAAGTTTCCTGTTGTCTGGATTGTCATCGACAACAAATATGAGTTCCCCGCGAAACTTGCGT
>JAGRNE010000336.1 GCA_020440915.1 Leptospiraceae bacterium | reverse complement strand
CACCACCGCCAGCATAAACGGAAGCAGATTCGCCGATTCCAGTTTTGAAGCCATAGTAGAAAGGAACTTGCCATGCATAGTAGTCCCATTTTTGATCCAGCCATTTGAAGCCCAGCAGTCGGGATTCAGTATGGCCCCCCATGATCTTTTTGGTGTACATTACACCAATTCTCCAGAAGGTGTTATCTCCTTCTGACTCGTAGAAAGCAGTCAGCTGCAGACCTGTCATACCACCGCGCAGATCGTTGTCGAACAGCATATCGCCAGTAGATTTGTCCAGGGCATCCAGGTTTCTTTCAGAAATGATCAGGTCCTGATTCTTTCCCGGTACCTCTGTCTGGCAGGCGGTATTGGTTCCACATCCCTGCAGTCGAGTGACTCCTGTAAGGTTGGCATTGCCAACGGAGCTTTCCAGACCGTCGAGAACGATGGTATTTGTGAGTTGACCCAGGTCAAATTGTAGACCTGCACCCAACCCCAGGTAATTTTCAGCATGAACACTGCTGGCGAACACGGTAGTGAACGCTACAGCAAGTAATTTATTGCGATACTTCATGAAGTTGCAATCCTCCGATATTTTCAGCCAAAAGCCGAATTTGAGCGCGAGTATGGTTTCTAATATAGATGGGAGTCAAATAAAAAACGGAAATATGGAGCGAAGATCATCTTTTTGCTGTTTGATGCGGCGCACCAGCATCCGCCGCTCATTTACTCCCAACAGAAGCATTTATTAAAGGGGCTTCGCCCAATTCCGGCTCCGTAGAATCCGATGCTTGCTCGAAACGGTGCAAATCTTCTAGAAAAACTACCTCATGGGATTCCAGGCATGGTCCTTACGGCAGAGGGTAGGCATGCGTCGTTGGTTTGGTGCAATTCAGGACTTCAGAGCTTCGTTGGCCAGTGCATCGGCCCTCTTATTTCGCTCCCGGGGAATATGCAGCGCATCAAAAGCAGCCGCCTTTTTTAGCAATGCTTTGCACTGCTCAAACAGCGGTTTGAGCTTTTCATTCTTCACCTTGTACTGGCCCAGGATCTGTCGCACTACCAGCTGTGAGTCCATCCGGATATGGATGCGGGCCAGCTCGAATTCCCTGCCCAGATCCTTCTCAATTGCCTTTAAGCCTTCTATAAGGGAGCGGTACTCCGCAATGTTATTTGTGGCATTTCCTATGGCTTTGCTGATCTGCATAAGCTCTGTGGCGCCGGAGGAGTCCGGGGCTTCCGGATCCTCGCCATAGACTACGGCCCCTATGGAAGCGGGCCCTGGATTTCCTTTACTTGCGCCATCGCAATAGAGAAACCGTTCTGGTTCCGGGAATAGTTTTTCCGAACTCACAGAACCAGGGAGCGAGGTAGGGCAATGAGTGCAACACAGAAAGCGCAGGTCTTTCATTCTTTTGGACTGGATCAGCTTACAATAGAAGAAAGACCGCTACAGAAACCGGGGCCGGGTCAACTGCTCTTGCGAATGAAGGCCGCCTCGCTGAACTATCGAGACCTGCTCATGGTTGCCGGCAACTACAACCCCAGGCTGAAGATGCCTCTGGTTCCTTGCTCCGATGGAGTGGGCGTTGTGGAAGAGGCCGGGGAAGGATGTGCTCGTAAGCCAGGTACTCGGGTCAGTCCCATCTTTGCCCGAACCTGGCATGATGGCCCTCCGTTCCGGGAAATGCTCAAACGCACCCATGGTGGCCCTCTGGACGGAACCCTGCAGCAGTTCATGGTGGTCCCCGAAGAGGATGTGGTGCATGTTCCGGAGCATCTCGGCGATGAAGAGGCGGCTGCTTTGCCCTGTGCCGGTCTCACTGCCTGGAGCTCTCTGGTAGAGCGTGGCCCCGTACGTCCCGGAGAGAAACTTCTCATCCTGGGCACCGGCGGAGTGAGCATCTTTGCGCTACAATTTGGAAGGATTCTGGGCGCTGAAATCATTGTAACGTCCGGTAGCGATGCCAAGCTGCAGAAGGCCGCAGAATTGGGCGCTCATCATCTAATTAACTACCGCACAAATCCAAACTGGGATCGGGAAGTGTTCAAGCTGACCGGCGGTCAGGGTGTGGATCATATTGTTGAAGTGGGCGGAGTGGGCACTCTGGAGAAATCCATACGAAGTGTTCGTCCGGGCGGTTCCATCTACCTCATCGGAGTGCTGGCCGGAAAGGAGGCTCCGCTGGATTTGACTCCTGTGCTCATGCAAGACATTCGCATCCAGGGTGTGGTTGTGGGCAGCCGAAGAGCCTTCCAGAATATGAACCGTGCTGTAGATGTGCATGAAATCCATCCGGTGGTGGATAGAGTCTTCTCTTTTGAGGAGTCCGTTCAGGCCTTCGAGTACTTGAAGAGCGGCTCGCATTTCGGCAAGATCTGTATCCGTATTCAGGATTAACGAAATGTATTGCACTTCTTCGGGCCGCCGACCGGCAGCATTTTGCTTATTGCGAAAGAGTAAACGAAACCGGTCCAACGTTGCCGGATAACTATTTCCGCTGAATCGCCGGTTGCCCTCTATATCGCGGTGTTGGCCGTGGATCGCCGCCCCTGTCCGGCGCTTACTAGCTTTTGCTGGAATAAGTTACTCTTTTTAGGTCCAGGGAGATTTTCTTTCGGAATTCCCTTGACTGGTCTGAATTCCTGCATACAAATATGTGCACCGTGGGCTTCAGCATACAGACAGCAATTCAGGCGGGCTGCGTCATTTCATTTGTCCTCGCCCTGGGATTGCTGCAGGCCTCTCACAAAGCCAGCCGCATTTCTTTTGTTCGGTACTGGTCCGCCGGGTTGGGACTTGTATGTCTGCGTTATCTTGCCTGGATGCTAGAGCCGATCATCGGAAATCCTGCATCGCAATTTGCCGGAGAGATGGCTCATACCATGTCCATGTACCTCATCTTCTTTG
>JAGRNE010000335.1 GCA_020440915.1 Leptospiraceae bacterium | reverse complement strand
TGGTTCTGGACGTGAACCTGAAGGGCCCTTTTCTCGTAACCCAGGGGATGCTTCGTATGCTGATGAAGGCCGATGGAGGCGGAAGGATTGTGAATATCAGTTCCGTATCCGGTCTTGTAGGACAGGCTGGACAGGCCAACTATTCCTCCAGCAAGAGCGGCCTGATTGGTTTCACCAAGGTCGTGGCCCGGGAGTACGCTTCCAAGGGGTTGCTCTGCAATGCAATCTGTCCTGGCTATGTGCAGACCGATCTTACCGGAGCGCTGCCGGACGATGTACAAAAGATGCTCGAAGAGTCCATCCCTCTTGGAAGGGCCGGACGCGTGCAAGACATCTCAAGGGTGGTTCGTTTCCTCTGTTCCGACGACGCTTCCTTCATTACAGGAAACGTGATCCGAGTGGATGGCGGAACCGCTATCGGAATGTAATTTCCATTTTTCTGGCCGGACTCCGGTCCGGCCTCTTTCCTGAAAGCCCTGGCCCGGCATCCTGCCTGCTCTACACGGGCCGTCCAAGCCTCTCTGCCTCGAAGTCAGTGCGGACATGGCCCTGGCCGAAATGCCCCCGGGCTGAACTACAATCCTTTTCTCCAGGGGTCGCTAGATTGCCTCTTCGCCTCTTTCGCCTGTGCGAATGCGAATACACTCTTCCATGGGAATGACAAAAATCTTTCCGTCGCCGATTTTTCCTCCGCCTTCGGTCCGCGCAGATTCCATTAGAGCTTCAATGGCATTTTCAACGAGTTCGTCCGGAAGGGCGATTTCCAGCCGCATCTTTTTGACCAGGTGCACAAACACTTCTCTTCCCCGGAATACCTCTCGATAGCCCTTTTGCTGCCCGTATCCCTGAGCGTCAGATACTGTAAGTCTGTACACTTCGTGCCGATTCAAGGCGTTTCGCACCTCTTCCAGACGATGGGGTTGAATGATGGCAATAATCAGTTTCATATCGTCGCGCCCCTCCTCCTATTGCGCTTCTTCCGGAAGATTCAAACCCATGGATTGAAGCTCCTGTCGTACCACGTTGAGTCCGCGGGAAGGTTGAAGTTTCTGTAATTGCTCCTTTTGTCCCTGTCGGATATTCTCCTGAATTTCTTCCGATTCAAGAACAAAAGACAATGTTTCGGCTATGGCCGGATAATCGGTGCCGCTCATCAGGATTCCTCCCGGGCCCAGGGTTTCCGGCACTGCAGCGGCAGCCCGAGCCACCACCGGAATGTCCAGGTGCATGCATTCCGCCAGGGGAACGCAGAAACCTTCATGGTCGCTCATGGAGAAGAAAAGCTGGGCTCCGCGATAGCAGGCGGCCACTTCTTCGTCGGAGATCATTCCCGTGAAGACCACATCCCGATTCAAATTCAATTCTGTAATCAGGTTTCTTATCTCCGCTGTATAGGCGCGAACGCCAGGATGAAAAGAGCCCACGCAGATCAAGCGAGCGTCGGAATGGATTTTCTTAAGAAAGTAAAAAGATTTGATCAAATCCTGGTGCATCTTGTTGGGAAATATGCGGCCCACAAATAGTATGTTTGTCTTGCCTTCCATGTACGGCAGGCGCATAGAAGAATCTGCTTTCGCTGGAGGAGGAAATAGCACCGGTTTGACGGATATATCTTCATAACCCATCTTGCGCAATTCGCCGGCATTGTATCTGGAAACGGCGATGACCCTCTCGAAATAGGGCCGCAAATCCTTCAGTGTTTCTCGTGCCTGGTCCAGAGCGTCGGCCAGCCGGCGATTGTAGGGCCGTACGTATTTTCCGGGTGTAATGTTATGAAACACCATCATCTTCTTGCCGGGCAGGCGAGGCAGTCGATCCAGCATTCGCGTGAAGAAAGAGTAATGGTAAATTAGTATGGAATCAGCGCCCGGTCGATAATCCCTGAAGTGGCGCACGCGGTTCGCATCCCTTTCCGGGAAATTCTCGCTATATATTTCCGAAGGATAGCCACATTTTCGCAAATAGTTCTGAATGATCAAAGCCTCATTGGAAATAGCATCGCCCACAGAGAATCCGGCGCAGAACTGATCAACGGAAAAACGGGGCATAGGAACCTGAAGATCAGGGAAACTCCGGGGTGGTATGAATGCTCCGGCAATCCGGATTCTCTTTGAGAAGGCTTAGACGAGATTTGCAGCTCTCGCTGGCCTTTAGAGCGTCGGTGCAGCTCCGGTAGCGCTCCAGGATGGTACCTTCGTCCATCTGTTCCTGCAATCCGCGGGCCTTCTGATACTGGCCTTTCCTGCACAGATCCTGGTCCATGCGCTGCAAAAACAGGTCTCTCTTTCTGGGCTGATCCTTCAGTTTTTCCGAAAGATCTTCCTTCAGGCACTCTACAATAGCCTGACAGAACTGATCCGCCGTCTCCTGATATTTTTTTTCCAGCGCTGGATCCGGCTGTTCCGCGCAGGCAAAGAAAAACAGCGAAAGACTGATGGCAGCGATTATTCGGCCCATAAGTTCCAAGCAGTGTCCCTGGCACGGGGGAGCAACAACATAATTATACCTCCCTGGCGGCACCGAGAGCGGAGATTGCGGTGGTGGGATTAGCAGAATTGACGCGACCGCCCCAATTCATTTGCTGACAATGTGCAGGACATTTTCGTACCACCTGGCGGGCCGCCGCAGGATGCTCCGCCGCCCCGGGAAATCTATGCAATCATGGGCGAGGAAGGGATTCGTTCCCTGCTTCGAAATCATTACCGCAGGCTGGGAAGATCTTCCATCGCCTTTCTATTTCCCTCAACGGAAGAAGGGCTGGAGAAAGCGGCGGATAAATCGGCAGATTTCTTTGTGCAGCTTCTGGGAGGACCTCCTTTATTCGCTCAGAAACATGGTCCGCCCCGGATGCGCGCCAGGCATATGCCTTTTGAGGTGACCGAGGATGGACGCCAGGAATGGCTGCGCTGCTTTGCCGAGGCCCTGGATGAAGAAAGGTTCCCCGGG
>JAGRNE010000334.1 GCA_020440915.1 Leptospiraceae bacterium | reverse complement strand
GTACCCGCCCTCGAACCGCCTTACGGTGCCGGAATCCACCTCAAGGATGGAACCTACAATGCGATCCAGAAAATATCGATCATGAGTAATCAATATGAGTGCGCCGGAAAATCTCCGAAGTCGCTCTTCCAGGGATAGTATAGCGTCTAGATCCAGGTGGTTGGTGGGCTCGTCCAGAATCAACAGATCCGCCTCCGCCAGAAGCGCCCGCGCCAGGGATGCCCGGCGTATGCCCCCTCCAGACAACTCGGATAGCTTCTTCTCTTCCGACTCGATCCCTACCAACGAAAGCACTTCGCGAATCTGTCCTGTAGGCAGAACCCCGGATTCGCCGCGAATGTAGTGGGCGATGGTCTGCTCGGTGGCCTCTGGATTCTGTTCCATGTAGGCAACTTTCAGGCCCTTTCTATGCACTACCTTGCCTTCATCGGTCTCTTCCAGTTGTGCCAGGATCCGGGCCAGTGTTGATTTACCCTGACCGTTTCTACCAATAATCCCTATCTTTTCTCCTTCGTCCAAACCGAAGGAGAATTCGGAGAAGAGTAGCTGATCCCCCTGGCGTTTGGAAAGGTTTTGTGCCGAGAGCAGGTTCATCTGTTCAATCCAGGGATGTGGCGATTCCTGTCAATGCCAGCGCATCCACGCTTCGCGGGCAATGCCTGTCAGAATCGGGAGCTGCAGGGCCGATTTCTTTTTCCGGTTTCCGGTTAACCGGGGGTCTGGCATCGAATGGCCCGCCACGCTGGAAAATCTCTTTGCCTTTCACCGCCATGTCCACATAGTGAGGCCATGGAATTCAAGCGCACCCCGGATGAGGCTTTTGCGAGTTTGCACGGTTACCCTTTCTCTCCAAACTATGTGAACGTTGGCAAGAATGACCTTAGAATGCATTACGTAGCAGAAGGACCGGAGTCCGGTAAGACAGTGCTGCTACTACATGGAGAGCCAAGCTGGTCCTATCTTTACAGAAAGATGATCCCACCTCTGGCAAAGGCCGGCTTTCGGGTCATCGCCCCCGATCTCATAGGCTTTGGAAAATCGGACAAGCCAGTCAATCAGAGCGACTACAGTTATGCCAGTCATATGGATTGGTTAACTTCCTTCATGGAAGCCCTGGACTTGAAAGATATCCACCTGTTTTGCCAGGACTGGGGAGGATTGCTGGGACTTCGCCTTGCAGGCGAAAAGCCGGACCGATTCGCGAAGATCGCTGCCGGAAATACCTTTCTACCCACGGGAGACCAGGCGCCGGGCGAGGCTTTTTTCCAGTGGAGAGACTTCTCCCAGAAAGTGAAGCGTCTGCCGGTAGGACGAATCATTGGAAATGGATGCTACGAAAAGCCTACTCCAGAAATCCTGGCCGGTTACGATGCTCCCTTTCCGGATGAAAGCTACAAGGCAGGGGCCCGCATTTTTCCGTCACTGGTTCCCGTCAGTCCTGACGATCCGGCCGCCCCGGCGAACAGGGCCGCCTGGGAAACATTGCAGAAATGGGAGAAGCCCTTTCTATGTACCTTCAGCGATTCAGATCCTATTACCAGAGGCGGCGATCTCATATTTCGCAGAAAGATACCGGGGGCGCGGGGCCAGCAGCATGTGACCATAGAAAAGGCAGGCCACTTTCTGCAGGAAGACCGGGGAGAGGCGCTGACAGAACATTTGATTCCCTTTTTCGCTGATTAGTACACCCTTCGGTTACCAGAGACCGGACGAAAGAGGTAAGTACACCAAAGTACATACCCGAAATACTGCATTCCATCGGTAGGCCGGATTCCTTCCGCGATGCGGCGATTATGTCCGAAGGATTTTCCTTGACCCTGAAAGGGAACCCTCTTTCTTCTCGCTTAATTCCACTCGTAGAATCTAATTCTATCCGGCAGGTTCCTAATGAAGCTTTTTCGTCTTCCCGTATTTTTCACCGCCATTCTGTCTGGCCTTGCACTGCTGCAATGCCAGACCAAAGGACCGGAAGTCATCAAGGACTATCCAGACTACAGCGCAGAAATCAATCTGAACAACATTGGCATGCAGCCCCTGGGCGCTGCCCGAAATGACAGCCGGGTTATTGAGATTCGCCAAAACAGTCAGGGCAATCCGGTGGCTCTTCTTGAGCTGGATTACCAGAATTCCGGCATAAACGTGATTCAGGAAATCAAGAACGGTCGCATTCTTGAGCATAACATAGTCATCATGGATGCCCAGGGTCGGGAAATTGGAAGAGCGCCCATCAACTTCATCGCTTTCGAGGTCGAGGAGATTACATCTTCCGTTCAGTCCCAGAAGCTGCTCTTTACCGATTCCGGTTCGGAAGTAGAATACGACAAATCAGATCGTCCGGAGCCCCAACCATTGGAGAGAAGAGCTCGGCTCAAAGTGTACGAAGATGGAGCGCGAGTGCCCCAGTATGTGGAATTGAATCGTGCCCCGGAGAATGGAAGCACCATATCCATCTATCTGGAACTGGTTTATATCCAGCCATTCTATTCTGAACTCTGCCAGTCCGATGACAAGGATTGTCCTTCCGTAGAGCGCGTGGCTTTCCGCCAGGTTCGCCAGGACAACGAAGAAACAATGGAAGAGATCGAGGACAAGGTCAATAAGACCCTCCAGAGAACCTCCAAAGGCAACGAAGCAGAAGTAGTAGCCCTGGAATCCGATGCCCTGGTATTTCGCCTGAAAAAGCCGGTCGAAGAATACAAAGAAGGCATCAAGAAATCCATCAAGAACCTGAACCGTCGCCCTCTAACCAATGAAGAAAACGACCCCTATGTAAACTACACTGCCAGAGGCGGGGACTACCTTCATTACCGGGAATGGAAACTTCTCACAGTGCCGCGCTACTTCAGGATCCAGACCGGCTCAGGACCTGTGCAACCTTCCCGGGTGGATTCCAGCGACATGGATATTTCGGATTCAAGTTCCGCGGATAACTCCGGGGAATAACTCCGAGATTGATCTAG
>JAGRNE010000333.1 GCA_020440915.1 Leptospiraceae bacterium | reverse complement strand
AGCTCCAGTGCTGAATTGCAGCAATTTCAACAAGCAGTACTGCTTGAATCCATTACGCCCAGCACCATTGAAAGCAAAGAAACCCATGGCAGATTGGGATTTGAATATCTGTTCGGGGATGGAATGTAATTTGGCCTTAACTCTGGTCTCTCCTACGCATCCGGTGAGGACACCTGCGTCAGCAATTGTGGACAGCTTTCACAACTCGCTTTGCTCAATGTCATAGATGCAGGCGGATCGGGGGCGAGTGTGCTTACGACACAGCTGCTGCTCTTTCCAAGTATATTCGGTTTCACAGACACCTCCTCCAAATACAGCACTACCATGCTGGATATCGGATTTAACGGTCACTTCAATCCAAGGGGAACGTTTGATCCGTACGCAGGAGTGGACATTGGTGGAGGAATCTGTCAGTTTCCTGGCGGCGAAGGAATCACCTGCACTGTTGCCAAGGTAGCGCCGAAACTAGGCTTTCGCTATAATTTCAGCGAATCGTTCTTTGCTTATATGCAGGGAGAATACCAATTCCAGACCTATCAGATCTCTGGAGGATCCGACTCCACCAGTGAAACCTACGAAAATCCAGTGGCTCTTGTAGGATTGGGGGTTCGCTGGTAATAGGTGTGAACAGGAAATCAGGAGAGCGATAGCCTTCTCTTGTTTCTTCGCATCCTTGTGCAACGTAAGGGTGCGAAGAGACTATCCTTCGTCAGTATAGATATTGTGGGCGCGATTAAGCATGCTTTCCAGGATCTCCTGGGTTCTCTTCTTCAATTCCGCATCCTGGACGCCGAGCAGAAGTATTTTCATCTGCGACTTCATAGAATCAAGTTGCTCCACTTGATTTAGAAGCAATCGCACCTGACCCCAGATTTGTTGCACAGCCTTCATGAGCGGCGCCGGACCTTTCTTCACTCTCTGCACAAAGTCATTGAGCAAAAGCTGAATCTTATCAAATCGCAACATCGCCTGGCGAAACCCTGCAAGTCTGGCTGGAGCAACGCCTAGCTGCATGGCCAGATGATAGATTTCATCTTCGGCCTTCAGGGAAGGATTCTTCTGTAACTTATTTTCCAGATTCCGTATGGGGACGATGAGCTTTTCCTGTTCGCCCAGCTGTTCCAGATAGGTACGATAACCCGCCTGATCTCCGGCTTTCTGAAATTTAGCAAGATGCGAACGAATCTCCGTGTATCGCGCGAAATGAACCGGCGCTATGGGTATGGGGCGCGCATTTTTTAGATCTGGCTCCGCCCCACGATTACCGGATTCGCCTTGCGAGGAAGCTGCGGAACCTGAATGGGAAGCGGGCGATGGCCCCTTATTGCCGGAAGGAGCAGATGCCATGGATGAGCCTCCACTCAGGCCGTCGGAGGGCTCCAGCTTACCATGCACGGCCAGATCGTTACCAAACTGCTCAAGTAGCTCCTCAATAAGGCCGGTATCCTCTTCGGGCCATTCGATAACAGGACCGGCCGATTTTGGTACTTCATTGGTTTTAACTCCGCCCGAACCGGCAGCAGGCGTCGGCGCGGCCGAAGGAGCGTCCGACTTCGCCTCCGAGGCGGACTGCTCCTGAGGTTTCTGGAAGTTTTTAGGAAATGCGGAGGGCTCCAGCTTTTCGTGCACATCCAGATGATTGCCAAACTTGTTTAGAATTTCCTGGATAAGTGGCTCCTCCTTCTCCATTGGTAGAATGGATTTCTTGCCGGTTACGGTAGTGGGTTGCGACGGAGAGGATTCTTTGCTAACAGAATGTGGAGCGCTGGCCGCGGCGGGATTGCTGGCAGCGGGCGAAGGAGCTGGCGACTCGTCTTCTGCTGGAGCGCCTGCAATAGAAGTGGGTAGCTTTTCGCCGGATGGAGTGACCAGCTTCATTGCCCCCATGTCAGCAGGTAGAAATTTCGCAGGAGCCTGCACCAGCGGCCCAAAAGTCTCAAGGATTTCGGCGATCAGCTCATGATCGCGCTCTGGATCGGCCGGCCCTGCTTTCTGCGAGCCGCCGGAATCTGTAGCGCTGTTCTGCTCCAGTTCTTTACGGGCAAGATCCAATGCGCGGAGAAAATTCTGGGCAACGAAGCTCGAAAGGGTTTGGGCAGGAACACCCAGAGCTGCTGCCATCTGTGGGATCTCATCGATGAGCGCGTCTACGGATTGTACTTTTTCGACCAGATGCTTTTGAAGCCGGTGATAAACCTGCTTCTTCTGTTCGGGCGTACCTGGGCGCTTGCCCAGTATGGACTGGAACAGTTTAAAGTAGGCCAGATAATTGGCCTTCAGTTCTGGATCTTCGACTGTATCCAGTATAGCCGGTGGCATCGTAAAAGGATTCTCGTAGCCATAGCCTGGTCAACCAAATAGCTAAGGCTGCCCGCCTGGCAATGAGGATTACCTCTGGAGAAGATCCGTCTTGAGAACGGCGGCCTTCTTGTCTTCCACGATCCTGTAACGCAGGTAGGTATTGCAGGTGGCTTCGTTTGTGTATCTTACCAGATCATAATCGACCCGCGGAGAGATGAAGAAATCCGTATTCTTGAGCCTGTCCTGGATTTCCTTTTTGATATGTGCCCTGGCCTCCGATCGTCGGTTGTACACCGTAGGAACAATCATGTCATTTTTGTACGTCAGCCTTTTGTTTTTGTACACGGCCACCGTGAGCTGAATCCGAAAGCGATAATCCATTTCTGCCACCGGATATACCTATCGACCCCGGCAATTGGGGATCTTCAATCAGCCCCGCCAATTTTCTAGTACAGGGCGCACTTTTTCCTGAAGAGTTTCAGCCATTGCACGATAATTCTGTTTCCATTCCTCGGATCCCTCTGGACCCACCCTGTTGGTGATGGCTAGAAAAGCCGAAAACTCGATCTTATGTATCTCGCAGAACCGAGCCAGGGAAAAGGCCTCCAGATTTTCCAGAACCGGACGCGCCGAACCGGATCCATGGGCGCTCTGACTCAG
>JAGRNE010000332.1 GCA_020440915.1 Leptospiraceae bacterium | reverse complement strand
ATGAGGTATTCCTGGGTATTGTCATTCGCGGACTGGCGGCGCAGGGAGTTATCGCCCGGCAGCTGGGATTGTCCGATCTCGTCATCGATGAGGCGGACGGAATCCCCCGAAAGATCTCCGGAAATGCCCAGTTCCGCAAAGCTGGCATGATTTCACATCATGGAACTTTGTTGACGCGATCGGACCTCATTCCATTCATTAGTAGATATCTGACTCATCCGCCGGAAGAGCCGGATTATCGCCAGGGAAGGACCCATGAGTCCTTTCTAGGATCTTTGCCAGAGCATTTTGATCTATCGTCATTCTACAACTTCCTGGTTTCCGAAATCTCGCACATGGTGGGAGCCGGTTCGGACGGTCTTATCCCGGCGGACCATCGCAAGCGCATCTTCTATCTTGCGAAAAGACTGGTTCGCAGCCGTTACGGCCAGCCGGACTGGATCATGAAAGGAACACAGGGAAACACTGTTCAGGGCAGGCGAGCCTCTGGCAACAGAGCGGCACAGTTAAACACCCAAGGAGAATTGAATGCTAAAAAACTATGTTAAGTCCAGCGATCCCGAGGTATATGCGGCCCTCGTAAAAGAAGACGAAAGGCAGCAAAACAATCTGGAAATGATCGCTTCCGAGAACTTCGTAAGCCGCGCCGTTCTCGAAACCTACACATCCACACTTACCAATAAATACGCCGAAGGATATCCGGCCAAACGCTATTACAACGGTTGCGAAAACGCAGACATTATTGAAGATATTGCCATTGATCGTGCGAAGAAGCTCTTCGGCGCCAACTATGCCAACGTGCAGCCTCATTCCGGCGCCCAGGCGAATATGGCGGTCTTTCTGGCAACCCTGGAGCCCGGCGATACCTTTCTGGGTATGGACCTGGCCCATGGCGGCCACCTGACCCATGGCTCCAAAGTGAACTTCTCAGGCCGGGTCTACAATCCAGTGGCCTACGGCGTGCGAAAAGATGATCATCGCATTGACTTTGATCAGGTCCGATCCCTGGCAAAAGAACATAAGCCAAAGATGATAATCGCAGGTTTTAGCGCCTATCCCAGAGAGCTGGACTTTGGGAAATTCAGAGAAATTGCAGACGAGGTGGGAGCGGTACTGATGGCGGATATCGCCCACATCGCAGGACTGGTGGCAGCCGGCGAGCATTCCAATCCTGTGGGTCTGGCGCATATAGTCACCACCACTACGCACAAGACCCTCCGGGGACCCAGAGGAGGTCTCATTGTTTCCAGCGAAGAGGACTATTTTAAGAAGCTAAATTCCAGGGTCTTTCCGGGCGTGCAGGGCGGACCGCTCATGCATGTAATTGCAGCCAAAGCCGTGGCCTTTGGCGAAGCGCTGCAGCCTGACTTCAAGGACTATGCCAGGAAAGTGAAGGAAAATGCTCGAGTTCTGGCCGATACCTTCCTGGAGAGAAAGTTTCCGATTATCAGCGGTGGAACCGACAACCACATGGTACTGCTGAACGTAGGCGAGCGCGGTCTGACCGGTGCTGTGGCCGCCGACTCATTACACGAAGCCGGCATTACGGCCAATAAGAACGGAATTCCTTTTGATCCCCATCCGCCGGCGGTCACCAGCGGCGTAAGGCTTGGAACGCCTGCACTCACCACCCGCGGCCTTGGTCCGGATGAAACGAAAAAAGTGGGAAATCTGATTTGCGATCTTCTGGAGAATATTGAAGATGAAGGCAAGGTGCAGTCAGTAAAGGATGGCGTAGCCGAGCTGGCTCAGGCTTTTCCTATGGACCGGTTTCGACTGGATTGATTTTGCTGAGAAAGCAGAAATTGCTTGCGTCTGATGCAATTCTGATTCTCATACGGACGGTGCGCCCAAAGGGCGCAGCCGGGGGGATATTCCCCCTTCCGCGGCGATGTTCGCGGCGCCCGAATTCGGGCAACATGAAACGGAGGTTGAATGGCAAGAAAGAAATCGCATAAAGCGCCTCCTCGAGCAAAAGAGCCGAGGACGAATCGTCAAATCCGAGCGGACAAGGTTCGCCTGGTAACAGAAGGAAAAGGAATCGAAGTAATAGATATCCGCGTGGCTCTGGAAAGGGCCGAGCAAGCCGGTCTGGATCTGGTTGAGGTGTCTCCGGATCAGGATCCCCCGGTATGCAAAATCATCGATTACGGTAAATGGAAGTTCGAACAGCAGAAGAAA
The DNA here is from genome assembly GCA_020440915.1 of Leptospiraceae bacterium. Taxonomy (GTDB): domain Bacteria; phylum Spirochaetota; class Leptospiria; order Leptospirales; family Leptonemataceae; genus UBA3465. The sequence goes on along the minus strand of JAGRNE010000332.1, from coordinate 791 downwards.
AAGAAAGAACAGGCCAAAAATCAGCACATTGTAAGCATCAAAGAGATCAAGATGCGCCCCAAAATCGGTGATCACGATTATGACATCAAGAAACGGAATGCTGTGAGCTTTCTGGAAAAGGGCGATAAAGTCAAAGTCAGCCTCCGATTCCGCGGACGGGAGATCACCCACCCGGAGCTGGGCATGCAACTCATGAATCGGCTGGCCCAGGACGCTTCCGAGGTGTCTCAGGTAGAGGCGCCAGCCAAGATGGAAGGCCGTCAGATCGTTATGGTTCTGGCGCCAAAGGCCGGTATCAAGAAGAAGCCTGCCAAACCAGGCCCCGATGAGCAAAAAGAGGTTGCTTCCAAAGGTACGGGCGAAAAATCTGGCCCTTCGTCGGAGTAACACTTCTATGCCAAAGATGAAAACGAACAGAGGGGCCGCCAAGAGGTTCAAATTCACCGCCAGCGGGAAAGTGAAGCGTTCCAGCGGTTTTGCCAACCATATCCTGACCAAAAAGGCGATGAAGCGAAAAAGAAAGCTTCGTAAAGGTGGATATGTTTCGGATGCGGATCTTAAAGAGGTGCGCAACCTTCTGCCCAACGGAAATTAATTTGGTCCGGTAAAGAACCATGAGAGCGAAGAACGGTACATTACATAAGAATCGCAGAAAGCGGTTGATGAAAAAAGCGGAAGGTTATCGAGGAGGGCGTCATCGTCTGTATCGATTTGCCCGAATCGCGGTCATGAAGGCCGGATTTCATGCATTCAACGACCGCCGACGAAAAAAGCGCGATATGCGAGCCCTG
>JAGRNE010000331.1 GCA_020440915.1 Leptospiraceae bacterium | reverse complement strand
CTTGACTTTCACTTTGTCTACCAGGATATGATCCCCGAATTCCTTCCTTTCTGACTCCCCGCCATCGGCGAAAGGCGATTGGCCATCGGCGCCTTCTTCCGCCAGATCCAGACCGCCTTCTGGCACGTCCAGCCCTTCGTCAAGGGAGTCCAGATCTCCATCCGCCAGTTCAGACGCATCTCCGCTACCACTTAGAAGGTCAAGAAACTCGGGTACTCGATTCTTGAGTACCTGATACACCCCTGCCCCCAGCGCTGCGGAGAGAACTGTGCAGATCAAAGCAGTGACAAGTACGTGCGTCAAGCTGTTTCCAGACATAAGCCCGAAGGCAAGGGAAACAGCGAGCCCTAGAACGGAAAAAACCGCAATGAATTTGATCTGCAGGGACATTCCAGATGCCCGGGATCAGTCGTTTCCGATCCCCACCATCTGAAAGATTTTGGAGAAGAATCCAGAAATTCCCTCACCCTCCTGATCAAGTTCGCGATTCAGGAGCCTGGCGGCCACATGTTGCATGCAGGCAGAACTCTTTGCACCGGGGTACAGCACAACGTGGGGGCGCTGGCTGCGGATGCTCTTTTGTACCAGGTTTTCTTCAAAAATAAAGCCCAGGTTCTCTACTTCGGTTTTCAGGAACTGGGAAGAAATGCTGATCAGTCGATCGGCCACTCGTTTGGCCTCTACCGCCGTGGGCACGCGGTTCACCACCAGTTTGATGGTCTTCTCCTGACGGTTGGCCACGATGCTCTTGATCATTCCGTAGGCATCGGTGATGGCCGTGGGCTCTGGAGTGGTCACAACTACGACATCGTCGGCGGGCATTACAAGTCCAATCACATTGGAGCCCACTCCGGCTCCGGTATCGATGATCATTACATCATAGCCGCCCAGATCTTCCAGGCCGGTCAAAAAATGCTCTCTCTGGTCATCGGTAAGGTTGGCCAACTGAGAGATTCCATTGGCGCCGGCAATTATGTCTATTCCGTAATTTGTGGGAATGATGATGTCTTTCAGGGTTCGACGACCCTTCATCACTTCGTAGATGTTGTGCTCTGGAATGATTCCCAGAAGTACATTAATGTTGGCCAGACCCAGATCCCCGTCAAACAGCAGGACTTTTTTGCCCAGCTGCGCCATGCTGATGGCCAGATTTACTGAGACAGTGGTCTTTCCCACGCCCCCTTTTCCGGAGGTTACGGAGATGATCCGAGTTGCTTTTTCGGTACCCGCAGGGCTTTCCTCAGCGATGCTTTCCATAGGTGTTCTACGCTCCAGCACAGTGGCCGGACCGACTCCAGCCAGAACCTCCGCCGTCTGCGTCCGAGCATTTCTGACCTTTTCGAATCGTTCCATGTATCCGGTCTCTCTTCAACGATAATTTGGACCGCTTTTCACGATTCAGTCCAGAAGCATTCGAGCAAGATCAGCGGGTCTGGCATCCATGATGTTGCCCCGCACCTCTGGATCATCCATCAGAAACGAGAACGGCCTGTTAAACTTATCGGCATGCTCGATTACAGCCCCGAAAAAATCTGTCTCATCCAGCTTGGTAAGTAGAATTTTATCGAAGCCGAAGGCATCGAAAGTCTCAAAAACCCGGTCCACCAGGCGGCTATCGGTACCGGCCGCCACCGTCAGGTGCACATCCAGCTTCACCGGACAGGCATCCTTGAACTGCTTTAGCTGCTCCAAACGATCGCTACCGCCGCCGATTCCCGGAGTGTCAACAAGCATAATTTCCGCCGGATCCTCATCCAATAGCTTGCGGAATTCTTCAGGTGTAAAGGGAGTATGAAAAGGGGCATTTATGATCTGTGCATAGGTCTTTAGCATCTCCGTGGCGCCCAGACGATAGAGATCCAAATTATATATGGAGACCTCGCGCTTTTCCTTGAGCTGGTATCTTGCGGCCAGCTTGGCTATGCTGGAACTCTTACCGCTTCCGGTAGGCCCCACCAGCATAACAGCCCTGCACTGCCCTCTGGGAGGAGCAATGTCCGGCACCATCCGAATCATGCCCGTAAGCTTCTCCAGTGTCACCGCTTCAATTCTTCCGGGCTGACTGAGATCGTTTCTAGAAAGGCTATCATCCACACTGCGGATGATTCGATCCGCTAGCTCGCTGGAAAGGTTGGATTTCAGAAGCCTTTCCCGAATCTGAAGGAATTTCCGGGCCGTGGGATCCTGCAAAGCAACGCCAAAGGCACTGCTTTCAGAACCCTCCCCATCGGCGGCCACATCTTGCCTGGAGGCAGCCCAGGAATGCCCTGTATGAATTTCGAGTTTTCTGACCGGGGGAGATTCCACTGAACTCACCGGGGCCGCCGGCCTGGAGGTTCTGCCGTCATCGGCGCGGTCGGCACCGCGATTGCCATTTTGGGAAAGATCATTGCCCTATTGCTAACGCCGATTGGACTGGTGGTCATCGCGGTCGTGGCCCTGGCCGGCTACCTGCTCTACGCGACGGGGCTCGGCGGCAAAGCGCTGGCATGGCTCGGCGAGCGATTCCAGGTGCTCAAGGACGACGCCCTCGCCGCTTGGAAGGGAATCAGCGACGCGCTGGCGGCGGGCGACATCGGCCTGGCGGCGAAGATCCTGTGGCTGACGCTGAAGATGGAATGGAAACGGGGCATCCATTTTCTCAATGGGCTGTGGATCAAGGCCAAGTCCTTCTTTCTCACGCTCTGGACCGATGCGGTCTACGGGCTGGCCAAGATCATTAACGACGGCTGGGCAGGCATTGAAGTGGCTTGGACCGAGACGGTCGGCTTTCTCGCCGACGCCTGGTCGGTCTTCACCAACCTGCTCACCAAGTCGTGGCACACCACGGTCGGCTTCATCAAGAAGGCGTGGGTGCGACTCAAATCGCTGTTCGACGAGGACGTTGATGTCGATGCCGAAGTCACACGCATCAACCGCGAAACGAGCGAAGCCAACGCTACCGCCGACAACAAGATGCTGGAGGCGGTGGGACAGCGAGACCGGGAGCGACGGGAGCGCCGCGCCCAGATCGAACGCGACCGGGCCGGCGCG
>JAGRNE010000330.1 GCA_020440915.1 Leptospiraceae bacterium | reverse complement strand
CGGAGGCTTCCAGAAGGACGGGCATTTACGAACCGATAACTTCGACAACATAGAGGCGGCCGCTATTCCGCAACCGGACAGTAGCGAGAATTACAGAAACATTCCGCAAACCAAGCCAGAGAAAATGAAGAGTTTTGAGCTGGCGGCCTACTATCACTTCACGAAGAACTGGAACTTTGAAATTGTAACCTTCTATAACCGAATCAAGAACGTTATCGATGTAGGAGTTATTTTTCAGGATCCCAATGTCTTCACCATGCCCCAGATCGGCAACGATGAGCCCGGAGACTGGAATGGATACTGGTTCTACAAGAATAACAATGGAGAGATCAGGCAGGTGGGCGCGGAGTTCGGCTTCAACTATAGATCTGGCAATCTGGAAATTGGTCTAAACCACTCTATAGTCCGAGTGGTTTCTGCATCGGCGCAGAACATTGGCGCCATGTATCTGACCACCGATGCTCAGAATAAACACTTTCGTGCCTATCCGGAGAACGTCACCAGGTTTCATGTATTCTATTCACCCTGGAAACCTGTGACTCTGTCCCTGAATTATCTGTTTTTTCCAAACTGGTACAGCCCCAACGGGAATCGAGTGGAGGGCAGTCAGATTCTGAACGCTGGTATTGCTTATCAAATCAATTCCAGTATGGAACTATCGATTGTGGGCAAGAACCTGCTGGATTACACCAATCCATTTCCCATGAATGCCAATGCCGGGGATCGTAGTCTTTCTGACGGTGCAGCCGCTCTGGAAGAGGCGACTTACTGGGTTCGTTTTCGTTACACTTTCTGAAGAGTAATCCTCCCGGGCGGTATGTTCCGCCGGTCAGGCCGCCCGCTGAAAGATTGGTTGTGTATTCCTGGCTTTGCTGCGATGGAGTTACGCTCAGAAACCCCCTTGAAATATGGCTCCGTCGAAGAACTCTGCAGGCGACATCCCACAGGGTTGAGCTACCGCATCGCAGCTACCCCATAGGATGTTATTTGTGCAGGAGTCCACGTCCTTTGTGCTGTAATAGGCGCCATCAAGTATTTTTCTTGGATTCTGGGTGTACTGCAGATAAAGGAAGGCGCCGTTTGTCTCATTTAGTCCGCATTGCGCAATCTTGACTAGACGCGCATCATTGATTTTCTGCAAGGCTTCGTCGCGGGGGATTACATCGGGTCCATCTACTCCATAGTAGGAGCCGGAGCATTGAGCGCAGAAAATAGAAAGAACGAGGGTAACCGTAAGCGAAGACCACGCGCGACGCCGGGAGGCTCGCTCATGTTTTTTCGGAATTGTTAAGGTTCGGGCGATCAATGAAGACTCCTGATTCGAGATACTAAGCCTGTATCATAGAATCATGTATTCAATCATTTTTCGGCGAAGACCGCTCGCGGAGCCGGCAACAACCAGACGTGGATGTAACGCCAATTACAGCCTTCTGCTGCTCCATGGGCGGATACTGCAGCCCTGAAGGACTGCAAAGATCCCTGTTGTCCTGAAGGAAGGCTTGTCTCTAACGCTCTACCTTACCCGGCTGAGCTTTGCTGATCATGAATAGCATTCGGACGTTTATTACTACAAAGCGAATGCTTTGCCAGAGAAGACTCTTACGCATCCATCGAGTGAAGCCCGTGGGTCGGGAAGCAAACATTCTTTGCTGTGGGTTAATTTCCAGTTCGGCGGCCGGACTCGTCTTTTTGACGGATACCCTGGAGGTTGTCTTTTTCTTGCTGACTTTTTTTTTCATTTTTTGACTTCCCGAGGTTTAAATGACCCTCATTGCTACCTGTGCCGGGCTATTCCGGAATCCAGGCCCAGCCCGCTTTTCCTCTGGCTTTGTACATGAACAGGTAATGTAGAAAGTACTTTAACCAATGACCGGCCAGTCCAATCTCTCCGGTGGTGTAGCGCAGACTTCTTCCGGTTTCTGGATACTTTTCAAAGTCTGGAACAAGCGGATACACCGTCAGGGACGCTGCCGATCCGCTCAGCAAACCGGCCCCTGCGGAGGCGATGCATGCGGCCCCCAGTTCGCTCATGGGAGCTCCATGGCTGGGTCGATCCGTACCTTTCTTGATCATTGTGGCAATGCTGTGGGCCACTGCATTGCCCATCACCGCCGAAGGCATTCCGGTGCGGGGAGGCGTAGGGAAGATGGGCGTTCCGGAAGGGCTGTTTCGCGGTCGTGCGATAGCATGGGGAGGAGCAAAAGCGATCCCTACGGCGAAGATGTTTCGGTACAGAGGATTCTGGTAAGTTCGGGGCCAGTCCGCCGGTTTCCAGTCTTCCCATTTTTTCGGCGAATAATCTGCATCCACCTTCATAAATCCATTCGGCATAAACAGATCGCCGGTAATATCTTTTCCTTTCGCATTGAAGGCTTTCAGGGGAACGCCGCTGAAGGGAGGAAGCAACATGGCAAAATCAAACTTCTGATGCAGACTCTCTCCTCCAAGGGTTTCGAAATACACTCCATCTTTCTGAACCTCGGTGGGGGCGGCCTGGACGGTCCAATTGATTCCCCGTTCGGCAAAAAGCGATTCTGCAAAAGTCCGAGCATGAACTACATAGCCTCCTCTCTTTATATGAAGACCACCCATACCAAAGTCGCCCAGAGCCTCTTCATTGCTGATCCAGTGGATATTGGCACGATGTCGCACTCCGCGTTGCTCCAATTCATGCTCCAGATTCAGTATGTATTCAAAAGCCGCTCCCTGACACGTGCAGGTTCCATGGCCAGTTCCGACCAGGAAAGTGCGATTCTCGCCGCGTTTCATCCTCTCCACTTCTTCATCCAGAGCGCGGGAAGTTTCGGTGGCATGATCGAAGGTGCATACAGAATAGGAGTTTTCTGCAGGACCCAGGCCCCGGGTGGCTTCGAACTTCAGCCTGGGCCCGGTAGCATTTACCAAAAAGTCATAGTTGAGTCGCGCCTTTCGCTGGGAAGGCGGACGAGAATCCGTATATTCGATTTCGACGAAAGGCTGGGAAGAGACATCCCCTTCTGGATGCAGTGCGGTGACTGCAGCTTGATGGTACTCCACGCCAAGTTTT
>JAGRNE010000032.1 GCA_020440915.1 Leptospiraceae bacterium | reverse complement strand
TCCGGATGACGAAAGGCCGCAACCTGGACGGCCCCACCGCCCTCGGGATCGAAGAAACAGGGAATATCCTCGATGATTTCGCACTCCCAGTCCGAAGGGTAGAGCAATTCAAAGAAAGTACCGCGGAATTGTGTCCAGGCCACTATCATGTCAGACCCTCGGTACCGGGACGACTGTCAATCCGGCTTTCTTTCGGAGCCGCGCACAGATGCTGCGGTCAATGACCCTCAATGGGCAGAAGTCCTGGAGGCCTTTCCAGGATTCTGATTACCCCGGAACGTTGAAGTAGTATTTGACCGTATCCCGGCCCGATCCACCCTTTCCCTGCTTTGGAAAACATCCGACCCGTCCACATAGTACTTTCGGCGCTGGGCCTGGTGATTACCTCTTTTGTCATCGGTGGTGTGGCCCTTGCCCTGGCTTTTGGCCTTCTGGCTCTGATCCTCATCTATCCGTTGTTCAGCGCCATCTGGAATAAACTGTACGGCGCCGAAGACATCGCCGATGCTCTTTTCTTTGCCCGTACCGAAGATGGCTGGAACATCCCGCTGCATTTTCACCGCCCGGATTATCCCAAACCCGGCGCCTATCCGGTGATATTCTGCCATGGAATTGCAGTAAATAAGTTCGGCGTGGACATGGATAGAAGACACAGTCTGGCCTTCTATCTGAAGCAAAGAGGCTATCCTGTATTTGTGATGGGTATGCGGGGCACCGGAAAAGCCCATCGACCGGGCAGCCAGAAATCCCCCCGATTCACATTTGACGATATTGTAGAGTACGATGTGCCGGCGGCCATTCGAAGGGTTCGAGAGCTCACCGGCGCGCCAAAAGTAACCTGGATTGGACATAGCATGGGCGCTATGGTGGCCAGCGGCTTTCTGGGGCGGAAATTGCCGGAAAGCGAAAATGTGGCCTGCCTGGTTTCCATTGGCAGCCCGGGGCGGCTGGATCATGTAAACGGTCGATTCTGGAGCACACTTTCGAAGTACCCATGGCTGCAAGGCGCCCTGGACCTCAAACTGGGAGCCAACGTCATCGCTCCCGTTAGCGGCAGGGTCACCACTCCTGTAGAGCGATTCATCTATTCGCCGGAAAACGTTTCCAGCCAGACAGTGCGAAAGCTGCTGAACAATGCAATCGAAAACATCAATCCGGGAGTAGCCTCCCAGATGCTGGAATGGATTCAAAAAGGCACCGAAACCACGGAGGACGGCTCCTACAGTTACAGAAATGGATTCTCGAACATCAAGGTACCTACCCTCTACATCGCCGGCGAAGGCGATCTCGTAGCTCCTCCAAGAACCGTAATACACTCCTATCGCCTGAATTCATCCCGTCACAAGGACATCATCATTCTTAGCCGGGAAGACTATTCCTCGGACTACTGCCACATTGGATTGGTACTGGGGGAAGAGGCGCCAGAGGAGATCTTTCCTGAAGTCCATGAATGGCTCAATCGATACGGCAATAAGCGTCGCAAGGGTCGCGTAGCGGGTACCATCAAAAAGGTACGAGAATTTCTCAGGTCATCGCCCAAGCAAAAACAGGCCGCCCTGCATTTGCGTCGTTCCGAGCGCGAAAAGAAGCGAAAACAGAAGCGAAAGAAGATTTATCGGGATCAGGATAGTCAGGAATCTGTAATTCAGAGTTAGTTTCGACCCTGCCCGGGGCAGCCGGAAGGCAAAGGCCTGAACGATGAGAGTACAGCAAGCACAGGCAAATCAGGAAAGGATTATGAAAGCAAACAGAAATTCTCGGTGGGCCGGCCTGATTGGCAGAAAACCCATTTCGGCCTTACTCTCATTTCTGGTTCTTTTCCTGGCTCAATGCAGCTCCGGCACGGTAATGAAACCGGCCTATGGAGCCAACTATTTCGACGACCAGTTCGAATGCACCACCGGCATGGTCGAACAGGAATCCAACAAGGATTATCTTCTTAAGCGGTTGGCATGGATTGCAGCCCTGCCCGAGCCCTCCGAAAACTCGGGCATCATTCTCGCAGGAGAGTCCACGGCGGCCCTCTTTACCCCGGATCTTCTTAAGAAACACCTTCCTGAATACAACATTACGAACCGTGCCATTCCAGGTGAAACCACTCTAGTCTTTATGGCCAACCTTGACGAACTGGTAACCAAACATCGTCCGCGTTTGATTATACTGGCCATCGGAGGTAACGACCTTCTGGGAGGACGCTGCCTATCTACAATCGTGAAAAATACGGAAATCATCCTGGATGAGATTCATCGTAAGCTCCCCGGAACTCGAGTGCTACTGGTAAGCATACCTCCGGTAGTAAGCTGGAAGGTCTCAAGCATTGCGGGCCATCTTAATCTGGGATTTCAGCAACTGGTAAATCGCAAACCTTTTGTGGAGTACGTAGATCTGTGGCCGTATCTGGCCGACGAAAAAAGACCGGCGCTGGCTCCCCAATATCAACTGTACTACGAAAAGAAAGATAAGGTGGACCAGGTGCATTTCAATGCCGAGGGTTATGCAAAGTTTGCCGAAGCCCTGCGAAAGCACCTGCGAAACTAGGGTTTGAAATCCGGTCCCTGCAAATCCGGCCTTTCTTCCTTCAGCCATGTATGGATTTCGTCCAGACCCTGAGTGAGAGATACTGTGGGTCGCAGTCCCAGCAAGGCCCGGGCCTTCTGCGAATTCACTGTGTGGGGACGCATGACAAACTTCAGAGCTTCGCGGTTAAGCTGAGCTTCCCGGCCGATGAGCGCACTCCCCATTTCCATCAGTAACGCTCCGCTACGCGCCAGAAAGGAAGGAATAGAAGGCGGCGCGGGAAAGCCTGCGGTGGAAGCCAGAGCGCCAAAATACTCCAGACAACTGCTACTGATTCCATCCGTAATGTTGAAGATCTGCCCTCCACGGGTTCTGAGGGCCAGTTCCACAGCCTGCACGATATGACTTACGTGGGTATGGTTGATGGCATATCGTCCCCCATCCAGAAGCAGGAATTGCTTTTTCTTCATCATCTCAAGAGGACGTATCACCCAGGGCACGCTACCAGGACCGTACACATCCCCTGGACGAAGGATGACCACATCCATACCCTTGCCGCTCAGACCCAGCAGGGCATGCTCGCTTTCGATTTTAGTGATGCAATAGGGATTTCCGTCGCCGCGCAACGGACCCTCTTCGGCCACCTCTGGAGGATAATCAAAACCGTACACCATCACCGAAGAAAGTTGCGTCCATCGCCGCAGGCCACAGTCCGCGGCCTTCCGCGCCAGGGCCAGCGTGGATTGCACGTTGATGGCTCGAAAGTCCTCCAGTGGTCCCTTTTCTTTTACCGGGGCCGCTGTATGAACCAGGGCATCGCATTGATGCAGGGTCTCTTCCAGGATTTGCGGCAACAATGGATCCGCCAGATCGGCAGTAATGAATTGCACGCCTGCTTTCTTCAAAGCATTCGCTCTTGAGTTGTTTACACCGTCCGGATGTAATCGATCCAGGGCATATACTGGACCTTTCTTAATGAGGCTCTGGCAGACATGCGATCCTATGAATCCCAGCGCGCCCGTAACCAGAACGGCCCGCCGACCTCGCGCCGATGACTTCTTCGCATTTCTGGCTCCGGATTTGGGTTTTTCCTTTTTGGCCGCCGATGGAGGTCTTGGCGCATCGGACTGTTTCTTCTTCTGGGTGGATCTACTCTTTTTAGATAAGGCCAATTGCTTCCTCTTTCGAATCTTTAGAATACTGCCCGCAGCCCAATGTTTGCCGAATATACGTTCTCATTTCCTCTCGCTTCAGCATATAACTTCCAGAAGTAGAAGTTAAATTCCACTCCAAGCATACCATAGGCGAATCGGGCTGGTGGGGCCCCGGAACCATTGACGGTAAGATTCAGCGAAGAAGCCGGGATGGTAAAGCCCAGAACAGCCGCAAGATCCGATTCCAGGTAAGCCGGACCGGCCCTGGACGCCGTGAAGTCCGCATAACCTTTGCTCCATGCGGCACCGGCACCTACAGTAAGACTCAAGAAGTGAAAAAACTGAATGCCAGTGCGAATATCCAGGGGATAGGAATCGATGACAGACTTGTATTCGATGGTGTCGCTGGCATCCCACCGTACCGATTCCCCGCTGGCCAGGGTAATGCGGGTGCCGGTATCCTGTTTGGAATATCGTATATCCTGTTCAAAGCGATTCATTCCCAGGCCCAGCGAAACGCCCAGAAATCGCATCATGGGGCTTCCCAGTTCCCTGGAGTCCGCCAGGTGATACCGCAATTCAATGCCTTTGGATCGCGCATCCACGGTCCAGTCTTCGGAGGAAGAACGGGCGGTGCCGGAGGGCTGGTCCAGATCAAAGGTCACATAACTCAGGTAGAGATCAAAGCGAGACAGCGAATACCAGGGAGGCGTTCGCGCCACCAGGTTTCCGGAGCCCATGACTTCCCCCAGGTTCATTCCAAAATAAACACGGGGCTGGGCCGCCACGCCGGTGGAAGGCAGGTTTTCTACGATTCCTACTTCCGGAACTCGAACATCTACGCTCTCCAGAGAGCGATAACTCACTGCTGCGCTGAGTCCAAAGGTGAATCGATCCAGATTGATGTCTCCCATGGGGGCGCCGCTGAGGCTGGCCAGGGCCGCCGCCTCGGCCATATCTTCAAAGACCTGATCAAAGTATTGGTACTGAATGTCCTGATAAATGCGGTCCAGTTGGGCCTGACTCAAAGGAAGAGCGGCACAGGCGACCCCATCGCAGAAAAACTGGGCCTGCAGTCGGGCTGGCAGAATGGCTGCAACCAGCAAAGCTATGGGAATCAATCGCTTCATCTACTAATGATAACAATTCAGCTCCTTCGATTATCACCGGAGGGCAGAATCACTGTGCGGAGGCAATCTGCCGGACAGGACCCCTTCAGGGCCGGCGCACCATCAATTGCACGGAGCCGCATCCTCGAAGTGAGTCCGTCAATTCTACAAAACTCTGAAGCGGCACATCTCTGGAGGCTCTGATCTTAAACATCGGATTTTCCGTGCACACTTCTTGAAGCCCGGCCCGGATTCCCGCCAGCTCCATATCCAGATCCAACGATGGAATGCGGGCCTTCTCCGCTTCCAGATAGATAAGGATTACCTTTCTGTCGTCCACACTTTCCTGACCGGATTCGGAAGAAGGTAGATCCACTGGCAGAAGCCTTTCATCTACCATCCGGGTCGAAACCAGGACAAAAATCAGCAAAATGAAGATTATGTCCAGGAAAGGAGCGAGCGGCAATTCCCCTCCTTCGGACTCTCCGCCCCCTGGAAAAGGGTTCATGCTCTCTTCCCCAGAGAAGAAAGCAATTCCAGTTGCCGAAGGGAAAGTGCGTCTCGAAGCAGATGGTGAGCCAGCAGAAATGGTAGCGCCAGCAACAATCCTGCAATGGTCGTATGCAATGCCTCATAGATACCTGCGGCAAAAACATCCGGTCCGGCCTGACCCGTGGCCTGCATATCCGCAAATGCCTGGCTAATGCCCAGGACGGTACCCAGCAGTCCCAGGAGGGTGGCCATCCCTGCCAGTCGCGATAACCAGTGAATGGCGCTCTGCAGTCGAAAGGAAGCGCGCTGAACCGCCCGGGTGGCGGCGGCTTCGCCGTCTCCCGATTCCTGGAGAAATGCAAGGGCCAGTTCCTGCCATTCGGCGCGCCTGGACCGCATGGAATGCAACCGGAAGATGGAATAAAGAATCAGGGCCACGGCCACAATCGACAGAATGGTGAGAAGATACATTACCGGGCCCCCGGCAAGATAGGCCTGCATGACGATCATTGCAAAGCAGCGAGCCCATGGGTAAACGACAATTCCGTGGACAAAGAGGCGGCCTGTAGGATTCTAAGCCGGTGAGGTCTGCTGCCTTCCTATCCATCTTTCTTGTTTTTGGCGCCATCTCCTTTCTTCTATTTGGCTCACTTCTGGAAAGCGTTCAGCCAGGTATTGTATTTCATACCGGACATCCGGGGCCGGATGAAATGAGTCGCCTCACTCTTTTTGTTCTGTTCATAATGGCGCTCTCCTATGCCTGCAGCGAAGCCATGGTATCCAGAATGATGGGACCCCCTCCTTCAAGCCGCCGAAGCCGGATCCGGGATTACGAAAAAGCCGAAACCGTGGAGCCGGATCGATCAAGCAACAAAGGAGGCATACTCAGCAGATTCGCCGAGCGAAAGCCGACGGCCGGCGCGGGGACCAGGGCCGGCGCCAACGCTGGCTCAAACAGAAGAAGGAGTAAATCGAAAAGGCGGACGCCCCCGGGAAGAAGAGACGTTCCGTGAAGCGCTATTCTAATCTGGACGAAGAAACCCTGGCCCAGAAGGCAATAGAGCTTGTGGACTACTGCCGCTCCTCGGGTAAAGGAGCGGTATGGCTGCTTCAAGGAGACCTGGGAGCGGGAAAGACTACCTTTGTTCGGCATGCGGCCAGAGCCCTGGGTATCCAGGAAACGGTGAATAGTCCGACCTTCAATCTGCACAATTTTTACGAAGGCACAACAGGAGACCTCAATCACTTTGACCTCTATCGCTTGAATGAATCCGCAATGATGGAACTGGAGTTTTCAGAAATCTGGGAAGCAGAACCACTTCGCTTTACGGTGCATGCCATTGAATGGTGGGACCGCCTTCCATCTCTCTTCAGCAAGTGCCCATTCTTTCGTATTTCCCTGGAGGCAACGGCCGAAGAGTTGAGAACGCTCATCGTTGAAGAGTCTCCGGCAGGGCGCTTTCCTCCAAATCAGCAATGATGCGGGCCACAAAGGAGTTTCAGAAGCGTAATTCTGCTGTTGCCGTAATCGGCGAAACCGTAGGTGCATATGGCTTAACGACTCGGAGATCAGGATCGTTTGCTGCGGCGCCTGCGAAAAGCCTGGAATAATTGGTGCGGAAAAAGGAATTCTAATTATGGAAACGCTACAGGAAATAGAAGCCCCCAACCCAGCAGAGGATGACATTCTGGCCTTCGACACATGTTCCTCTTACCTGTGCGTTTGCCTGGGCAGAAGCGATGATTTCCTTTCCGTGGTTCAACCCGGACGAAACCGCTCTTCCATAGATCTGGTACCGACAATTCAGCGGCTACTTGCTGACCGTAACATCCAGAAGCCAGCAGCCATTTCTGTAACCGTAGGGCCTGGTTCATTTACAGGCACACGAATTGGAGTAAGCACTGCGCGAAACCTGGGTATGCTATGGCAGATCCCGATAATCCCTTTCTATTCCCTCCAGCTCTATGCAGACACTTTGGTACGAGATATGGAAAACCGCAACCAGACCACCTTTCCCTTCCTGGTCTGTCTCGATGGCAAACAGAATCGATTCTACTCACTGTTCGTTGATTCTGCAGGCAGCGTATATGACACTGTCGAGGAAGCTCTTCTGGACCTCAGTCCGGAAGAAATGGTCTCTCGCACAAAGGACATGGAAATCTATTGCGATGAACGAGAAACCCTGAAAGAAAGGTTGCCAGAGAACCGGTCTGCAATGGACTTACCTCAGCCGGCTCCGGAGTCTTTTTTCCGGCTGCTGCAGCGCTCCTCCTCTACTCCGCAACCCTATGACCGCATAGTTCCGGTGTACGTCCGGAAGGATCCGGCCACTGCCCGATACCCCGGAGGCTTTGGCCATAAGCCCGGGACATCGAAGAATCCGGACTCTTTTCCATCCTGAGGCATCAATGCGAGGCAGAATCAGGGAAAGCAGGTCGCATCTAATCGCGAATTCAAGGATATACTATGAGAAGAAATGAAATTACATCAACAGCCAGACTCATCAAAATTCTGGAGAAGAAAGCGGGGCAGAAAATAGCTCTGAAAGAAATCCTCCGCGAACTAAATGCAGAAGCGGATAAGAAAAGAAAACAGACCAGGACAAAGCAAAAAAACCGACCGAAAGGACGAAACTCTCGATCCAGCTTTCAAATGGAAGAAGATCCGGCCATCGTTCTGGCGGATCTGGAACTCCTGGGTATGGTGCGAAAAAGCGGATCATCGTACCATGTGCGAAAACCATTTCAGATCGAAGCCCGCATTTCACTGAGTCCTACCGGCCTCTATTTTGGAATACCCTACGGCGCGGATCAGGAAGCCAGGGATCTATTTATTCCTCCTGCATTGAGCGGTCAGGCCCTGCCGGGTGATCGAGCGGTGCTTCGACTGCTTGATCGTAAGAGAGCGCGTTTCGAGGCCGAAGTCACCGGTATCGTTCACAGGGATCGCAAGTTTTATCGCATGAAGATCCTATCACGGGCCGTTCGGGACATTGTTCCTGGGGTCCTGCTGGACACTCAGGGACAGCCCGGGGCCTGTTTTCCGGTTCGCGGCATTGCCAACGATACGAAAGTCCGCTTCAAGCCGGATCGTGTTGTCGTTGTAGAGCTGTCCGGCAAGTCGGTGAAACACCAGAATGCGCATTTCTTCGACGCTCGATTCATTCGCTTTGAAGACGATACTGATTTTGACATCGATTTTCAGCGAATCCTTCTTAAGTTCGATCTGGATCCGGTGTATCCGGAACTGGCTGTGCCCATGGAAGGTCTGGAACTGGAACCCTCCACGGTCTCGGACTGGAATCAGCGAAAAGACCTGCGCCATCTTTATACCATCACCATAGACGGCGCCGATTCTAAAGACTTTGACGATGCTTTGAGTCTGGAGATGCCTTCCGGGCGGAAAAAGCCCTTTCGCCTCTACGTGCACATTGCGGATGTATCCTACTTTGTGGAGAAGAACTCTTCGCTGGATGAGGAAGCCAGGGCGCGGGCCACTTCCTATTATCTGGCGAATCGCGTGGTGCCCATGCTCCCTCCATCCCTTTCCGAGGAATTGTGTTCCCTGGTTGCGAATAAGAATCGTCTGGCCTTTACAGCTTGCATGGAAATCGATCCTCGCACAGGTCAAACCATCAAGTCCGAATTCTACACCTCCATCATCAAGGTGGACCGGCGTTACACATACACGGAAGCGGAGAACTTTCTGGAAGGCAAAGGAGATCCAATACTTCCGGAGCTCTGGAAACTGACCTCCCAGCAAAGAAAGCAACGAATGAAGGAAGGACGCATAGACCTTACCATCCCGGAGCCCAAGTTTGTTTTCGGCGAGAACGACCAGGTTACCGAGATCCAGATGAAACCCCGCCTTCGCTCCAGCATGCTCATCGAAGAGTGCATGCTGACTGCCAACGTCTCCGTCGCAGCTTTTCTACGTAAGAAGAAGGCCCACACCCTTTATCGCGTACATGAATCCATGAATGAAGAAAAGCTGGAAACCCTGAATGCTTTTTTCGAGATCTACAAAGTGCCATTCAAGCTGACCAGCACCGACCAGACCGAGGTGCAGAAAGCCCTGGAAGCGGTGGACAAGAAAGGAGCTCTGGAATCCAGGATCTTCAACATGCTGCTGCTACGCTCCTTTATGCAGGCAGCTTACAGGCCGGATCCTTCGGGACACTGGGGACTGGGATTCGATGATTATGCCCACTTCACGTCTCCCATTCGAAGGTATCCGGACCTGGTGGTGCATCGATCCTTGAAGGCGGCTATAAAAAGAAAGAAGCAACCTTACACCGAAGAAGAAGTAGAGTCCCTGGGAACGCATACCAGCGAGCAGGAACGAAGAGCCATGGATGCAGAGCGGGATGTCTGGAAGCTAAAACTGGTGCGATACATCGAAGCCACCGGTAAACAGGAGTTCACAGGATTTCTTACCGGCTTCCGTCCCGACCGAGTGTTCCTGGAGATCGAAGAGTGCCCGGTGGAGGGCATAGTGGAAGCACGCCATCTTACCAATGACACCGAACTTGTGCTGCCCGATCCTTTCTCCGTCTTCATAAAAAAGCTTTCGCGCCCGGCTTTCCTGGGAGAACGGTGGCATCTGAAGCTGGATCGAGTGGATACAGAGCAGCTTCGCTTACTTTTTGTTCCTGTATGGGGCAAAGAGAAGAAGGCCTTTGGCTAACGATCGAACTGCGCGAAGTCCATCGGAGCGATTCCGGAAAAAAGCGCCCAGGTAGTTTCGACTCTGGCGGTGCCCCTCCCCGAGACTGTATTAATCTGCTGGACCGTCAGGGCGCAAAACCGCCAGACAACGACGCAGGTCCAGTCGTACCATTCAAATTTTCCCGATTGTGGGGATGGCGGTACTCTATGGCCGTAGGAACTGACGAACCGACTGGTTTCTCTGGCGCCGGGCTCCCACGGCCCCGCCGCGATCCTCTAATGAAAGATCTGATAGGACACGACCATGACCAGTAGATTCGTGATCATATGAGTGACCATGGCGGGCAGAAGACTGCGATTGTATTCGCGTAGCAAACAGAGGCCGGTACCCAGAAAGAATAGATGGGGTATGGCCACCGCGCCTTGCGGATGAAGAATGGCAAAGATGAATCCTGTAATGGGGGCCGCCGCAAAAACAGTGAAATGCGTTCGCAAATAACCGTACAAAAATCCGCGAAAAACAACCTCTTCCAGAATGGGCGCTACAATAACAGCCAGCAGAAAGGATTCAAGAAAATGATCCTGAATCATATAGACTATGGGGTGGGCCTGGTCCACCGGGTCTGCCAGTCCATCGCCGGATTCCATTACTGCGATGACCGCCATAATGCCCACAGGAACAATGGCACACCATCCCAGAATACCGATTACCATTTGATGAAAGGGACGATAGGCCCAGTCCCCCAGAACTTTGTGCAGCGTTTCGCCGGAACTCTGTTTGTAGGCGTAGTAAAGAACGCCGCATAAAAGGGCTACGTATGCGCCGACCATAAAGGGCATTCGCAGTGCGGAAGGCACAAAGCCCGCCGCCAGGGGAATCATTGCAGTAATCCCAAAAAATGTCAGTATGGTGCATTCAATGAAGACCCTCAAATGCGAAGGAGGAACTCCCATCAATGCCACCCCGTATTGCTGCACAGGTTTCTTCAGGACCGTAGCAACAACGAAAGCAAAACCCAGACCCAGCACCGCCAGCGAAGCCAGGGTGAGCAGGATTAGTATGTTTATTGTTACCCGGGCGGACTCTTCCAGTTCTCCTTTGAGTCGCTGGTAATCCTCCGAATTGCCGGAGATTTTGTACTGCTTGAGTCGCGCCAGGTCGCCCACAGCAGTGGAAAAAATCTCCGCATCCGAAGGCAGTAATTCCTTCCGCTCGTAGAGCTGCAGGAATTCCTCCTTAAATTTTCCGGGCCGTACAACGTATCTGTCGTACTCCGCGCCCAGGTATTCCAGCAAGACGGCGCACTGGATTTCGCTTCTGGAAGAATCCACACCGGGAGATTCGCATAGCTGGTTGATGGCATCCACCGAGGCTTTGATCGCTTCTTGCTCTGGCTGAGCCGATCCGGCCCCGGGAAGGATCGCCTGGCTCTTCATTAGATGAAAGGAGAAGTCGGCCTGGGTATCTCGTAGATTCTGCTGCAACTCTGCAGCTGGCTTGACATCGGATTTCTGGTAGATGGAAAGTGCGCCGGCAAGTAGCAGGACTCCAAAAGAGAGATTACGAAGTACCTGACTTTCTCCTTTTTCCGGAGTCTTACCCGATTGTCGATTTTCTTCCATGGCTGCGGACAGGTTCTGACTGCGCTCTATTTTGACAATTCGAACGTGGACTGTAAGGCCCGAATCCTCTGTACAGCGCGAAAAGCACAGAGAAAACTATGCCTTCCCTGCTGCAGGGAGCCCGCTGGCAGTCTCCATCCTTCCCTGGCTTCTGCCAGTCCCTTGATCCTCTGCACCGAAGCGGAAGGTTTGTCGCTGCTCAGAGAAAGTAGATTCCCGGGGCCGTCCTCTGATTGAGTTTCCGGCCGGAGGTCGACTCCTAAAAAAGGTGCGCCACTCTGCGACGACCACTGAAGAATCAGGTCATCATGGTATGGTTTTCCACTGAGCAAGCCCCAGGTCTTGCAGCCCGACGCAGCCGCCAGGTAAAGGGAAAGACCGTAGTAGCCCAGAAAAAACCGGGCCGAGTGTAGCAAGTCCTGGAACTCCTGGAAGGGCAGAGCCGGAACATCCTTTCCTCCAACTCGAACATACCGACCGGCGAAGGCTTCGTTCAGCCACTCATCCAGAGAGCGTATCAGAGCATCGGAAAGAAATCCGGGCGGTCCGGCATAAAAGAGCATGTCCGGTGTGGAGCCAAAATCATTGCTGGCTGACCGTAGATTTGAGACAGGGGTCGCTGCGCTGGCCGGCGAATTCGGTCCCAGGTATCTGCGAACGGATGTAGCCAGAGACAATCCTTTGTGCAGAAGAGTGTCGTAGAACAGGCAGGGCCGTTGAGCGCAAAGCAGCGGCATCTGTCGGAAATATTCGCTCTGGCATTTCTTTCTAGCTTCGCTTTGATTGTCCAGGGCAAGAACTGACACAAAAGGCAGAAGTGGAGAAGGATCCAGGTCCCGGGCATCCAGGACTACAAGTTCCTCCCCTGGCTGCGATGTGGATTCCTGGATGTTCGTAAGAAAAGACTGACCTTCACCGCTGTCCCAGAATTCTTCCGGGCGATTCAGGACAGAGCGGACGGAAAGTTGGCAGCGAGGTAAGATATCACGAACAGTCGGCATGCGACGGGCATGGCCGGTACCGTAGATCTCAGGCGCTGTACCTGTGAGCAAATAAATGCGCCGGAAACCTTCTTTGCTGTACATCTGCATTGATCTCAAAAATCTCCGGTTCTCTGCCAAAAAGCTCCAACAAATCCGCCAGGTCAAAGTCCGGCCCCAGTTTGCCAAAAATCAACTGCATCAACTCCATGTCCCGCGCTTCGTCTACGGTCAGGCGCATGCGGGATGTAATCTCATACGGAAGTCCGCTATCTACTCGGAGTACATCATAGACTTCCGGATGATGTTTGATATGAAGGCTTACATGCTCTCTGTACTCTGCAGGATCCGAAGCCTCAGTCCCATGTCTGCTCTGCAGAGCAGAAGAAGCGAAAACCTCCACTGCAGCTCCCAGAGGAAGGCCGGTATAGGCAAAAAGGTCTGCCCCGGTGTTGCGAATCGTCTCCACGCTCTTGCGAACAAATTCAGGATCCACGCAGGGATTGTCAGCCGTGGCTCGCACAATCCAACGAGCGCCGGTAATGCCTGCCGCTATGGAAAAACGAGCGCGGACGTCTTCAAGAGGACCGGCAATGAAGGATATGGACCGCTGCTCCAGGAAGGTCTGCATTCTGGAATCGTCATGAGGGATCAGGGCATATACGGGGCCCACCTTCGCTTTCTCCAGTCTGCGAATACAATGCTCCAGAACGGTGAGCCCGCCTTCGGGTAGGGATTGGTACACCTTTCCCGGAAGTCGGCTGGAGCTGGATCTGGCCTGCACCAGGCATACTGTTTCTATAGAACTCATTCTAGCGCCCGCTGGGCATCGGCAGGCCCATATTCCACGGCAGGGCGGTCCTCCGACGCATTCCGCTTTTTCGTTTATCGATCAAAATCCCGGGAAGGATAAGCCTCAGGCCTGAAATAAATACCACTCATCACATTTCAGGCAGGGAGCCGCAATGCTTTCATGCTCGCCCCTCATGGAATGAATATAATCCTTCTGCATTTGAGTAAAAGCCTGCTTAAGGCCATCGTCAACATCAGGTCCAGGGCTGTCCGGAATCTGACGGCATATGGGAATTCGACCCGAAGCATTGATGTATAGATCGCGACTCAAATGCCAGCAGAAACCTCGAATGGGTGGGGAAAGATCGGATACCTTACGCTCTTCCAGAACGCCTCCATAGGTATTCTGTTTTCGCAGGATGGGTGTAAGCAATGTCGGATCGTATTTCTGAAAGAAAGCATGGATTTCATCCTCCACTTCTTTGATCTTTTGCATCTCCACATACACCGCAAAACCGGGCCCATCCTTGTTTTCCAGAGCCATCTGACAGATATCTAACTGGGCCATAACGAGGTTCACATCGCCAGCGGAGTAGAAATGCTGATATCGGTCCTGCCTCAGGCTACAGAGCCGGACAATAAATACCAATCTTCGTGAAGTCTCCAGTTCTGCGGCGCGATCTGCATTCCGGGATAGAAAGTCTATCCATCGACTCATTTCGTAACCATAGGTTTCCACATAGACCGATGCCACAGAACCATGAGCCAGCAAGTCCAGGGCAAATTCTGGAGCGCCGGCATCGGCGGCAGAATCGCCGCGACCACCCAGGCAAATGGTAACATCCCCAGCGAGAAAGTCGGAAAGCTGATTCAGAATTTCTTTTCTTTGATCGGCGGACAGGGCCAGGGTCTCGGATGGGGCCAACAAAAGATGGTCCTGCACCGGGCTGGCCGTATTCAATTCAATTTCCAGATAAGACGGCGCAATGCGAAAAACCTCGGGCCCCTCCTGCAGCAAGGAAGACAGAGCCATCAAACTGGAAGGGGCTGCGCTTTGCGCTGCAAATTCTTCTATGGCTTCATGATCCTGGCCAGGTTCGGCTTGCTCGTCGCTTTGCGATTCCAAAAGCTTGAGGTAGACTTCAGACTCAAGAATTCGCTGGCAGAGATGCAGGGAGCGATGGTTCTGCCCGCTTAAGTCCAGGCGATGGATGCGAAGGTCCGGAAGATAGAAGGCAACTTCTGCGTCCAGTTCATGAAAGTTCTTGAATACAAAGCTATGCAGATCGCCTTCTGGACGCTTCTGCAGTTCAAAGAATTCCACTCCTACATAGTCCGGACTCAAACCTGGCGGAAGATTCTCGGCGTAGGTATAACTGCTCAGAAATCGCAAATGGCGACCTAACAGATCCAGGGATTTGGAAAGATCCAGTAACGGAGCTATTCCTTGAAAAAAGGCCCAGGTTTCCATTCGGGCTTCCAGGTCTTCCACCGGAAGATCGGGCCTGGCCATTAGCTGCGAAAGAGCGTCGTATGGATGATCCGGCAAAGCCCGGGTTTCGATGGCGAGGCCTTCCGAGATGCCGGAGAGTAAACTGGAATTGGTGACGATCCGCCGCTCAAGGAAAATGAGACCTCGGCGCGAAAGCTCATCCAGAGCGCCCAGATAAGCGGCAAGCTTCTGACCAAATGCATTTATGCAGTACTGGAGGGGATCCGATGCCAGATCTTCAGAATCCGGTAGATGGATGTAGATGCCACTGAGGCGAAGCTTCATTTACAGTCTCTGGATGGTAAGCGTTTCTTTCTGTTTTTTCATCCATTCATCAAAGGCTTTTTCTGCCTGTTCATAGTACAGCCGCCTTTCGATCAAGGCCCTCACCTCATCCAGAGGGATAGGTCGCTTGGCTTGAAGATAAACGATGCGATATCTTCCTGCCTGATCCCGAAACACCTGGGAAAGCTGTCCGGCGCGCATATTGTAGAGCACTCCGGCAAGTATGCGATCCTCTTCGGCAATGTTCTGGATCTCTTCCCAGTTTCTAAGGCCGCCCGCATATTTGTAGGGAGAAACGTTTTCCGGCAAGCTCCTGGCCACTCCTGCAAAGCTGGCAGGGTTCGAAGAAAGCTGCTGATGGATATCCTTTGCTTTGTTGGAAATGTTTCTTTCCTGGGAGATGTCCGAAGTATAGGGAAAGACAATCTCTCTGTAGAGAAATTCCATACCTATCTTGGTTTGATTCTTTCGGTAGAAATCTTCCACCTCTTTGGGCGTGGGCTGAGGCACTGACACCATGATCTGCAAGATTTGCTGGCGAATCAAGCTGATGCGCATGGTATCTTTCCAGACCTCGAAGGGCATGCCCGTTTCGCGTTGAATGATGTTTTGAAATTCCTCTTCCGTTTCGATGGAGCGGGCCCGCATCTGATTGTCTATTTCCGTCTGGATCCTTCCTTCGCTTACTATGATCGATTCCCGGCGCGCTATCCGCTCAATGATGGCGCGCTCTATGAGCTCTTCAATCGCCGCTTCCCGCTTCGAGATGCGAAGGTTCTTTCGAATATACTGGATGTTTTTTTCCATCTGGACGATGTCCAGGTCGGTAATAGGTTCATCTCCAACAATAAGCCGAATGGCGTTTAAGGTTTCCCCGGGGGCCTTTTCGGCGCTGGCCGGACGGGGACGTTCCTCCGCCCAAGTGGTTGAGGCTATCAGGCCGAGGGTGGCCACCAGTAGCGTTAATACGATTCTATTCATTGCAATACCTAAAAAAGCGAGAAGTGATGGATAGGACCTTCTCTTTCCCTGTAAGACCGAATCAGGCAGTAGCCGCCTTTCCGACCCCGTTCAACCTTTCCTGCAGCGTCGCCAGGGATCTTTCCAGCGCTACGGCATCTACTTCGGTAAGATATTCCTTCCGCATTTCCGGCGCAAGAAAATCAAGATATCGGCTGAGATGCTTTCGAAAGACAAATAGTCCGCGGTATCCATGGAAAGAAAGACTGAGCTCCAGGTGATGCCGGGCCGCCTCGATCTTTTCTGTGGGAAGTATATGCCGGGAAGGGGAAAAAACGAAGGGATTGCCGATGGAAGCCCGGCCCAGTAGCGCTCCGGCAAGTGCGTTTCCCCGGATGAGATCCATGGCCTGCTCATAATTCTGTAAATCGCCGTTTCCAAATACTGGAATGCTCAGAGCGGAAGTAAGCTCTCGTAGCGGTTGATGATCGGCCTGTCCCCGGTAGCCCTGGGATGCCGTTCTGCCATGAACGGACAGGGCGCAAGCCCCACTGTCCTGCAGGATTCTTCCCACCTCCAGGTAATTTCTTTTCTGATCGTCCCATCCCAGGCGAATTTTGGCGCTAACAGGCAGGCCGGATTGCTTTCGCATTACTTCCACCAGTCTTCCTGCCTCCTCGGGATTTCGGAGCAACCCGGCCCCGGCCCCTTTCATCGCCACTCGGTTTACCGAACATCCCATGTTCAGGTCCAGTCGGTCCGGGTCCAGCGGTCTGAGTTTCTGTACCGCAAGTCGAATACTGTGGGCATCGCTGCCAAAAATCTGAAAAACAATGGGTCGCTCTTCCTCTGTGAAGCGGTAGAGCTTGAGAGTATCCGGATGGGAGCTGGCGATAAAGTCGGCGCTGCCAAACTCCGTGAAGGAGAAGTCTGCGCCGTACCGCCGACTCATAATGCGTCCAGGACTGTCGGAGACGCCGGCCATGGGCGACATGGCCAGGAGTCCTGGTTTAGCTGGCCCGCTCATGGCTCTGGTAGTATTTGTCTACCAGCGTAAAGAAATCCGCAAACATATGAGCGGAATCGTTGGGCCCCGGACTGGCTTCCGGATGATGCTGCACGGTAATCAGATAGGAGTCGTCGTTGTAGAAGCCTTCGATGGTCTTATCGTTCAAATTCAAGTGCGATACATTCAGACTTTTTTCGCTTTCGCTTGCTTCCACGGCAAAACCATGGTTCTGAGCCGTGATTTCGACTTTGCCGCTTTTCATCTCTTTAACCGGTTGATTGCCGCCCCGATGACCGAACTTTAGCTTGAAGGTCTTCCAGCCTTTTGCCAGTCCAATAATCTGATGCCCCAGACAAATACCAAATACAGGCTTGCCGGAATTCAGAAGTTCGCGGGCGGTTGCTATGCCATAGGATACAGGCTCCGGATCTCCCGGCCCATTGGAAAGGAAGTAGGCATCGAAGTTCTTCAAGTCATCGATGGAGGTGCTGGCAGGAAATACGTGAACTTCAAAACCGCTCTGGTTCAGCAACCGCAGGATGTTGGTCTTCACGCCAAAATCTACTACTGCAATTCTGTACTTTCCGCCTTTTTCGCCGAAGATGTAGGGTTTCTCCGCGCTTACGCGGGATACCAGGTCCAGACCGAGCATCCCTGGAATGGATTGTACTTTTTCCAGCAGTTCCTGGGAGAAGGACTTTCCTGGAAACAGACCTCCTCGCATGGCCCCTTCATTTCGCAGGGTTAATACAAGCTTTCGAGTATCGATTCTTTCGATGGCAGGGGTATCCTCATCCAGAAGATACTGCTGCAGTGTCTTTTCCGCCATATGGTTGGACGGATGATTCACATAGCGCTTCACAATCAGTGCTTCTGCCTGAATGCGATGGGACTGAGCATACTCTGGATGCACTCCGTAATTCCCAATCATGGGATACGTTAGAGTAACCAGCTGACCGCAATAGGATGGATCGGTTAATATTTCCTGGTAACCGGCCATAGAAGTGTTAAAGCAGACTTCGCCCAGAGCCTCCCGGGAGGAGCCAAAGGAATAGCCTTCGAAGTATTGTCCGTTTTCCAGGACCAGAACGGCCGGTTTCTTTTCACTCATAGGGTCAGAGTACCGTTTTTTCGCCTACTGTCAAGGTTCGTTTCGGCGCATCGAAAAGCCGAGGAAGCCGGCAACTGGAGGGGATCAGCCGCACTTCTGAAGCTGTCGCCTCCCGAGACATTTCAAATGTCTTCGGGATCTCTATCTTCGTTGGGTTCGCCGGGATAATAGTATTCCGGTAGCGGATGAAATTCCGGATAGAATCCGGAATCGTCAAAGAGCTTGTCCGGAAAATGAAAGAAATCGCTTTCGGAAAGGCGGGGTGGAGCCTCGCGCAAAAGCACCAGCGAAGCGGGATACTTTCTGCATTGAGACAAATTTACATTCAGCATTTCTCCGGGAATTCCATAGATCTTTTGAAGTTCGCATCGAGTAATCTCCTGCAATCCGAGAATTTCTTTCCAGGCCGCCTGCCCATCCTCAAACTTCTGGCCAGCCGGATCCTGTAACAAGAAGAACAATGCAGGATCAAAAACAGTCTCGGCAGGATTTCCTCGGCCGCGATAGAGCTGATAGGGATAGTATCTCTCCACCATTCGCCGAAGGCGAGCCATATCGCAACGGGCTGCATAGGATCGGCGGATGGACATATAGGACTCGCGCTCTACTTCCACCGATCGAATATTTTTGCCATCCACATCATTGGTGGCGTTCAGGCATTGCAGCGTTTTGCGAAGCACCTCTACTTCGGGCAGAAAATATCGATCCTCCCCTATGCGCGTTGCAGCAATGGAATCGCTGGCACGTTGAATCAAACCCATGTCCAGATAAAGCGTGAACAGTCTTCCAAGAACTTCTAGATCAAATCGTCTATCCAGAGACTTTTCCAGCATTGTAAGGCCGGTTACCGCGGTGATCCGCCGCAAACTCAGAACTACACCCACACCGGCCTGGCTTTCGGCAGAATCGGAAAGGCGAGAGGCCAGCTCGAATCGCTCCATGGCCCGATCAATATCTCCTGCAGCAAGGTACTCTTCGCCTTCTTCCATTAAATCGTGCTGTCGCGAACAGAAGGTGGAAAAAAGGAACAGTGCTCCCAGCGAAAGAGCAAAAAGCAGAGACTTGCGAAGAGCCCGAAAATCAGTTCGCCGAGCATCGGAGCCCACGGGGCAGAGATCCGCTTCCGCCCTCGGAATGCGCTCAACGGCGGTCTCAGACAAGGAGGCCCTGGAGCCCATTTTTCCGGGATTCCGGAGAACCGATGCTATGTTTTCAGATCTTTTTGGCATGCAGGGTTTGACTCAATCGCCCGGGGCGCTGCTTTTCAATTTTTTCCGGGCCCCCTTTGTCGGCAACCCTCCTTTGGCCCGGCCAAAAGGTGGCCCTGGCGGGAAGAGCTAGATGTATTCCACCGGTCTGAGAAAAAAAGTAAACTGAAACTATCATCGTTTAGAGCGAATGATCCCTGTACACCGACCACATGCTTTCCACCAGAGTGGTCACATCGGAATGCTGCGCCTGCCAGCCCAGCAACTCTCGGGCACGCCGGGCGCTGGCCACCAGGGATGCAGGATCTCCGGGTCTACGCTCCGCATCTTCCACCGTAATCTTTCTCCCGGTAATCCTTCGCGCCTCATCGACAATTTCCTGTACGGAAAGCCCCATCTCCGAACCCAGGTTCACGGTCAGGCTCTTTTTTTCTTCCTGCAGGTACTTCATGGCCAGGATGTGTGCAGAGGCAAGATCGTTGGTGTGGATGTAGTCTCGAATGCAAGTTCCATCCCGGGTATCGTAATCTCGGCCGTATAGCTGCATCTGTGGCCGAATCCCGGCCGCCACTTCCATAACAATGGGCAGCAAATTCTGAGGCTGGTTTTCCAGACCCCGAACCCGGCCATGAACATCATACCCGGCCGCATTGAAGTAGCGCAACGAGGCAAACCTTAGATTCTTGAGAGCGCTCATCCACTCCAGGTTCTGTTCCATCATAAGTTTGGTGAA
The DNA here is from genome assembly GCA_020440915.1 of Leptospiraceae bacterium. GTDB lineage: Bacteria > Spirochaetota > Leptospiria > Leptospirales > Leptonemataceae > UBA3465. The sequence goes on along the minus strand of JAGRNE010000032.1, from coordinate 884 downwards.
GCCGTAGTAGTTGATGGGTTTTCGCGGATGCTCCTCATCGATAGGTAGATACTCGGGACTGCCGTAAACCGCCGCACTGGAGCTGAAAACCAGGTTTTCCACTCCATGTTTGAGCATAGCTTCTACCAGAAAAAACGTTCCCCGTAGATTGTTGGCGCTGTATCTGCCAGGATTGCTCATGGATTCGCCGGCGGCCTTTAAAGCAGCAAAGTGAAATACAGTGCTCAAAGATTCGGAAAAAAACTCTTCCAGGGCCCGTTCGGAGCCTACGTCGCCTTCTATAAAGCGGATTTTCGGATGCCGCGCCAGATTCTCCGGATTTCCGGTAACAAAGTTGTCCAGGATGACCAGCTCCTGGCCCTGGTCCAGAAGATCCTGCACTATGTGGGAGGCAATGTATCCGGCCCCGCCCGTAATTCCGATTTTCATGTTCTAGATAGACCTCGAAATTCTCTTGAAATCGGCCCGACGGCAGGAAACCCTGTTCGCAGGGAGCTACGGCACTGGATGCCGGCAATGGTTTCCCCTGTAAACGAAAAAGGAGAACCTCATGTCTGAAGAAAAGGAACAACTAGTGGTGGCCAGCAAGACCAGGGCCTACATCAAATCTCAGGGCTGCATGGTTTCTGCTGATGCTGTAGAACAATTGAATAAGAAGATATACGAACTGATTGATGCAGCCGTCCAGAGAACAAAAGACAACAAGCGTTCCACGCTGCGACCCCACGATTTCTGAGAAATCCGGAAAATCGCAAAAAGGTAAAAAGACGCAAAGATTCAGAAAAGAAGAGAAGAAAGATGCCCACTGGAGTGAAAGTAATCAAATGGCCTCATAAAGAGGCTCCTACCGAAGAAAGCGTGGCGAGTGAATTGAAGTCGCACGG
>JAGRNE010000329.1 GCA_020440915.1 Leptospiraceae bacterium | reverse complement strand
ATAAATGTAGGTATTTCGCACCATGAACTCTTTGAGAATGTCGTTCTGAATAGTGCCGGTGAGCTTCTCGGCCGGTACGCCCTGCTCTTCGCCTGCCACGATGAAAAAGGCCAGCACCGGGATGACAGCGCCATTCATGGTCATGGAAACAGAAACATTTTCCAGTGGAATCTGATTAAAGAGCACCTCCATATCGAGGATAGAGTCGATGGCCACTCCTGCTTTGCCTACATCGCCCACTACCCGGGGATGATCGGAGTCGTACCCGCGGTGAGTGGCCAGATCAAAAGCCACAGAGAGGCCTTTCTGACCCGCTGCAAGATTGCGACGATAGAAAGCATTGGATTCTTCTGCCGTGGAAAATCCCGCATACTGACGAATGGTCCAGGGCCTGGTCACATACATGGTGGAATAAGGCCCGCGCAGGTAAGGCGCCACGCCAGCCCCGAATCCCAGATGCTCCAGTCCCTGCAGAGCATCGGCGCCGTAGGCCGCCTGCACAGGAATGCCTTCCGGAGTATTCATGGCCACATCGTCGGAGACTGTTCCGTTGGACTGGCCTCCTTCGGAGATCGGAGTATATTTGAGTTTGCTAAAATCTGGTTTCATAAGTCTATCCTACTTTCGCTTTAGCCGACGCTTGAGCCTAGAATCCTCTTTTGTAACTCCACCAGCGTTTCAAAAACATTGGATTTCAAATGGATAAACTCCAGAATCCCTTTTCCGGTTAGCTCTTCGCGGTTCTCCGGGCTACCGGCCACGATTACGGGCAAACCCTTCTCTTTGGCTGCCGGCATAATTGATTCCGCTAATTCAGCATATTCCTCATCGCTGGAGCACAGTGTGAGGGCGACAATATGATTACTCTTTGCCAGTCGCTCTTTAAGGTATTCCGCCGCCCCTTTGGCATCGCCCAGGGAGCCGGGATCTTCAACCGAAAATCCGGCACAGCCCAGGAAGTTCTGCGAAAAGGCAGCCCTGGCTCTTTGCATGGCCAGCTTGCCTGCCGGGATCAGTAGGATTTCCGGGCGAAATCCTTTGCTTCTTGACACGCTTTGAAAATGAATCCTCAGGTCCTCAAAACCCTGTGTAGCCCGCGCGAAACGAAGCGGGGCCACAGATTTTCCTTTGAACGCATCGGTATGCTTGGCTGCTCCTTCGAACCAGTGAGAGAGATACGGATCAAATCGCTTTTCAGAGACCTCTTCCTTGAGCGATGGATACTGATTGACGCCAACGTATACAGCGCGACGGCTCTCAATCTTCTTGAGGCTTTCGTCCAGTTGCTCTTCCAGAGATTTTTGTATCTCGCCCGATTGTAGAGACTTGAGAAATCCGCCCCTGGCTTCCCATTTCTGGAAATCTTCAAATGCCACCGCTGCCAGATCTTCCGTGAGATTCTCCAGATAATAGGAACCTCCGCCGGGATCAGCAACTTGCTGAAGATAGCTTTCGTGTCGAATCAGGTTTTGAATGTTGCGAGCCATCCGCCTCGAGAAGGTATCTTCTCTATCGGTAACCAGATGGAATGGATGGACTGTATGTCGCTCACTGCCTCCGAGCACGGCGCTTATGGACTGGGTAGTAGCGCGCAAGAGATTGGTGTATGGATCCAGGCCGGAAAGCTCAAAGATGGAAGTCTCGGTGGACTGCCGCAGAGCTGCGGCCGCTTTCCAATCCCCGGTTTCGCCACCCGCACCGGATACAGCGTCTGCAAAGGCGGCCGCAATTTGCGACCAGAGGAATCGGGCGGACCTGAGCTGCGCGATCTCGAGAAAAAAGCTGGAGGAAACTGCACTTCGCATATGCAGGCCTCTGAGGGCGGTCTCCAGATTAAGACCTCGCTCCAGCATTTGTTCCAGGTAGTAAGATGCGGCAGAAAGCGCCAGCGAAAGGAGGGTCCGATCGTTTGCGCCAGCATATCGGAAGAGGTGAGCTCCCACGCAGAGAATGGGTCGGCCGGATCGCTTAAGTAGTTCTGCAGCCACGTCAAGATCGCCGCTCAGTTCCGTTTCCATGGAAGAAGTTTCCACAGCCCCGGCGCGCAGAAAACGGGCCAGAGGATCACAGGACACAAGTACCGTAGAGGGGTCCTGGGAAAAGGCCCAGTCCAGAAAACCACTGCAATCTTTAAGGGGAATAGAAATGTCGATGTTAGCCTTTAGTCTGGTCAGATCGATTTTTCGGGCGAACTCCAAACCCGTTTCCGCATGCGCCAGATCATTCACCAGAATGCGCACACTTCCCAGCTCATGTTTGTAAAACTCCTCCAGTAGCTGATCCAGCTCCGAAGAGGAATGATGCAAGTTTAAATCTACGGTCTGCTCGACCAGCCACTGATTGGCGGATCCATGTATTCCGCGCAGATAAGGATACTCGCCCGGCAGATGGCGATCAAGTCCGCCGGGTTTTTCGTTTTCCAGATAGAATGGCTTTAATGTAAATCCTTCTGCGGTTTTCCAGTCCAGCTTACCCAGCGCTTTTTCCGGGTCAGGCGGACTTTTGAGGTCTTTGAGGATTCTCTCTTCCCAGGACTTTCGATCCAGAGGTCCAAAATCCTCGAATAATCTGGTGCCTGATTCAGGGAATAATTCCGGGTCCAGCTTCGCGCTCATGACTCCAGATTCCAGAAATAAGCCTCTATGTCAGCAGAAAATCGGACGGCTAAAGGCACAGCCGGGCGCCGATTTTGACCGCTCAGACGGATGAGCCCGAACCGATCCCGCTGGCGCATTCCAATTATGATCGCTCTGGAGTGATATACCGAACCGTCCCCCATGCGCGTGCCACTTATGTCCGCTCGGACGCATTAAGCCGAACCTCGGCCTCCACGTGCACGTTCCACTTATGATCGCTCGGACGCAATTAGGCGAACCTCGGCACCCCTGTGCGCGTTCCACTTATGGGCGCGCGGACGCATTAAGCCGCACCTCGGCACCCACGTGCACGGTCCGCTTATGATCCCTCGGACGCAATAAGGCGAACCTCGGCACCGCTGTACGCGTTCCACTTATGGGCGCGCGGACGCATTAAGCCGCACCTCGGCACCCACGTGCACGGTCCGCTTATGATCCCTC
>JAGRNE010000328.1 GCA_020440915.1 Leptospiraceae bacterium | reverse complement strand
GAGCGTTTCGCCTCCAAGCACCCCGGCCTATTCTACATCGTGACCGCATCACTGGTTTCGATCCATCATCGTCGCTACGGCGACGATGAACCGGAGGCCTGCAATGCATAAAGCCCTGGCAATCCAGCACGATCAGGCCCATGAGAAGGCCCTTGGTGCCCTGGACAAATGGACTCGCGTCTATCTTGCCCGAGAGGACTGCAGCCATTGCTACCACTGCCCGCATGTCCGACTGGAACACCACATCCAGGATGCCTATATCTCGATCCAGTGCCACCACTCAACGGTCCTCGCACAGGTCCGATTCGGAGTGCTCGATTCGGTGCTGGAGCACGACCCGGCAAGCGAATGCCCTATTCTACCGCTAAAAAATCAGGAGAGCGACAGAAGCAAAACGCTCAATGTCATCGAGGCAAAGGAGGGGAACCATGATCGTAACGAGCACTGAAAGAATGACCGCGCCACCTGCAATCGCACCGGCCCCTTCGACGGGCGGAGGAACGGGCTTCCAGAATATGCTGGAGTCCGCCATTGCAGAGCCGCATTGCGCCGGGTGCGGAGCGAAGGGAGTAAAGCTCTACCAGTACGACAAGTGCTGGAAGTGCCTGGAGCCGGATCTTCGAGAATCACAGCAGTTAATCGATACATACAGACCGTAGCGTTTCCGCTGCGTGAGCTTAGAATTTGGAGGGAGTGTATGTCCGAGAAAGACATAGCAATGCGACAGGACCAGTCGCCCGAGCTTCCGGCGCAGTATTCGCTGCCGGAGCTCGAAAAGATGGCCCACACGATAGTGAAATCCGGCCTGTTTGGGATGAAAGACCAATCTCAGGCCATGGCGTTGATGCTTCTTTGCCAGGCATCGGGCATGCACCCGATGAAGGCAGTGCAGCGTTATGACATCATCCAGGGGCGACCGGCATTAAAGAGCCAGACAATGCTGGCAGACTTCAAGAAGGCCGGAAACCAGGTGCGATGGATCCGGAGAGACGATCGCGTATGCGAGGCCGAGTTCGCAGACCGCCAGGGGAATGTCATCACAATCAAATGGACGATGGAGATGGCACAAAAGGCGGGTCTTACTGATAAGCAGAACTGGAAGATGTACCCCAGGCAAATGCTATCCGCCCGGGTAATTTCCGAAGGTGTAAAGGCACTCGCACCGGAGGTCGCCGAAGGCCTCTATGTTCCCGAAGAAGTAATGGATTTCGGCGAAGGATTTGGCTCTGGCCGTACGGAAAAGACCGTTAATGAGGCGCCGGAAGCACCTCAATCCGAGCCTTCCGAAACGTTCATCAGGGCAAACAATGGTATCGAAGAGGCCATGGGCGAACTTGATCTGGAACGCCTACAACGAATCCGAAGCTACATCGAGCAGAAACTGGAAGGCATCGTTACGGAAAACGAAAAGGAGAGCCTGCTAAATGCCGCAGACTCGGCCATCCAACAGGTGACCCAGGCCCTGGAGAACGTGCAACGCCCGGGTGACTCCGAGGAACAGGAAGAGCAGTCCCATGCAGTAGAACCCTCTGAAGAACCTGGTCTGGGGCTATTCGCGCCTGCGGGAGGTGCCAAATGAGCCTGATCCAGAGGAAAAGCGATGCCCACTGGTATACTCGGGACGGAGAGCCAATGCATACTGTTCCCTATGCCGACAAAAAGCGGAAGGACCGAAAGCCAACCACCCTGGCAGACGCTCGAAAACTTGGCCTTCTGCCATCGGTTACAACGGTACTGAAGGTTGTGGCCAAGCCGGGGCTGGAGTCCTGGAAGCTGGAGCAGGCTATCATGGCTTCCCTCACCCTCCCCCGTAAGAAGGATGAACCGACGGAAGACTTCGCAAAGCGAGTGGTTGAGGATATGGAATCCGAGGCCAGCAGCGCAGCGGACACCGGAAAGCAGATCCATGCGGCCATCGAACACTTCGCAAAAACCGGAGAACTCTCACCGGACTTCCGAACCGTGGCTCGTCACGTGGTCGCTTTCAGGCGATGGCTACGGGAGACGGACGCCAGGATCCTGGCATCCGAAAAGGTCGTCGTTGCCGAAGGGTATGCGGGCACCGCAGACCTCCTTCTTGAGATTCCGGGCATAGGAACCGTCCTGGCAGATATAAAGAGCCAGTATGTGAAAGACGACAAGAAAGGCCAGCCCAAGCCCAACTTCTACGAAGAATGGTGCTATCAGATGTCTGCATACGCAGAGGCCATGGAGCATCAGGAAATGATGACGATTGACGCCGTGGCCAGTCTGGTCATGGACAAGAACCAACCTGGACGCTACTTCAGCAAGATCTGGTCCGACCAGGATCGATCCAGGGCTCTGGCCGCATTCTCCTCTGCCTTCCGAATCTGGACCATCCAGAAGAATTACGACCCCAGCGATTCCGCCCACGCGGCCGCATAGGCCGCTTTCGGCAATCATCCGTTTGGAGGGACAGCACAGAAATGGAGTCATTGAATATCAATCGAACAGACAATGGAACCTCTGTAGCACCCAAGCCGCCAGACTATGGTCGAAAGGTCTTCGAAGGACGGATCCAGTACGCGGACTTCCAGCTACTTCTGGACGGTCATCCAATCGAAGACCGAGAAACGGCCCTTCAGCTACAGAAAGACCTGGCCTTCGCCATAACGCGCCTGCAGCGCTATTCGGGGAAGGTCATAGAGATTCCGGACTATACAATCCGGATAGAAAACAGAGAGCGGCCTTCAGGTCGCCGCCACGATTACACGGGAGACTAAAATGGAAGCAACAATACGCTCCAGCTTCTTCGCATCGGATATGCGCCATCTCAGCAGAAAGCGGAGAGCGGACCGACACCGAAACCGTCGGTTCCTGCTCATATCCTACGGAATCAGCATCTTGCTGATCTTCTCCGTTTATTACGCAATACATCCCTGGTGAGGTAACGATGAGTCACAATCCAAACATTAGCATAATATGGGCAAAGGTTCCGCTTGCTGCGATTGCCCAAATGACCCGGCAGGAACTGCAGGTATATGCGGCATTGGCCTCTTTTCAGGGAAAAGACAAAGCCTGCTTCCCTACTCTGGAGGCGATAGCCGAACGAATAGAAGATCATGGTCAGTCGCAAA
>JAGRNE010000327.1 GCA_020440915.1 Leptospiraceae bacterium | reverse complement strand
AGAATATTGAGCATGTAAATTGTGTCGTAGATACCTTCGGATGAAATGGGCTGTAGATTGCCGGCCAGAAGCAGCGCGCCGATGACCAGATAGCCAGCCAGACTGGAATAGCCGAATCGTATGAGAAGAAGAAGCAGCAAAGCCAGCCCGGAAAAGGCCAGGCCCAGAATCAAGAAGCGCTGTCCCAGAACTTGAAACACTCCCAGCGGCAGAAGAAATAAGCAGCAAACAGCAATCATCCAGATGGCGGCCGGTAAAAGCACCCGGGCCCTTCGCTCATCGGCGGAATCCTCGAAACTAGAAGGAAGGAAAAAGTCGTAGATTCTTTCCAGTGCTCGCATATTAGATGCCTGAAGTTGCCTGCATTAAGTTAGTATTCTGCCGGCCTTTGTTTCGAAAAGAAGAAAAATGCATTTGAGTAAGAGGGAGCAATGAAACGTCCATGGGCGCCTACTTTAGCATAGAATTTCTGAAGTTTTTCAGGGATCTGGAAAAGAACAATCACCGGGAATGGTTTCATAACCACCGTAAGACCTATGAAGAAGAGGTTCGCAAACCTTTTTTGACTTTCGTAACCGACGTTGGCCGGGCCATAGAAAAGCAGGGAGTCCGGTTGGAGGATGATCCTTCGCGTATGGTCGGCCGAATCAATAGAGACATTCGATTCTCTCCAGATAAATCTCCGTATAATCTCTACATGACCGCCTATTTTTCCGAAACAGGCAGCAAGGATAAGACCCGGCCTGGATTCTTCTTGAGATTTGGCGCAAAGAATGCAGGCTTCATGGCCGGATGCTACAACCCGGATAAAGACCAGCTTATGTCCATTCGAAGAGCCATTGCAGCGAGTCCCGCTAGCTTTAAAAAGATTGCCCGGAACTCAGCGGCCCTCCGCGACTTTGGCGACTTAATGGGAGAGAGCAATAAAAGAATACCATCCGAATTCGCCGATCTGGCTCTCAAAGAGCCGCTTATCGCGCGCAAGCAGTTCTATATGATAAAAGAAATGGACGCTGATTTGATTCTTTCGCCAGAGCTGCTCAAAAAGGTGATGCAGCTCTGGAAGGTGGCCCGCCCGCTGAACCAGTTCCTCGAAAAAGCGTTACAGTCCTGAGCCATCGCACCAACACTCCATGGCGGAGCCAGAAATCGCGCAGTGTGCATTTGCTGCGGATGCAGGCTGATGTAACGATTCAACGGCAAAAAGGCCAGATCAGCGGCCAATTTTGGGTTGTGCTTTCTCAGCCGCAGGTATGATGGCCTCCGGAGGAAACGATGAAATCAGCACTCTTATTCAAAACCAGCCTGCTTGTGGCGGTAGCGTCCTGCGTCTTGCTGACCGCTCAATGCGACAATCCTAAAGAAGCACTTTACAAGAAGTATCATGAGGTTGTATCTTCGGCCGGCGAACTGGACGACGAGAAAATGCAGAAGTACATCAAGACTATGCGCATACTGCGAAAGACCGGCATTAACTTCGAGAAGTGGCTGGCGGAGAATCCGGACGGCGCGCAGAAAGGTTTTTCAAAAATTGAATCCGCGATCCAGGAAGGAGGCTTTGAGGACTACGCCACCTTCGTAAAGGTGAATGCAAAGGTTGCATGGGCCTGGAATATGGCGCAGGCCGAAGTGGGCATGGAACGTCAGAAGAATCTAAACTAGGCCTCCCAGGACATGACCCAGCAGGGCATTGATCTTCTGGATGAACAACTGGCGGATCCAAACATTCCGGAAGAGACCAAAGCCGAATTGCGAAAGACCCGGCAACAGCTGGTGGATCAGAAGCAGGAAATCAAAGACACATGGGACGAAAATAAGGTCTATGCAGATTGGGCCATGGAGGTGGTGGGTCCCCTCACAAACGATAAAGAGGTAGCTCTGGTAAAGAAATATGAGCCCGAGTTAATGGAAGTGTTCACTGGCCTCAGCAAAGAGCAAATCGATCAAATCCATGAACTGTCCATGCCTCAGCTGAACATCAATCCATGATTGCGGAGGCTACGCGTCGTCTTTTGCATTTTTCCAGGGCTCTACACCGGGCCCTGGACCGATCGCATTGCTGGCATCCACTAGACCGGGCCATATCCGCGGCAATCTGAAAGTATACACGGGAGCGAGAAGATGAGTCATTCTGTCTGGTTTGAAATTCCTGCCCTGGATCTGGAGCAGGCAAAAGCATTCTACGAATTTATTCTCCAGGAGAAGCTTACCGTTCAGGAGATGGGCCCTCTTCGCATGGCCTGGTTTCCCATGCATGAAGGTCGCATGGGTTCTACCGGAACTCTGGTCCAGGCCCAGAGCTACGAGCCCTCGCACAAAGGCACGTTGATCTATCTGGGTGTGGAAGACCTGGACGCCGTGCTTTCGCGGGTAGAGGAAAAAGGCGGTAAGGTCCTCAATCCTAAAATGTCCATAGGCGAACATGGCTTTGTAGGGCACTTCGAAGACTGCGAAGGAAATCGAGTGGGCCTGCACTCGGTAAAGTAGGGCGACGACCTGCCGTGGCGGGAGCGGCCAGGTCTGCAAATTTGAACGAAGGGCGAAATGAAAAATCTGATCTTACTATGGTTTTTGGAAGCCGCAAGCCGTGATCCCGATCATCCGGCCTCGCCTCAGGCTTCCCTTTCAGGGGCTGTTTTGAGCAATTCCTCTACCGTCTGCACAAAGAGCGAAGGCAATCCTTCGGACCATCGGCTGGAATCCAGATTCACTGTGAGGGTAAGACTTCCTCCGTACGTGGTGGCGGCCACAAAGACCATCTGCGAAAGGGAAGGATGTACACTGAAACTCACATTCTCAACCATCCATGATCCGTCTTTCGCCGAGGAAAAATCCGAGACCACCCCTGCATTGCTCAGCGCCGCGGCCGGAGGTAATCGCGAAATCAGGGCGCCGTAGGCTTTACCTGGATCGGCTTTGCTCAAATAGCGTTTTGGATCGGGCAGAAGGTGATAGAATTCCAACGGTCGATCTTCGATTTGACGACGAACATCGGCGCTAATGGAGCGACTCAGCTCCGGCAATCCCTGCAGGGAGGCATCCACATTCGCAGTGGTTGTGATCAAAGAGATGTACAGCGCCAGATCGTCGGCGCCGGAAGCAAGCTTTCCTCGCATGTCGGCCGGGCTGGCCAGGGCCAGGCGATGCGAGGCCGCGC